>NSHR01000033.1 GCA_002737115.1 Gemmatimonadota bacterium | reverse complement strand
AGGACCCCCTGCACCAGGGCCGTGTCCTGCGACGCGGCAACGCTCGTGGTCACGATCGGCTGCTCCTCTTTGTAGTGGCGCGTTCTGTCGAGCATACCCGACAGCGTCCGGTCTGCTCCCTTACGCGGTTCCCGCTGGTGGCCCGCTGGCTCGTTCCGACTGAACTACTTACCGCCGACCATGAGCGCTTCGAGGACTTCCCGCTCGGTGCTGTTGAGGGCTCGGGCCCCGCCCGACGGCAGATCCCCGAGTCGAACGGGACCGAACCGTGTGCGCACGAGACGCTCCACTTCGAGTTCGAGCGCCTCACAGAGGCGACGAACTTCGTGCGTCTTGCCTTCAGCGATGGTGATCTCGAGGGCCCAGCGCCGTCCACCGAGCGGGTGGGCGACCACTTCACGGGGGATGACGAGGCCGTCGTCGAGCTCGACGCCACGGCGAGCGACCTTGGCGGCGGTGACGGCATCCCCTCGCACCGTGGCGACGTACGTGCGCTCCACCTCATTGCTGGGGTGTGTGAGCGCGTGCGCGGCGCGTCCGTCGGTGGTGAGCAGCAGGACGCCTTCGGTCATGAAATCGAGACGACCGACGTACACGAGTCCTGGGACGTCGTCCACGAGATCGAACACGGTGGTGCGCTTCTCCGGATCCTTTCGCGTGGTCATCACCGCGGCGGGCTTGTGCAGCACGATCCACGTATGCGACGTCACGCGGGTGATCACGGGGGTTCCGTCGAGCATGATCACGTCGCGGAACGGATCGACGACTTGTCCGACGGTGGCGATCGCGCCGTTCACCTGCACTCGCCCGTCCGCCACCGCCTGATCGGCTCCTCGGCGCGACACCACGCCGGCGCGGGCGAGGGCCCGCTGCACACGCATGGGGCCTTCGCGATCGGCCTTGACGGTGCCACCGGCCTTAGACGGCGGCGCCTCCGCCGAGCGCTGTGGCTTGGGACGGCGCTTAGAGGAACCGGCCTCGCTCCGATCGCGTGCGGGGCGGGCCGCTCCCGGCGCGCGCCCCTCCGGCTTAGGCGCTTTGGGCTTTTCGCGTGAGGCGGTGTCGCGAGAGGCGGTGTCGCGTACGCTCCGCTCGCGCGGCGGCTTGGGCTTGGCGACGGAGGGGACGCCACGCTTCTCGTTGGCGGCGCGGGCGGCGGCGCCGCGCGCAGACGGCCCCTTGGCGGCTTTCTTCTGCGTGCCGCGTCGGTACTCGCCCTTCTTCTCGGCGGCGGTCTTTTTGGGGGGCGTCGTCACTCGGGCACGACGGCGGTGTTACCGGCGCCACGCAGGGCAATCGCCAACTCGTCGGCGCGGGGGAGCTCTTCCAAGTGTCGCAATGCAAACTGCTCGAGGAACTGCGAGGTGGTTCCGTACAGCAGCGGCCGGCCGATGCCCTCGCTGCGTCCGACGACGTCGATGAGCCCGCGCTCGTGCAGCGACTTCAGGACGGAGCCCACGGCGACACCGCGGATTTCTTCGATTTCGGCACGGCCGATGGGCTGGCGATACGCAATGATGGCCAGCGTTTCGAGCGCAGCGGCCGAGAGTCGCTGCGGACGCACGGCGACCTGGGCGCGCTCGATGGCTTCGGCGAACTCGGCGCGTGTGAGGATTTGCCAGCCGCCTCCCTGCTCGACCAGCTCGACGCCATGTCCATCGACGTCGTAATGCTCGCGCAGGGCATCGAGCGCCGCCGCTACCGCGGCAGGACTCGACTCAACGTCCAACGCCGCCAGCGCTTCCATGGGAATGGGGCGCGGGGCGGCGAACAGGGCGGCTTCAAGCAGCTTCGCTAACGGCGTCACGACAGATCTCCACAGAGGCGAAGGCGTGATGCTGCGCGATCCGCAGTTCACCGAGCTTCGCCATTTCAAGCAACGCGAGCAGCACCGACAGGATCTGCCAGGGCTCGGCGTCACGACCGACCATATCGAACCAGCGGGCCGAACGGCGCATGGCGAGCACCGCACGGACCGTCATCATGGCACCAGCGACATCGAGGGCGCGCGGAATGACTTCATGCAGCGCGGGTTCCTTGGTCGTGCGCAGCACGCGATCGACCGCCGCCAGCAGCTCTCCGAGGGAGAGCGAGAGGGGCGCGTTGATGGGCGTGATGTCGACGGATTGCGGCACCCAACGACGGGGGAACTGATGCCGACGCTCCTCGCCACGACGCTCGAGGAGATCGACGACCTCGCGCATCTGCTGATACTCGAGCAGGCGGCGCACGAGTTCGGCGCGGGGATCTTCCCACGCTTCCTCGCCCTCAGCCCGCGGCAGGAGCATCTGCGCCTTGATGCGGAGTAGTCGCGCGGCCATCTCGAGATAATCAGCCGCTTCGTCGAGTCCGAGCGTGCTGATGCGCGCCAGGAACTGCTCCGCAATGCGGGCAACCGGGATGTCGTAAATGTCGAGCTGTTCATCGCGGATGAGCGACAGCAGCAGATCGAGCGGGCCGGTGAAATGGCTTAGCTCGACGACAAAGGGGGTCGCCGAATGTTCGGCGTGGCGGAAATTCGGAGCGATCACGCGGCCTTCACGCGAAGGGGTTTGGCAGCATGTACGGGAAGTAGAACTGCTCAGCCAGCGTCCGCAGGATGTAGGCGGGCGCCAGCCAGATATTCACGAGAGGTCTGGCGAACGAGAGCACGGCGAAGAGCAGGAGCAGGCCGACTCCCCCGAGGCGCTGGTACTGCAACGACCACTTCGGGGGCAGGAGATACTTGAAGACGTGCGATCCATCGAGCGGCGGAATCGGGATCAGATTGAAGGCCGCGAGAATCAGATTAATGAAGATACCGGCGGCCAGCATTTGTTGCAGCACGCCGAGGGGTCTGATGAGTGACGGAAGATACTGTCCGAGCAGCCCGACGCCGACAATGAGGGGCACAATCAACAGCGCGATGGCGACGTTGGTGGCGACGCCGGCCAGCGAAACGATGATGTCACCGCGACGGTAGTGGCGATAGTTGCGAGGATTGACGGGGACGGGCTTAGCCCCGCCGAAAATGGGCGCACCGATGAGCGCGAGCATGACCGGGAGAATGATGGTCATGAACGGATCGATGTGTTTGAGGGGATTCCAGGTGATGCGCCCGAGCTGGTACGCCGTCATGTCCCCTTGCTTCAACGCCGCATAGCCGTGCGCATACTCGTGGGCGACCATCGAGAAGAGCAGCACGGGTGCGATGAGGACGAGTTGCTGTGTAGAATCCACCGCAGCGGCGATTGGGAAGGGGCGTCAGGGGTCGGCCGGCGGGCGCGCAGGACGCGAATGCAAGCAAGTATGAACTGGAAGGTAGCCCTGCACCGGTCGGGTGTCAAAGCGTGGCGAATGGCCGGAGATGCTGGAGGTTCTTGACCCGTGGCATCTTTTCGGCTATGTTTTCCGGTCTGTCCGCAGTGGTCTGGGGCGTCGCCCTATCTCACTGTCGTTTCCGAACTTACCGATTCTACCTGCTGGGGAGTTTTCGTGCCGAATATCAAGTCCGCGAAGAAAGACCTGCGAAAGTCGCGTGCGGCTGCGGTGCGCAATCGTGCGCAGCGCTCGGCGCTGCGTACCGCCGTCAAGCGGGCGAAGCTCGCTGCCGCTGGTGCCGATGATCGCCTGTCTGCCGTTTCGCTGCTTGATCGTGCGGCGCGCAAGGGACTCATCCATCCGAACGCCGCTGCTCGTCAGAAGAGCAAGATGGCGAAGGCCGCCAACAAGGCCGCCTAAGGGTTTATCGCACACGTTGCACGACGAAGGGCCGGACTCAGTGAGTCCGGCCCTTCGTCGTTGTGGCGATCGCCTTCGCGATCGCCTTCGCGTCACAACGCGGCGAGTTCGCCGCCGCAGCGTTCGCAGTACCACTCGGTGGGCAGGTTCATGGTGCCGCATTCGGTGCAGCGGAGGGTCTTGAGCGGGTCGTTGGACGGTGCGGCCGTGAGAACCGACGACGCGCTGGGCGACGAGGTGGGCGCCGTGGGGTCGTTGACCGACCGCAGGAACGCCAGGTCATCGAAGGTCTCGTCGGCGTTTACCGGTACGGGCGGCGCCGAAGCGGCCGTCTCGGCGCTGGCGTTCGGCGAGGACGGCGACGCGATGGACGAGGCGCCGTACGCGATGTCCTCCTCCACGATGTCCTCGACGGCGATGTCCTCGACCGCGGCCTGGGCGGGCACTTCGACATCCGCCGCTGGCGGCTCACTCGTCGCGCTGGCCAGCAAGGTGCGGATTTCGTCGACACCCGCGAGGAGGCCGCCACGCTGCTCGCCGAGGGAGGCGATCTTTGCTTCGACGTCCTGCCGCACGGTCTCCCAGCGATTGCCGTCGTACTCGCCGACCGCGGTGCGCAGCATGGCCTCGACCCGCTCGTCTTCGAGGGCGGTTAATTCCGCCTCGAGGGTGCTGAGCCGGCGACCGAGCTCAGTGCCGTGCGTCGCGAGCGCACCGACGTGCTCGCGGAGTTGCGCCATGACGGCATCGCGACGCGCGACATAATCGCGATACACGCGATCGAACACATGGCTTGGCGTTTCCGCACGACGCCCGTCGAGCGCGGTCAACCAGTCATCATAGCGTTGCCGCTCGGCAACGAGCGACCGGACTTCGTCGATGGACACTGCGCGAGACTCCGTTATGTGAGGGCGCTGCTAAATGAACGAACCGACTCCAGATGTGAATCAGACGAAGGTGGCTGCGGTGCATTACGACCGCGTGTCACGCGGGTCGCCAACGGAGATTCAGCCGATGTTCGTCCGAGCTGTATCCTCATAGCGGGGATGCAGTGAAGCAAGTACAGCCGCTTCAACTGGGGGGAGCGACTTCGCCCCGCCCAACAGGTGGGCCACGGCGAGGATACGGGCGGATTGCTCCACACTTTCCATGCGCAGCAACGCGTCCTCGATGGATCGACCGAGGGCGGTTACCCCATGATTCGCCAACAGGAACACTTCGTGTGACGCGAGAAATGGACGCATGGCGTCGGCAAGGGCCGGCGTGCCTGGACGCCCATAGGGCACCATCGCGATCGGTCCAACCACGACGGGCAACTCCGGCAAGACGTCGGCGGGGATCGGAATTCCGGCGGCGGCAAACCCGGTGGCTGCCGGGGGATGGGCATGCACGATCGCCTGCACGTCGGCGCGCGCCGCATAGCAGGCGAGATGCATCCCCAATTCGGACGAGGGGCGACGCGTCGTGTCACTCGGCTGGGGGTCACCCGTCGGTGCGTGCGCTCGCGCCTCGCGCCAGAGCGCGCCATCGGCATGTACCCGGAGGACGTGGGTGTGATCGATGGCGCCTTTATCGACGCCGCTGGCGGTGACCAACACGTCGCCGTTGGGCAACCGGCAGGAGAGGTTTCCCTCCGCCCCGGCCAGGAGGCCGCGCGCATGCAGTCGCCGACAGGCGGCGGCCAGCATGACGCGCAGTCCCTGCTCTTCCGTCACCGTGGCCTCAGCTGGCGCGATAGACCACGCGACCACCGACGACCGTGAGGCGAGCCTGTCCGGTGAGCTGGTGGCCACCGTACGGCGTATTCCGGCCCTTCGACTTGAACGTCTTCGGATCGACGGTCCAGGTGCGATTCGGATCGAACACGGTGACGTCGCCGAGGCTGCCCCGCGCGAGGGTACCACCCGGCAGATGGAAGACTTTGGCCGGCTTACAGCTCATGGCATCGACCATCTGCGACATCGTCATGATGCCGCGATGCAGCAGATACGTGCAGTTGATGCCCAGCGCGGTTTCGAGTCCGACGATGCCGTTGGGGGCATCGGCGAATTCGCGTTCCTTCTCGTCGTAGTGATGCGGGGCGTGATCGGTGACGAGCAGATCGATCGTGCCGTCGGCGAGTCCCTGCTGCAGCGCTTCGACATCGGCCGCAGTGCGCAGCGGCGGATTCATCTTCGCGTTGGTGTTGTAGCCTTCGACCGCCGCTTCGGTGAGCGAGATGTGGTGCGAGCAGACTTCCGACGTGACGTTGATTCCGCGCTCCTTGCCCCAGCGCACGAGCTCGACGGAGCCCTTGGTGCTGAGATGGCACAGATGGATGTGCCCACCGGTGCGCTTGGCGAGGAGAATGTCGCGAATGACGTAGATCTCTTCGGCTTCGGCGGGGATGCCCTTGAGGCCGAGCTTCGCGCTCATGATCCCTTCGTTCATGCTGCCGCCATGTGCGAGCGTCATGTCCTCGCAGTGTTCGGCGAGGGGGACGTTGAACGCTCGGGCGTACTCGAGCGCGCTGCGCATGAGCTGTGCGCTTTCGACCGGCCGGCCGTCATCGCTGAAGGCGACGGCGCCAGCGCCGACCATCTCGGCGATTTCGGCCAGCGTCTCGCCCTTCTGCCCCACCGAGATCGCGCCGTACGGATAGACGCGCGCAAACCCAGCGGCTTCACCCTGCCGCTTCACGAAGCCGACGACGGCTTGATTGTCGGTCACGGGCTTGGTGTTGGGCATGGCACAGACGCCGGTGAATCCACCGGCCGCGGCGCTGTGGGCGCCGGTGGCGATGGTTTCGACGTCTTCACGACCCGGTTCGCGCAGATGGATGTGCACATCGATCATACCGGGCGTGACCACCATGCCGCTGACGTCGATGACGTCGGCGCCATCGGGGGTTCCGATGCCGGTGCCGCAGGCCTCGACTCGTCCATCGCGCAGCAGGACGTCACCGATGGTGTCCATGCCCTGCGACGGATCGACAATGCGTCCGCCGCGCAGCAGCAGGTCCTGACTCATGCGCCTCCCTTCTTCGCCGCTTCGGCGAGTTCCGGCTTGCCGCCGGCCAGCAGATAGAGAACGGCCATGCGGACCGCCACGCCATTGGTGACCTGATCAAGGATCACCGAGTGCGGCCCGTCGGCCACATCAGAGTCGATTTCCACGCCGCGATTCATCGGGCCGGGGTGCAGGATGAGGATATCGCGCGGCGCCTTCTCGAGCCGCGCACGGGTGACGCCGTAGACGCGATTGTATTCGCGCAACGACGGGATGTAACCGGCCTGCATGCGCTCAAGCTGCAATCGCAGGACGTTGAAGGCGTCGGCCCACTCGACCGCTTCTTCGATGCGATCGAAGACGGTCACGCCCATTTCGCCGATGGCGTTGGGGAGGAGCGACCGCGGGCCGCAGACGGCGACTTCGGCGCCGAGCTTGGTGAGGCCCCAGATGTTGGAGCGAGCGACGCGCGAGTGGAGCACGTCCCCGACGATGCAGATGCGACGCCCCGCGAGGTCACCGAGGTGATTGCGCAGCGTGAGCAGGTCGAGCAGCCCCTGTGTGGGATGCTCGTTGGTGCCGTCGCCGGCGTTGATGACGTTAGACTCGATGCGCTCGGCGAGAAACTGCGCAGCGCCTGAGGCGCCGTGACGGATGACGACCATGTCGATCTTCATCGCTTCGAGATTGCGCGCGGTGTCGACCAGGGTTTCCCCTTTCGAAACGCTGGAGCCGGCCGACGCCACGTTGACCGTGTCGGCGCTGAGGCGCTTCTCGGCGAACTCGAACGAAATGCGCGTGCGCGTGGACGCTTCGAAGAACAGGTTGACGATCGTGGCGCCGCGCAGGGTCGGCACTTTCTTGATCGCGCGTTCCGAGATCTCGCGAAACGGCACGGCGGTATCGAGCACAAGTCGGATCTGATCGGCCGAGAGCGGCGCCAGTCCGAGGAGATCTTTGCCGAGTGGGCCAGGCATGGTCTCAGGCCTCGTCGTCGCGAGCCGCGATCAGCACTTCATCGCGACCGTCGAGTTCTTCGATGAACACATCAACGCGCTGGTCGGGAAGCACTTCGACCTTTCGACCGACGACGTCGGCGTGAATGGGGAGTTCGCGTCCGCCACGATCGATCAGCACCGCGAGGGCGATGCGGGCCGGACGTCCGAAATCTGCCAGTTCGTCAAGCGCCGCGCGCACGGTGCGTCCGGTGTAGAGCACGTCGTCGACGATGACGACGTGTTGGTCGTCGAGCGTCCACGGCAATTGCGTGGCGCCGACGACGGGGCGTGGTCCGACGGTTTGCAGATCGTCGCGGTACAGCGTGATATCGAGCGCGCCGCTGCTGATATCGACGCCTTCCTGCGATTTGATCATACGCACGATACGCTCGGCGAGCTGCACACCGCGGCGCTGGATTCCGACGAGCACCAAGTTGTCGGTGCCGGCATTCAGCTCGACGATCTGGTCGGCCATGCGACGCAGGGTGCGATCGAGCGCGCGGGCATCAAGGACGATGGAAGGCTTTCGAGGCATAGTCGCAATATAGCGCGGCCCTGCCCGTCTCAGGCGCCTCACCGGCTTCCCACTCGTGATGGCGGCGCGGCGGCAGCGTGCCGGCGGCCTCCCTCGTGGCCACGTGACGCGCTGAGCCGCTCCGACCCGAAATCGGCCGGATTTTGCGGGTAGTGGCGTCTCGACCGGTTGAAGAGGGGCCTGCTTGTGTTGCGCGCCTTCCACCCGAGGTGGGGCAAGAATGCGACGACAGACCCATCGGCGACCAGACTCTCTCTCGGCGGGCAAAAAGGTTGAGGTCGGCCCCCACCGCATCGGCCGGCGAGAAGATGGGGCAGACGACGATCCCGAATATGACGCGGCTCGGCCGGGAAGAATCGAGGGCGGGTACACGATCGCGGTGTTGCCCGAGGGGCAACACCGCGAGACATGCGTGGAGAGCGATTCAGCTTACTGGCAGACCCACGCGTTTCCGCGGGCGGTCGCCGTGGCCTTGACACCGGTCGCCGAATCGGCGGCGGTGAAGGTGACGGTTTCAAGCGCTCCGTCTTCCTGGTTCTGCGTGGTGCAGATGGCCACCTTGCGCACGGTGAACGTCCCGGTGCTGTCGGCATCGATGATCCCGAAATCCTGCGGCTTCGTCGAAGCCGGCGCCCGCGTGGCGGTGAGCTTGATGCGGGCCGCGGCCGGCCAGTTCTTACCCTTGAAGGTAATGCGAGCGCCCTGCGGCGACCGCTCGGCTTCAATGGACAGCTGGGGCTTCGGCTGTCCCGTAAACGCGCTGGCGATGGTTGCGGTGAACGACAGCGCAGTGATGGTCAACACCGGGGCCAGCATGCGGCGCACGAATGCCTGCATCGCACATCCTCCTAGATAGGTGACGCCCCGGACCGATGCCGAGGGGTACATGTGAAAATGGAGAGCGAGAAGGGAGAACGCAAACGGGTCCCTCTCCCGATCACCGATGAGTCACGGCGGTCCTAGCGCTCGAGCTTGAATCCGGGATCGATGGCGGGGCGCTTGAGTGTCGTCGCCACATACCAGCCAGTGAGGTACATCCACTGCGTCATGCGCGTGAGCTTCGGATAATCGATGGCCGACGGCTTGTCACGCGGCGTGTGATAGTCGGGATGCAGGTTCGTGGAGTACATGACGGCGGGCACGTTGAGCCGCGCGTACGGCACATGATCGCTGCGGAAATACCATCCTTCCGGATGCGTGGGCCGATCCCAGATTGAATCGAGCTTGAAGGCACCCGTGAGGGTGTTGGCTCGCAGCGCCATGTCGACCAGTTCCGTGGAATTGCGATGCGGCGGCTGGATCCCGAGCAGGCTGGCTGAATCGGGGTTATTGCGGCCGATCATATCGCCGTTGAGAACGGCCACGATGTTTTGCAGGGGTACGACCGGATGCGCGGCATGATAGCGCGAACCGAGCAGGCCCCGCTCTTCAGCGCCGTGATACACGAAGAGCACCGAACGCTTGCCGGGCTGCTTCACGAAGGCGCGGGCGATCGCGAGGAGCGCGACGCTGACGGTGCCATTGTCGTCGGCACCAGCCCACACGGAATCACCCGCGATGACATAGCGCACGCCGTCGTGGTCCTGGTGCGAGCTATACAGCACGTATTCGTCGCGCAGCTTCGGATCGGTGCCGCGCACGACGCCGATGATGTTGCTGGATGGCGTCATGAAGTGTTCGACGCGCACGTGCATCTCGGCGGTGGCGCCGGCCTTGAGCGCGGCCGCCATCGTCCCACGCACGAGGAACGACGGCGTGGGCGCGCTGCGCGCGGACTGCGGACGGGCGGCCTGAGTGGCCTGACCGGCGAAGCGAGGCGCGCCGCCGTCGACGTCGTACGTGCCGCGCTCGCGCAGCACGCCGAGTCCGTCGAACGCGACGTCGGTGATGGAGTCGGCCACGAGGAGGATAGCCACGGCACCGCGCCGCTGGACCCGCTGCGTTGCGGCGGCGATCGCCGCGTTGGCGTACCGCACTTCGGCTGAATTAGTGGTGGTGCGAATCGACGCGGCTAGCGGCGTCGTGATCTGTAGGGCAGCGATCTTGCCACGCACGTCGATGGTGGAGTCCGCACCGGTACCGAGCCACACGATCGGGGCGCTGACATCGGCGTTGGCCGACCCCAGTGGCACAAAATCCTTCCAGACCACGAGTGCCTTATCACCGAGGGCACCGGTGGTGGACACGGTGGAGACGCGCGTGCGCACCATGTTGAACCACTGGAAGTAGCTCTGGTCCTCACCCATCGGCTTCACGCCGATTTGGCGCATCTGCTCGGCGACCCAAATGGACGCGCGCATTTCATCGGGCGTACCGGCTTCACGACCGCGCATGCCGTCACCGGCCATCGCGTAGAGATCCCGCTCGAGATCGGTGCGCTTGATGGCGGACATTGCCAACGGCACGGCCGCGTTCGCGGTGGTCTTGCCCTTGGCGTTGGCTTGCGCCGACAGCGTGAGCCCGGGGGCGAGCGTCGCGGCGAGGGCCGCGAGCAAACATGGCCGCTTGATCGCTGTAGTGCGGCGAGGTGGAGTCGGCGCTCTGCCCATACGCCAAAATCGAGTACGCGCGGGGCGCCTGCGCGCCGAACTCCACGGCGAGAATCCAGCCGTCACCGGAATTGGCCGCGCGGGTGCCGTCGGGGAGTTGCTCGTAGGTGAGCACCCGGAAGCAGCCGAGGGCCCCACTGCAGCCTCCGACCGGCTCGTTCACGGTCCCCCGCCGTACGCGGTGCACCTCGCCCCACGCGATATCTACCGACTTGTAACGCTTTTGCATCTCGTTAACGGCCCATTGGAACGCTTCGACCGCTTTTGCCGGCTGTCCGATGCCTCGCGGCGTGGCGGTCAGTTTCTTTCACGACCAGCGCTCCGCATAGGCACAAGGGTGGCAACTACGGCACCGACGTGACGTTACCGCTGCCGTTGGCGGAGACGAACAACCCGAACGCGGGCGCGGGTGTGTGCATCGACCGTAACCCTTAGTCGTTTCACGCGGGACCGTGCGTACAGGGAGGAGGACACGGGGGCGTGGTAGACGCCCCCGTGTTTTTTCTCGTTTCCGAGGGCCGCCGCTTGCTTGGTGGGAATACAAAGCGCCCCACTCTCCGGTGGAGAATGGGGCGCCCGCGATACGGATGGAGTGAGATTCGAACTCACGGTACGCTTTCACGCACACACGCTTTCCAGGCGTGCGCCTTAAACCACTCGGCCATCCATCCTGGGACTGCACCTACCGCTGCTTCCTGATAGACGAACGCGCCGGCGCGGGGGTCCACGACGGCGCGTCCTTGCCTTGATCCTGCTCGCTGACGTGTCACACATGCAGCACCTGCTGCAGCGGACAGGGTGAGATTCGAACTCACGATACCGTTGCCGGTACGCCGGTTTTCGAGACCGGTGCCTTCAACCACTCAGCCACCTGTCCCACGAGAAGAATGTCACAAAGCTGCTGCCAGTTTTGTGCTCTTCATCCGGGCTGGCCTACCACGCGCCGCCCGGATCCCGCAGAGTCTGGATAGCTAATCGGCGAGCGGACCCGATTCAAGGGTTGGGCCCGACCTCACGACGCCGGAGGCGCCGTGATCCGCGCCAGCTCCGCTTCGGCCGCGACGGTGCCGAACGCGCCCCACTGGCCGCCTTCCACGATGCGCCGCCACAGCGCCTCGCCCTCGGCTTTCCGCCCGTTGTACCAGTGCCAGTTGGCCACACCGTACGCCGCCGACGCGTCCTTCACGGACAGCTCGCCGCTCGGAGCGGCGGTAAGCACGGAATCGGCCGGCAATTCACCTTTGTAAAGCAGCATCAAGCGATGATACGCCTGATTCTCGATGATCGTCATGTCGCGCGTGATGGGTACCAGCACCTGCGCGGCCTCGGCATCCCGACCCGACCGGCGCAGCGACATGTAGAGCCAATGCGCCATCGACACGCGACGGTCGTCATTCGTGGCCGCGTTCACTTCGAGTTGCGACACCCGCGCGGCGGCGGTAAAGTCGCCCATGAGATAGTGCGCCAACGCGAGATGATATCCGATATTCGAATGCAGCGTCCCGATGGGTGAGTTCTGCGCGTTCGGCTGTCCATCGGGTTCGATTTCGTCGGGCTTTCCCTGCACGAGCGCGGTGGCGCGTTCGAGATCCGTCACAGCGGCCGCGAAGTCACGCACCGAGATGTAGCGGTGTCCGCGGTGCCGATACAACCACGGGTTGTCGGGATAGAGCGCGATCCCGCGCGTATAGATCTCGATGGACTCGCGCAGCTGGCCCAGATAGCCCAGACGGCGCGCATACCAAATGAGCGAGTCAACATTAGTGGGCGTGTGCTCGTAGGCGCGTTGCGCGTCGGCGAGCTGGGACGCGTACTTCTCACGCACATTCGCCGCGAGTGGGAGCGCGCGCAGCGTGTCGCCCAGCAGCGAGACGGTTTGAAACGCCGGCGCCACCGGCGCCGCCGATACCGACGGCGAGTCGGCGGGTGACGCGCAGGCCAGTGCCGCAGCACAGACACCGGTAACGACCAGCGTGATTGCGTGTGGTGCACGCTGAGCGGCGAGCCGAAACTCTGTCATGATGTGGAGAGCAAGAGGAGCGCGGCGACTACCCGCGTCGGGCGGCGAAGAATGCTTTTAATATCGCGCCCGATTCCGCCGTCCGCACGCCGCCTCGAACCTGGGGACGATGATTGAGCTTGGGATGCCGCACCACATCCCCCACCGACCCGCACATGCCCGCCTTCTCGTCCCAGGCGGCGAACACCAGCGCCCCGACGCGCGACAGCACGATCGCCCCCGCGCACATGGCACAGGGTTCGAGCGTGACCACCAACGTGCATTCGGTAAGTCGCGCCTCGCCGAGCGTGCTCGCGGCAGCGCGCAGGGCGAGGAGCTCGGCGTGCGACGTCGCATCACCGTCGCGCATCATCCGGTTCTGCGCGCGCGCCACGACGTCCACACCGCACAACACGACCGCACCAACCGGGACTTCCCCGGCCAGCGCGGCTTCTCGCGCTTCGTGCAGCGCGAGCGTCATCGCGGCATCCACCTCGGGTGGCACGGGCGCGCCGGAGGTTGGGCCGACCTCGTGACTCAACCTCGCATCCCCGACGGCGGCGCCGACGACGCGAACGCCGCCTGCGCCGCCGCATCGGTGGCATCGCCATGCCGGAACGACAAGGCGTCGGTTCCTTCCTGTACATCGGCCACGATCACATCGCCGTCTTTGAACGTGCCGTCGAGCACCGCAAGCGCCAACGGATTCTGCAGCATGCGCTGCACTGCGCGCTTGAGCGGACGGGCGCCGAACACCGGATCGTACCCCTCGTCGGCAAGGAACGTGCGCGCCGCGTCGGTGAGACGGATCGTAAGCTTGCGGTCGGCGAGCAGCTTGCGAAGGTGCGCGAGCTGCAGGTCGACGATGTGATCGATATCGCTGCGACCCAACGGATGGAAGACCACGATGTCGTCGATGCGGTTGAGGAACTCCGGCTTGAACACGCCACGCATCGCCATCAGCACCTCCTGCTCCACCGTGGGCCACGCCGTGTCGCCGGCTTGTCCACGCTCGAGGATCATCTGACCGCCGACATTCGACGTCATGATGATGACGGCGTTGCGGAAGTCGACGGTGCGTCCCTGCGAATCGGTGAGCCGTCCGTCATCGAGCAGTTGCAGCAGGATGTTGAACACGTCCGGATGCGCCTTCTCGATTTCGTCGAAGAGGATCACGGAGTACGGACGGCGACGCACGGCCTCGGTGAGCTGCCCGCCTTCTTCGTAGCCGACGTAGCCGGGCGGTGCACCGATGAGGCGCGCCACGGCGTGCTTCTCCATGTACTCCGACATGTCGATGCGCACCATGGCGTGCTCGTCGTCGAACAGGAATTCGGCAAGCGCCTTGGCGGTCTCCGTCTTGCCAACACCGGTAGGACCAAGAAAGATGAACGACCCGATCGGACGATTGGGATCCTGCAGGCCAGCCCGCGAACGGCGCACGGCGTTCGACACGGCCTTCACGGCTTCACGCTGTCCGACCACGCGCGTGGCGAGCACATCTTCGAGCTTCGTGAGCCGTTCGCGCTCACTTTCGAGCATACGCGTGACTGGGATGCCGGTCCAGCGCGCCACCACATCGGCCACATCATCGGCGCCCACTTCTTCCTTAAGAAACTGCGGGCGACCGTCCTGACTGCCGAGCTTTCCCTCGGCGACTTTCATATCGCGCTCGAGCTGCGGAATCGTGCCGTACGTGATCTCGGCGGCCTTGTTGAGGTCACCGGCACGCGTGGCCTGCTCCGCTTCGAACTTCGCCGTCTCGATGGCCTGCTTGATACGACCGACGGCGCCGAGTGTCTCCTTTTCCTGCTGCCACTGCGCGCGCATGCCGGTGGTCTTTTCTTTCAGATCGGCCAACTCACCTTCGAGCGTGCCGCGCCGCTCGACTGAGGCCGGATCGGTCTCCTTGCGTAGCGCCTGACGTTCGATCTCGAGCTGCACGATGCGGCGGTCGACTTCGTCGATCTCCTGCGGCACCGAGTCAATTTCAATACGTAGCCGTGAGGCCGCTTCGTCGATCAGATCGATCGCCTTGTCGGGGAGGAAGCGATCACCGATGTAGCGATTCGAGAGGGTCGCGGCGGCCACGACCGCGCCGTCGGTGATGCGCACGCCGTGATGCGCTTCGTAGCGCTCTTTAAGGCCACGAAGGATCGCAATCGTGCTCTCGACGCTGGGCTCACCCACGAACACCGGCTGGAAGCGACGCTCGAGGGCGGCGTCCTTCTCGACGTGCAGGCGGTACTCGTCGAGCGTGGTCGCCCCGACCACGCGGAGCTCGCCACGGGCCAGCATGGGCTTGAGCATGTTGCCGGCGTCCATACTGCCTTCGGCCTTGCCGGCCCCGACCAAGGTGTGCAGTTCGTCAATGAAGACGACGTACAGACCCTCGGCGCTGGTGATCTCCTTCATTACGGACTTGAGGCGCTCTTCGAATTCGCCGCGGAACTTGGCGCCGGCGATGAGCGCGCCGAGGTCGAGGGACACCAGCTTCTTGTTGCGCAGTCCCTCGGGCACATCGCCACTAATGATGCGTTGGGCGAGCCCTTCGGCGATGGCGGTTTTGCCAACGCCCGGCTCGCCGATGAGCACGGGGTTGTTCTTGGTACGGCGCGACAACACCTGAATAACGCGACGGATCTCCTCGTCGCGTCCGATGACGGGATCGAGCTTCCCCTTGCGCGCGGCCTCGGTGAGATCGCGCGTGAACTTCTCGATCGCCTGATACTGCCCCTCGGGCGACTGGTCGGTGACCTTGTGCGACCCGCGCACGAGCTTGAGCGCCTCGAGGAGCGCCTTGCGGTGCGCGCCGACGGTGGTCAGGGCACGGGTGCTATCGGTGCCCTTGGCGTCGGAGAGGGCCAGCAGGAGGTGCTCGGTGGAGACGTATTCGTCGCCAAGCGCCTTGGCTTCCTGTTCGGCGGCGTCGACCACCTGCGTGAGTTCGCGACTGAAGGACGGCTGCGCGTCGCTTTGCTTGGCGTAACGGGCGGCTTCCTGTTCGGCGGCGGCGCGGACGCTGGCGACATTGGCGCCGACGCGCTGCAGCACGGGGACCACGATGCCTTCGTCCTGGGCGAGCAAGGCCAGCAGGAGGTGTAGATCGTAGACGAGCGGATTGCCGGCCTTACGCGCGAGCGCAACGGCTTCGTTGAGCGCTTCAGCGCTCTTCACGGTCAGGCGGTCAGGATTGATCATAGTGTCCTGGAGAGGCAATCAGGGTGCCGCACTTCTGCTGCCAATACTGCAGACACGCGCCGTGAGTTTCGAGCGGGATACCGCGACCGTCGGTGGCCGAGCAGATCGTGAATACAAAACGGCGCGCCGGGTCCGTCCACCCGGCGCGCCATCGTGATTCTTCGTTTGGGGTCTCGTGGTGCTCGCGTACGTACAGCTTTACTTGACCACGATCATCTTTTTTACCAGCGGCACGCCATCCACTTCAAGGCGGTACAGATATACGCCCGAAGCGGCCTCCCGCCCGGTTGCTTGGACCTTGCCATCCCAATAGGCGACATAGTCGCCGCACTGGACAGACACTTTTTCTAGCGGTTGACCTCCGGCCACCCCTCCGGTTCCGCCCTGCAACACCGGCGTCGCTACAACCTGCATAATCATGTTGTAGACCTTCAAATTGACGCGGTACTGCCGGCCAGGCTCGGTGCAGTTGGGTGCATCACCCACACTGAACGGGATGCGAGTCTCAGGATTGAACGGATTCGGATAATTTTGTCCGAGCGTCGCTCCCATGCGGCGTTGCTTACTATCCTGCGCGGCCGCGACCCGTGGCATGATCACGCTGAGAGCGAGCACAAGACCCAGTGCTCCCCACACACGTTTCATGTTGCTTCTCCGACTGACGAATCAGGTTTGCGAGTCGAAGTCTCCAAGTAAAAGGTGGATTTCACACCTGGGAATCAGGCGTTCCGAAAGGTAGGACGCAGAGCGGGGGCCGTCAAGCAACAGCGCCCAGGTCGCTCAGGGCTGCCTCACCATCGCCTCACCACCGCCCCTGCTCCCACACCCCAAAGGCGCGGAGGTCGCGACTGTCCGGGAGGTGCTGGGTAAGGAACTCGCGCAACAGCCGCTGGTGGGCGCGGCAATCGGCTGGCTCGACGTTGGGCTGATCGCCCCGGATCCACGCGGCAATGACCGCGCGAGCGGCGGCAGGGAGTCGCCGGCTGGCGGGCGCCATTTTGGCACACAATGGGCAGAGGACGCCGCCGGAGACGTGACTGAAGCGCGCGTCCGCTTCGATGGGGATCTCGGCCTGGCACTCTGCGCACCGATCGAGGCTCGGCATGAAGCCGACCTCGCTGACGAGCCGCCAGAAGACGCCGAGGGTCAGGGCCACGGTATCGCCTTCGGCGGCCTCGGCGATGGTGTCCAGCCCCGCGGCGACGCCGAGATATACCCGGGGCGCGGCCTCGTCATGAACCACGCGCATCACGCACTCCACGAGGGCGCTCGCGGCGGTGAACCGACCCAGATCGGCGGCCAACCCCACCCGCGAGCGGGTGACATCGAACGCGGTGAGGGCATGGAGGTCACGCCCCGGTTTGACCTGAATCTGCGCCTGCCCTTCCGCAAAGAGGTCCACGCCACTGCCGAACCGTTTCTTCGACGAGCGAGCACCACGGGCCACCACCGACAGCACGCCAGCCTCGCGGGTCGCCAGCCGCAGGATGCGCGACGACTCGAGATACGGCACGACGTGCAGCACGATCGCGTCGGTGGTGATCAGAGACATGGGTGGAGCTTAGCGACTGGGCAGGCTCCCCGCCGACGGCCCTTACGGACGGAGGGCCATGTCCACACCGCCCTGATTGGCGGCCACGCGACGGACCTCGGTACCGGCCGGGCTGAACACGAGCAGCGAGGTCACCGACCCGGTGCCGTTCTGGATGCAGTGCAGCCGGCCGAGGGCATCGGCCTGCGCGCTGCCGCAGGTGACGGCGGTGCCGGTGGCGCCGGTGAGCAGGAGCCAGTCGGCGGTGGCCGACGTGACAAAGCTCAGATCGGCCGTGCGCACCTTGATGATCCGATTGGTGAAGGAGGCGAGATCCTGATAGAACGAGATGTAGAGGAACCCATCGAGGCCGAGTTTCGTGCCGGCGCCGTAACTGTTGGCCGGCATCCGCTTGCTGGTGAGCACGCGCTTGCCGCGCAGGTCGACCTTCGTGATGCCACCCGTGGCGATCAGCGTGTAGGGGAAGGATGCGAAGCTGGCATCACCACCGGCGCTGATGTACGCCACGTCGCCGTCGAGCAGCGCCGAGGCGCCCGAACCACGCAGTCCCGGCAGCACGATGGTGTCGCGCGCGGTGCCGGTGTTTGGCACACGAATGAGACGGACATCGCCCTGCACGGCGTAATTCACTTTGCAGTTGGCGTTGGCATCGACGATCCAGGTGGCGTTATCGAACTGAAAGAGATCGGTCGGGCACGTGCCAGCGTTCGTGATCCGCGTGCTGGTGGCGGTACCGGTGCCGGCGAAGGACACCAACGCCACGCTCGACGAGTCGCGCAGAGCGGCACCGATGAGCGTCTGCCCGCCGGTGCCGGTGAGGAGTCGGGCGCGCGACGGATTGCTGCGCGTCGGGAGCTGAATGCGACGCGTGGTGGAGGTGCGTACATCGGTGACGTACAACAGATCACCAGCACCACGGCTCGATACGGCGAGCACCGTATCGCGCAACAGCGTGAATCCACCAGCGTCGAACTCGGTGGCCGGCGCGAGCGTGAGCTTCGTGCTGGCGCTGCCCGTGTCCCCAAGGAACGTGAGGCCAGGCTGGATAAAGCCGTCGAGCACAATGATGCCGCGTGGCGGCTGCGGCGTGCTGTTGCTGATGCCATCGTCGCCACAGGCGGCGAGCGACGTGAGCAGTGCGGCGGTGGTGAGCGCGAATGCGCGACGGCCAACGGTGGAGCGAGAGCGGACGTGCGGGATCATTGAGAAGAGCGTTGCAGAGTGAACGACATCGCCCAGGAGCGCCCGGGCGACGGGAAACCGCGAACCGACTGCCACGAGGCATCGGCGGCATTCTCAAGGGAGAACGCGACCAAGGCGTCGAGACGGGGCCACGGCCAGTACGGCAGCGCGCGCAGCTGTTGCGCGACGGTGAGGTCGACGAGCGACAGCGCAGCCAATTCGAAATCGGGGTTGCGTGGGCCGGCCGTGTACGGCCGGGCGCCCATGCCGCGCCACACGACGGTGGCGTGTTGCGCGGGTGTGTGCAGCTGCAGCTGTGCCCCACCGGCGAGGCGGGGCACATACGGCGTGGGAATGTGGAGGCCGCCGGTGCTGAGCATGGCGTCGTATGCGGTGACCCACGCCGAGAGTGACGCCATGCCTGCGACGATTTCCGCGCGCGACTCAACGCCGCGGAGCCGCTCCACGCCAACGTTGGCGGGACTCCAGCCGAAGTTGCCGGGGAACCAGACGATCGCGTCGCGTGTGTTGCGCGCGACGAGTGCGCCCTCGAGGCTGGCGCGGCGACGCGCGGCGCCGGCGACCACACGCACGCCACTGCTGACATCGAGATCAACCCGCTCGGGCGAGAGCGCACGCACGAACAGTCGCTGTGGCGACGAGAAGTACAGATCGTACAGCGTGGGGACACGCACCGCCTGGGCGGCGCGGGCGAACGCCACCAGATGCCCTCGCCCGCCAACATGCGCGATGCGGCGTTCCGCGCCGATCGAGGCGGTGGGCAAGAGCCCGTAGCTCTCGATGAGATCTGTGCGAGCTCCAGCATCAACGCTCCACCGCTCGTCGTTTCGTGCACGCCATGCGCGCTGCACACCGACGAACCCACGACGGCGTCGCTGCGTAATACCACCGGTCGCGGTGAGGTGATCCGCACCGACACCCATGCGCCACGCCACGTTATGCACCGCACCGCGCCATTCGGCATCGGCGGCCCACGCCACGGCGCGTGAATCGAGCGAAGGACGGGTGGGATCGACGTAGCGCAGTTGCATGCGACGAACGCCGGACCACAGCGTGGTGCCGCGCACGGAGCTCTGGGCACGCACCAGCAGGCGATTGGTGTGAGAGCGGTCGGCGTCGTAGGTGCGCACGTTGGCGGGACCGACCATGCCGCGCTCGCTGGTCGAACCGAGCACCGATAGCTGCGCACGACTCCCAATGACGCCGAGCGACATGGTCGCGCGCTGTTCGTCGTTGTTGATGCGCGCTTCACGTTGCGGCGCTTCGCCGGCATCGTTCACGAAGGCAAAATCGTTAGTCGCCGTTCGCCACGCGGCGCTGGCCGTCCAGAGCGCTCCGGCAGAGGACGCGTGCCACGCGCCTTCCACCGTCTGCTGTCCGAAAGAGCCGAGGCGTATCGACGCGAGGCGCTGCGCGGATGAGGTGAGCGCCAGTACGCCACCCGTGGCACCGGCACCGGTGCCGACCGGATCGGCGCCAAGGGCGACAGTGACCGACTGCAGCCCCGCCAGCGGAATATCGGAGATGTCGGCGATGCCCGTGGCGGGATCGTTGAGCGGCATCCCGTCGAGTGTGATGGCGACCTGTTCGCGACGTGCACCGCGGAGAGAGAGGCCGGTTTCGCCACGGGCTGTGCGCACGTTGGTGAATGGCAAGAGCGCGAGCAGCGCATTGACCGTGGACGCACCAGCCGTGCGGACGTCGCCCATTGTCAGGGTGGCACTGGTGCGACCGGCGGTGCGCTCTGTGCCTGACATGTCAGCGGACGCGGTCACGCGCAGTGGGGCCAGTTGTTGGGCGGCACGCTCCGCGCTCGTGGCATCGCGCGGCAGCAGCGACAGCCAGAGGGTATCCCCATTCAGGCGTACGTCATCAAGAGCCTGCGCACCAGTGACGACGCGCGATGTGTACCCGGCGCGGGTGACGTACACGCTGTCCGTGCGGGCTATGCGAACGACGGCACACGTGCTTTCCAGCCGGCGCGACGGGGCCGACGATTGCGGAAGCATAGCGGCAGTGGGCCGCACCGTGAGCTCGGCGCCGACTACCGGCGCGCGCGTTCGTGCATCGATCACGCAGACGGTCGTGGCATCGCGGGGCGGTTGATTCAGCTGCGCGATCAGACTGACCAGCAGGAGCGCCGCGATGCTCACGACGACGGACGGTCGCGCTGACGACCGCTACCACGCAGCGGAAGCAGCGCCGGGGCGCCCACGGCGGGATCGCGTGTGACGACGAGCGGCCATTCGTACACACGTTCGAGAATCTCTCCACGCATGACGGCATCGGCATCTCCGGCCGCCGCGACAGTTCCGCGATGCAGCAGCACGATATGCGCCGCGAAGCGCGCCACCAGATTAAGCTGATGGCTGACGAGCAAGACCGTCTGTCCCTGCTGGGCGAGCCCATCGAGCAGCTCGAACACGGCCATCTCATGCGCGATGTCAAGGAAGGTGGTGGGTTCGTCGAGCACGAGTACCGGCGCCGCTTGCGCCAGCGCGCGCGCGATGCGCACCCGCTGCCACTCACCGCCGGAGAGGGTGTCGGTTCGTCGCCCGATGGCCTCGGCGATCCCCGCGCGAGCGACGGCGCTCTCGACCGCCGCGTGATCGTCGGCACTCATGCCGCCGAACGCACTCCGGCGCGCGTGTCGGCCCAGCGCCACGAATTCCTCGACGCGCAGCGGCAACACCGGCTCCTCGCGCTGCGGCACGATCGCGATCCGCCGAGCGACCTCACGCGCATCGAGCGAGCCCACATCGACACCGCCCACCGTTACACGACCGGATTGCAGCGCCACGCGGCGCAATAGCGTGCGCACCAGCGTGCTCTTGCCGCTGCCGTTCGGCCCAACGACGGCCGTCATCTTCCCCGGTTCAGCCACGACCGACACGTGATCGAGCGCCAGTGTTGGGCGACCGGCGTAGCGTACGCTCACGTTGTCGAACGTGAGGGGTGATCCCCGCTCTCGTGCGTGCGTCGCTCCGCTCATGCGGCTAACCGGCGGAGACGGAGCAGGAAAAACGGCACGCCCACTAGCGCGGTGACCGCACCGAGTGGCAGGTCGGCGGGAGCGCGCACCGTGCGCGCCAGCAGATCCGCGGCGACGAGCAACACGGCGCCGTAGAGCGCACTCATGAGCAGCATCGGCCGATGTTGCCGAGCACCGAGCGCGCGCGCGATGTTCGGCACGACCAAGCCGACGAAGCCGATCAACCCGGCGGCCGCCACGGTTGCCGCGGCGAGCCACGATGCCACGAGAAACAGCTGACGCGACACCCGGTCGACGTTCACGCCGAGTGCCGCCGCGGGTTCATCGCCGAGTGACAGGACATCGAGATCGCGCGCGCGCCAGACGAGGACACCGCCAAGCAGCAGGAGTGCGCCGGCGCAGCGCGCGACCGCCGGCCACGTGGCATCGGCCGCCGATCCCATCATCCAAAAGAGGGCGCCCCGAAGGCGCTCGGGCGGCGCGTCCGCGAGTGCCACGAGAATCGCCGCGTTGGCGAAGGCTCCGACCACAACGCCGGCCATGAGCAGCAGCTTGGTATCCGCGCTGCCGCCGACG
Source organism: Gemmatimonadota bacterium (assembly GCA_002737115.1). GTDB lineage: Bacteria > Gemmatimonadota > Gemmatimonadetes > Gemmatimonadales > Gemmatimonadaceae > Gemmatimonas. The sequence goes on along the minus strand of NSHR01000033.1, from coordinate 19,607 downwards.
ACGCGCGCGATGGCGGTGACCACGACCGTGGCGATAGCCGCTCCGGCAAAGGCGCAGGCCGTGACGAGCGCCGGTTGCTCCACGCCGAGCGCCATTGCGGTCACCGCACCAACGGCGGCGCCGCCGGAGACGCCGAGCAGATACGGTTCCGCCAAGGGATTGCGCAGCGTGCCCTGGAGTGCGCCACCACTACTGGCGAGACCGGCGCCGACCAGCGCGGCGAGCAGCACGCGTGGTGCCCGCAGGTCGCGCACGATCGCGATCGTGGACGGATCACCGATGCCGCGGAGCGCATCGACGATGTCACGCATCGCGATCGGCACGGCGCCGATGGAGAGTCCGAGCCCGATCACGACGACCAGCAACAGCGCACCGATGCCCCAGGCCAGCCATGACGAGGGGATCGCGTGTCGGGTGCCGTAAGGCGATGTGTCGTTCACGGTAGCGAATCGCGCAGTTCGGGATGCAACGCGCGGGCGAGCTGCACGGCGGCCATTCCCAGCACCGCCGATGGCCGACCAGTGACGGACGGATCCTGTACAATGAATCGCGTCTCACGCACCGCGCGGATCGCCTGCCACGAGGGATTGGCGGACAGCTTGGCCCCCCGTGATGCCCCGGTGATCACGAGGTCGGGATCGCGCTTCGCGATTTCTTCGATCGAGACGGGCGGCGACGGCGCGTCCATGTCATGAAAGACATTTTTCGCGCCGGCGATCGTGAGAAGTTCGTCGATATAGCTCCCGCCACCGATCACGAGCAGCGGCGATTCCCAGGCCGGCCACACGACGCGCGGTTGCGGCCGCGACGCGGTGAGGGAACGCACCCGATCGAGCGTGGACTGCACCGAGTCACTCACGACACGGGCGTTGGCCTCGGCGCCGAGGGCGCGCCCGAGTGTCGCGAGCAGGCGATGGAACTGCGCGATGCGATCGACACGCAGGGCGATCGTGCGTACGCCGGCGCGGGCCAAGGCGTCGGCGGCGGCGCGATTTTCGGCGGTCGCGTAGAGCACCACGAGCGTGGGCCGCGCCGCCAGCACGGCTTCGATGTTGGGGCGAATCCCATCACCAAGCGCCGGGATGCGGCTGACCGCTTTCGGATATTCATCCCAGCGCGAGCGACCCACGAGCAGCGAGTCCGCACCGATGGTGAAGATCGCTTCGGTGGCGGCGGGATTGAGCGACACGATACGCGCGGCGAAACGCGCGTCGGTGGGCAACGTCGCACCGAAATCGTCGGTGTCCGCCACCGCAACAACCGAAACGGTGTCGCGCGTTTTCGACGCACCGGTATCCGCACGCGCGCACGCCACCGCGGCCAGACATGGCAACAGGACCAGCAGCGCACGACGTACCAATCGTGGGTGAGGATACAAAAAAGGCGTCCTCTCCCACGAGAAGGCGCCCGAGCACGCGTGCACGTCGTATGGCAAGCAACGACGACACGTGGCGCGAGCCCCCCCTCGAGGGTCTTCGTCCGAGAATGAGCGCGGGTCGTCTCCTGGCTCCGGGTCGCTCCACTCGCCTTCCCGACCCGAAGGTCAGTGGCATCGTGAGTGTCGCTGCTGCCTCGCGAGTTGGCACTCGTGGGGCAGATCCCGTTACAGTGGCGGGGCCGCACCGGTATTAAACCGGTTTCCGTGTCCTGCGCTCTGAAATCAATTGTCCGACGCGCGGAATGCGCGACAGGGAGAAGCTACGTTGGCATCGCCGCGTCGGCAAGCGCTGCGCCGAGGGCGCCCTTCAGTTCGCGGCGACGGGTCTCGTACGCCTTCTGGACGGTCTCCGACGGCTGGGCGATGCGGGCGTACGATTCATCAAGCGCCGCGATCTCTTGGGCGAGTCGTTCGTGGATGGGCGCATTGGATTCGCGCGGGCGCAGCGTGGGCTCGACCGCGACACGACTGGCGGCACGGCGCTGCATGGAGCGCATCAGCACGACCATCATGAGCAGGCCGATGGCGAGCAGCAGTCCTGCGATATACAGATTGCGCGCGGGTGCCCCCGACGAGGGCAGCTCGATGATGAGTTCCGCATTCGACTGCACGTCCTGCGACAAGAACCGCCGGAAGTTGCGCCCCTCGAGCGTGACGGGATCGACGTTGGCGAAGCCTTTGCCGGTGACGAAGCCTTCCGGCTCTTCGAGCAGCACTTCGAACACGACCGCCCCACCCTCAGCCCGCATGGACAGCGGGAAGCTGCTGATCGGCACCTTATACGAGAACGCCACCTGCTTAATACCCGGCGCGATCGGCGCATAGACGGACACGCGACCGGAGCCCGCGACAAAGGCGTCTGGTGAGATTTCCCCTTCGTTCGCACGCACATCGAGGGCCGATGCCGGAATGGAGATACTCCACGTGGGCATGGGCAAGGTGGTGTCGGTTGCCACGAGCGTACGCAAGCTGTCGTTGGACAGTTCGAACACCTCGATGACCGTACGGAACTGTGTGGTATCGGCCTTCCCGACGATCAAGTGCCGACCCTTCACCGTGAGCTGAAAGCGCACCGACGTGGTGTCGAAGACCGTGATCTCGGCGTCATCACCTCGTGCGTCGAGGTTCTTGAGCGGCGGCGTGAAATAGGCAATGCCGCCCCACGTCGTCGACGCGAAGTACACCCCGTCGGCCGTGCCGAAGGGCGTCCATCGAAAGCGATAGTGTCCCTGCCCGTCGGTGCGAATGGAATCGATGGGTCCGGCGGTGTCCTTGCCGACGCGATGCAACGTAACCCAGGTCCCGACGGCGGGCCCCATACCGGTGGAGTCCGCGTTGACACGGACGGGGCGACGCACGCGACCGTCAACGGAGCGCGGCTGCGCGTGGAGGGCGGAGGCGGACATGCTCACCGACACGGAGGCGACGACGAGCGTCAGCGCGAGCAATCGGAGAAACGACGGGAGTCGGGACACGCGTTGGACGATCGGGGTGGAGAGCAGAGACGTCATGGTGAGAACTTGCCGAAATCTTCCGGCCGCAGATTCTCGAGATATGCCTTGAGTTGTTCGGCCGTCAGTTCGCTGTCGGGCGGGTCGACGGAGAGCTCTTCCCCCTCGGCCTCCGCCGTGTCGTCAAGCGTAGTGAGCAGCGAGGATGGCGCAAAGATCGGCGCATCGAGTCGCAGCGCAATGGCGATACTGTCGGACGGACGGGCATCGACTTCGACGACGCCCGTTGGGCCTTCGATCTGCATCTCCGCGTAGTAGGTGCTCTTTTGCACGCGGGTGATGGAGACGCGGCGCAGGGTGCCACCGAGTCCGATGATCAGGGATTGGCAGAGATCGTGGGTGATCGGCCGTTCGCGCTTCACCTGATTCATCTGCATCGCGATCGATTCCGCTTCCGGCTGCCCGATCCAGATGGGCAAGAGGCGCCGCCCCCCCCGCTCGCGGAGCACGACGACATAGGAATTGGTCGCACTATCGAGCCCAAGCCGGGCCACCGTGACTTCGACCATCATCGTTGCTCCTCGTGCAATCGACTGCGAAGACGACCCGCCGTAGGCGTAACACACCGCTCCGCACGCGTGGTACGGAGCGGTGCGCCGCGGCGGATCACCGAATCGCGCGCTTGAGCGCCGCGACGCGGTCGGTGCGTTCCCACGTAAACGTGGTCCGGGCGGAACGGCCGCGGCCGATGGTTTCCGGACGGCGACCGAAGTGCCCGTAGGCGGCGGTGGCCTGATAGATCGGCTTGCGCAGATCCAGATCGCGCGTGATACCGCGCGGCGTGAGGTCGAACACCGCATTCACCGCCGCTTCGATGGCGCGATCGGACACCACGCCGGTGCCGAATGTCTGGACATACACCGAGACCGGCTGCACGACACCGATCGCGTAGGCCACCTGCACCTCGCACCGCGTGGCGAGCTTCGCGGCCACGATGTTCTTGGCGACCCAGCGCGCGGCGTAGCAGGCCGAGCGATCGACCTTGGACGGATCCTTGCCACTGAAGGCGCCGCCGCCATGACGCCCCATGCCACCGTAGGTATCGACGATGATCTTGCGTCCGGTCAGACCGGCATCACCCTGCGGGCCGCCGATGACGAAGCGGCCGGTGGGGTTGATGTGGGTCTTGAGGCGCTTGGGCAGGTACTCCTCGGGGATCGTCGCCATGATGACGTCGTCGAGGATGGCGCGGCGGAGCTTGGTGTTCGAGACCTTCTCGTCATGCTGGGTGGAAATCACGACCGTATCGACGGCGATGGGGCGATCCCCTTCGTAGATCACCGAGACCTGCGCCTTGCCGTCGGGGCGGAGCCAGGGCAGCGAGCCGTCTTTGCGCAGCGCCGCCAGGCGGTGCGTAAGGGCGTGCGCGAGTTGGATCGGCAACGGCATGAGTTCGGCCGTTTCGTCGGTCGCGTAGCCGAACATCATCCCCTGGTCGCCGGCGCCGCCGGTGTCCACGCCCTGCGAAATGTCGGGCGACTGCGCGTCGATCGTGCTCATGACGGCGCAGGTCTTGTTGTCGAAGCCGAAGTTGGCGTCGGTGTAGCCGATCCCTTCGATCGTCTTGCGCACAATATCCGGCAGCGGCACGTAGGCGGTCGTTGTAATCTCGCCGGCGATCACCACCAGGCCGGTCGTAACCAAGGTCTCACAGGCAACGCGCGCCGCGGGATCCTTGGCCAGAATCGCGTCGAGCACGGCATCCGAAATCTGATCCGCGATTTTGTCCGGATGTCCTTCGGTGACGGACTCCGACGTAAACAGGTGACGATCGGCCACGCAGCACTCTGGGTAAAAAGGTTCGTGCGAGAGGGTCTCGCGTACACTAGTCCGCTACGAAAGTGCGGGCAACCCGCCCGACTGGGCGGCCGCATCGAGTTCCGTGCGCAAGCGCCGCCGCAGCAATGTTTCCGCCTCACGCGCGGTCCCGGCGGCGAGTGCGGCCTGCGCTGCATCCTGCGCCGCGGCCATACGCACACTGCGAATGACGCGCTTCACTTCACCGACGGCCCGCGGGGCCACGCTCAACTGCCGAATGCCGAGTCCCATGAGGGCGAAGACGGCCAATGGTTGCGAGCCCATTTCGCCGCAGACGCAGACATCGATGCCGTGCGCGGCGCCGGTGACCTGCACTTTGGCGATGAGGCGCAGGACCGCCGGATGGAATGGGGTGAAGCGCGGGGCCAGGTTCGCATTGCCACGATCGACGGCGAGCGTGTACTGCACGAGGTCGTTGGACCCGATGCTGAAGAAGTCGACGTCGCGCACGAGTGTATCGCAGGCAATTGCGGCGGCCGGCGTTTCGACCATCACGCCCAGCGGGACATCGGCGCGGAACGGAATACGGCGCTCGGCGAGTTCGGCCACGGCTTCGCCGATGAGCTGACGCGTTTCCCGGACTTCGTCGACGGTGACGACGAGCGGCAACATGATGCGCAGATCGCCGTGCACGCCCGCCCGCAGCAGCGCGCGGAGCTGCACCTTGAACAGCTCACTTTCATCGAGGCACATGCGGATCGCCCGCCAGCCGAGGAACGGATTGGCCTCGGTCGGGAATCCCCCGACGGGCAGCTTATCACCGCCCACGTCGAAGGTGCGGATGATCACGGGCCGCGCGCCGAACGCCTGAATGACTTTTTTGTACGCCTTGTACTGTTCTTCTTCATCGGGCATGGTGGCGCGGCCGACGACGAGGAACTCGGTGCGCATGAGGCCCACGCCATCGGCGCCGCTGGTCGCGCCCATCTCCGCTTCGTCGGGGATGTCGACATTGGCGCGAATGACCATGCGGACTCCGTCGGTCGTGATCGCGTCGCTGTGCGCGATTTCTCGCATCTCGTCGACGCGGCCGGCCTCCTGCTCGACGCGGAGCCGGGCGTCCTCGAGTTCGTGGTCGGAGGGCGCGATGAGCAACGTGCCTTCGTTGCCGTCGAGGATGGCGATCTGCCCCGGCACGAGGAAGGACAGTGCGTTGCGCAGGCCGACGACGGCCGGCAGCCCGAGCGAGCGCGCCAGGATCGCGACGTGCGCGGTGGCGGTGCCCGCCTCGGTTGCGATGGCCGAGATGCAGTTGCGATCGAGCTGCAGCGTGAGCGACGGCGTAAGGTCGTGCGTGACGAGAATCGCGTTCGCGCCGGGCGGCACATCGACCGGGTCATGATCGGGGAGATCGAGCAGCAGGGAGAGCACGCGGATGTGCACGTCCATGAGATCGCCGACTTTCTCGCGCAGCATCGGCGCCGAGTGCCGCGCGAAACGCTGCCGCCATTCCAGCAGCACGAGATCGAAAGCCTTCTCCGCCCCGAGATTCTGGCGAATCAGGGCTTCCGTGGCGCGCGTGAGTTCGCCGTCATCGAGGATGGAGACCTGCACATCGAAGATCGCCGCTTCCTCGGGCCCTACTTGCTGCTCCGCGCGCGCGCGCAGCTGCCGCAGGCGATCGCGGGCCCGTTCGAAGGCCACGTGCAACCGGACGAGTTCCGCATCGATGGCCTCATCCGCGATGAGGCGATGACTCACTTCGGGCACCTCCCAGCGCAGGAGGTGCACGGGTCCGACGACGATGCCCGGTGACGCCGGAATGCCGCGGAGCACGGACTGCATCAGTTCTCCCCGAACCGCGCCGCTACGAGCGCGGCCAGTGACTCCAGCGCCTCCTCGGCATCGGGCCCGGACGCGCGCAAGGTGATCATGGCTCCATACTCCGCCGCAAGCATCATGACGCCCATGATGCTCTTACCGTTCACTTCAAGGTCATCGCGCGAGATCGTGATGTCGCACTTGAAGCGCGACGCGGCCTTGACCATTTCCGCCGCCGGCCGGGCATGGAGTCCATGCTTATTCACGATTTGAACCGATCGTTCAGCCATCAACGGACCACCGAGTAGAGGACGAAGGCCACGAGCAGGACTAAGACGACGCGCCATCCCTCGGCGTGCGCCTGTCGTCGCACAAGGAGCACGGCCAACAGCGGCGTCGCGACGGCGACGCCCACGGGAATGGGAGTGAGCGGAGCCGTACCACCGATGGCACGATGCACCGCGAGGGGCAGCGCCAATCCACCCAACACGGCGGATACCAGACCAATGTAGCGCGGACCGTGCTGCAGCACGGGATGCCCGAGGGCGGTCGCGACACGGATCCCGTGCCGCCAGCCGGCACGGAGGGCCCAGTCGCGCAGCCCGAGATGCCCCAGGTTATACAACATCAGGAACCCGAGCACGACGGCCAGCGCCGAAGCGCCGAGGCCGAAGAGCAACAGGGCGACGAGCGAACACGCCGGCAACCAGGCGGCCCACACCAAACGATCGCCGACACTACCGAGCGGGCCGCACAGGGCTGTCCGGAAGCGTTCGATGCGTTGCGGCGCGACTTGCTCGACCTCGGCTCGCGCGAGCGCACCAATGGCAAGCGGCGCCAAGTAGGGATGGGCGTTGAAGTACACCGACTGACGGGCCAACGCCTCGCGGTACGGCTGCCCGTCGACGCCACCAGGGAGCTCTCGCAGCGCGGGCTCCACGCAAAAACCGACGCCGTTCCCGACGAGGATCTCGTAGTTCCACGAGCCCTGAATGGCGAGACAGCGCAGGTAGATCGAGAGCCGCAGTTTGGCGCGCATCTGCGGTGCGGACGCGAGGCCGGGCACCGCGGGCATGCTGCCCGTGTCGCTGTGCATGGCATCCTGCCCGAGCCGTTCTTCAGGCACCGAGCACCACCATGAGCGTGCCCACGGCCAGCGAGATCAGGAACAGTCGGCGGGTGCCACGGATCGTGTGGAAGTCCTTCCACACCGAGGCCGCGGCGACCGCGGCCACGCACGTCACTACGATTGCGCGCGAGAGGTCCTCAGGGACGCTCCAGCGGCCGTTCACGCGTTCCGCCAGGAGATACCCGGGAACGAAGCACAGCGCGCCCAGCAGTGCGGCCCTGACGAGATCGAGGGTCATCCCGAACACCTGTAGGCCGACCACGGTCTGGCGATTGCCGGCGGCGAGCTGATCAAGGCGCGGACGGGCGAAGCTGGCGATGATCTGGCGATGCGTGATCATGGTGAGCCCGCCGATCCAGGCGGTGGCGATCCCGAGCGCGACGGCCACCGTGAAGGCCCCAGCCAACGGCATTGCTCCAGCCGTGGCGCCGGTTGCGGCGACGGCACCGGCGACGACGGACGCGCTGCCCCACTCCGGATAGCGCGAAGCGCCGACCGGCAGGGCTTCAAGGGCCACACACTCGAGCGCCGCGCCACAGACGAGACCCGCCAGCGGGGCACCGACGAGGGCGCCGCCCAGCGTCGCGGCGACGATTGGCCGCGAGATCATGGCTTGTGGAAAGCTGACCACATCGAGCCCGATGACACCAGCGAGCAGCGACAGCGGCAGGACGTCGAGCCACCACGATGACGCGCCCATCAGGTGCCCGTGGTGGACGCCAGCAGTTCACCGAGCGGCACGGGGCGCGCACTCGGGACATCCTGCGCCGAGACATCGACCCCCAGCGCGGCAATATCGCGCAGCCCCTGCTCCTCGGCAGGCGTGAGGAACACGAAGCGGAGACGCTGCACCCGACCTGCTGCGTGATGGACGCCTCCCACATTCACGGCCCGAATGCGACCGTCGGACTGCTCAACGAGTCGCCTCATGGTGCCGATGTCGCCCACCAGCACGATGCCTGTCTCAGGACGCTTTTGGAGCTCGGGGAGATGCGCGGCGGCATCCGTGACGGTGTAGAACTGCACGGACATCTCCGGGGGGACGCCCATGCGGTAGAGCTCTTGCTCCCATTCGCTGGCGGCGACCTCGTCATCGACCAGCACGAGGAAGCCGAGTTCGAGCGGTTGTCCCCATCCGACCACGACCTGCCCGTGAATGAGTCGATCGTCGATGCGATACAGCGCGATGGGCATGGGTTCAGGCGCCGTAGACGGCCATCGACACACGACCGCGCTCGAGGGCGGCGTTGACGGCAACGACGGGATCGCTGGCGCCCTGCATGGCGAAGTCGAGCAGCGTGGAGAGGTTGATCCCGGTGACTAACAGGATCCCGGGGCGCGCCCGCATCATGCGTCGCACGGCCATGGTGCAGCTGCCGGCGGGTAAGTCGGTAAAGATGACGTGCGCGCCGGAGTGGTCGAGCGCGCGCGCGAGCGTTTCCTGAATGTCATCGAGGCCCAGCCCCGTGTTGGACATCGCCAGAAACGAGGCGCCCTTGCCGGTAATCTGTTCCACGGCGGAGATGATGCCGCTCGCAAACGATCCATGACCGGCAACGATGGCACGGATGGTCGCTGGTGCGACGTCGGTGTCGGTCGTGGTGTTCACGCAGGCGTCCCCATCACTCATCATCCTCTTGCAGGTATCGCTGGACATCGGACGTCCGGCGCATCTGGCCGATCAACCGTTCGTTGAAGGCCGTGGCCGAATCATAGCCGCGATAGTATCGCAAGAGATGGTTCATTGCGATGACTTCGGCGATAACGGTGATGTTCTTCCCGGGATTGAGGTGTACGGTGATCTTGGGGACCTCGACGCCGAGGATGTCCTGCGTCTGCACGTCGAGGCCCGTGCGATCGACGGTGGCGTCGGCGTCCCACTCTTCCAGCACGACGACGACTTCGAGTCGCTTCTGCTGGCGCACGGCATGAATGCCGAAGATCGCCGGCACATCGAGCAGCCCGACGCCGCGGATCTCCATGAAGTGCCGCTGGAGCTCATGGCCTTTGCCGATGAGTACATCATTGCCGCGACGCGACACGAACACGAGGTCGTCGGCCACGAGGCGGTGGCCCCGCTCGACGAGATCAAGCACGCACTCCGACTTGCCGATCCCACTCTTGCCGGTGAAGAACAGTCCGACGCCGTACACGTCGGCGAGCGAGCCGTGGAGTGTGGTGGTGGGCGCAAACTGATCGGCGAGGTACGGCTTGATGAGACGATAGAACTCCGCCGTTTTCAGGCGCGAGCGCAGAATCGCGACGCCGGCTTCCTCGGCCAGCCGCAGCAAGGGCTCAGGCGGCTCGAGCTGCTTCGTGATGAAGGCGCACGGCAGCGGAAAGCCGAAGAACTGTTCGAGATGGCTGATGCGCAGCTCTTCGCTGAGCGACTGCAGGTAGGTGATCTCGGTTTCGCCGAGCACCTGGATGCGCTGATACGGAAAGCGATTGAGATAGCCGGCGAGGACGAGCCCCGGGCTGGACGCCTCCGGGCCCGTGATCTCGCGCTCGAGACCGGCTGCCGACCCGAGCAGCTCAAGCTCGAGCGGCTCTTTCATCCGCTCGAAGAGCGTACCAACGGAAAGGTGTCGATTCACCCGGTGCGATCTCCATGAGATGTCACGCGACCTTCCTCCTTTCCCACCACCTCGCGGAGGTGAGCTTCCGTCTCAGTGGCGGCGTTTTCCCACGTGAATGCCTCGGCGAAACGCCGCGCGGCGATCCCCAGGCGTTCGACGAGCGCACGCTCGCCGCTGAGGTACCGCATCGACTCGGCCATGGCCGCGACATCGCCGTGCGGAACGAGATATCCTGTCTCGCCATGCCGCACAGACTCGCGAATACCCGGAGAATTCGACGCAATCACCGGAGTCCCGCTTGCCGCTGCCTCGAGATTCGTGATCCCCCAACCTTCTTTAGGTGATGCGAACACAAACGCCCAAGCCCGTCGAAGCAGGGCGCACTTCTGCGTCTCGTCAATACGTCCTAAGAACCGTACCCGCGAGGCCACCCCAAGGGTTCCTGCCAACGCTTCAAGGTCGGCGCGGAACTCGCCAGCCCCGGCGATCTCCAGTGTAGCCTCGGGAACGCCACAGTGTGCGAACGACCGCAGCACGAGGTCGACGCCTTTGTATTTCTTGAGCCGGCCAAGGTAGGCAAACACCGGGCGATCCGCACGCTGGGACGGGTCGGGCGTGTACAAGTCGGTGTCGATTCCTGGGAAGATGACGCGAATCCGGTCGCGGCGCACCCCACGGGAGACCAGATCGTCCCGCGTGCTCTCGCTGATGGCCTCGAAGGCGCCGTGGCGGTACACGAACGGGAGCGGGCGCTCGGCCAACCACACGGCCGTGGCCAAGGGCGCGGCCAGTTCCTGGAAGGCGGTCCCGCCGAACAGGTGCGGGACCAGGGCCACCACGTGGGGCGCCTGCCACCACGGGGTGAAGACCGGCACCTTGTTGATGTCTTCGACCAGCACATCGAAGTGTTGATCGGCGAAGTGCGCGTGCCAGTGCGCGCGCACGAGCAACGGAAACGTGGCTCGCGTTCCGACGCGGTGGACCTCGATGCCGTCGAGCGTGGTGCGTGGCGGGCAACCGGGCCACCCACCGCAGAGCAGCATGACCTGGTGCCCACGGCGGGCCAGCCGTCCGAAGATCTCGTGGAGATGAATCTCGGCGCCGCCGGCGAGTGGGTTTTCCCGACACTGCCAGTTGACGACGGCGATCCGCAGCCGGTCGCCCGGACGTGCGGCGGTTCCGGTCACAAGCGCCCGAGCTTGCGGGCGTAGGCATCCAGCACCCCGTTCACGAAGCGCGCGCTGCGTGTGGTGCCGTAGCGTTCGGCGAGGTGCACGGCCTCCTGCAACACGACCTTGACCGGTGTCTCGTTGCGATCGAGTTCGGCGGCCGCGAGGCGGAGTACGCTGCGTTCGATGGCACCAAGGCGTTCGAGCCGCCAGTTGTTGGTGACCTGCGCGAGGTCGGCATCGAGCTCGGCGCACTTGTCGGCGACGGTAGCGACGAGACGCGATGCGAACTGACGCTCCTCGTGATCGACGGCGAGATCGTCGAACACGTGCGTGGCGATTTTCCGCAACTGCGTGAGATCACGGAGATCGGCCGCGTAGAGCGCCTGCAAGGCACGGGCGCGCCCGCGGGTTTCCACGCGTTCTCCTTTCGTCGCGGCGCCCGCGCCACGCGAGCGGCGTCCGGCCCGTGGCGTCAGCGGTTCCTGGATCGGCGTGTCCCAGAAGGCGTCATCCTGCATGTTGGCCACTATGCGTCCCCTTCGCACTCTTCAGGCGGCATCACCTGATCGAACAGGTCGAGCAGTTCGAGGGCCGCCATCGCGGCTTCCGCGCCCTTATTGCCATGCACGCCACCGGCGCGTGCTTCGGCCTGCTCCATGTTGTCGGTCGTGAGCACGCCCATCGTGACGGGCACGTCGAAGTCACGCATGGCGTCCATGAGCCCGCGCGACGTTTCGCCAGCGACGATGTCGAAGTGCGGCGTATCGCCGCGCACGACGGCCCCAATGGCCACTGCGGCATCGTAGCGCTCGGTGGCAAGCGCACGGCGCACCGCGACCGGGATCTCCCACGCACCCGGGACCCACAGCACGTCGATGTCTTCGAACTTCACGCCCTGCCCTACTAGCGCGGCCACCGCTCCTTCGGCGAGAGGCATGGTGATGCCCTCGTTGAAGCGACTGGCGACGACGACAAGGCGGCGACCTTCACCGCGCGGACTACCGTTGAACTCGGCCATCAGGAATACGTCTCAGATTGCGAACAGGTGACCGAGCTTGGTGCGCTTCGTTTCAAGATACGAGGCGTTCTCGTCGGTGGAGGGAGCTTCGATGCGAACACGATCCTTGAGGATCAGGCCGTAGCCATCGAGGCCGACGAGCTTGCGGGGATTGTTGGTGAGCACGCGAATGGACTTCACGCCCATGTCGAGGAGAATCTGCGCGCCGATCCCGTAGTTGCGCAGGTCGTCTTTGAACCCGAGCTGCTCATTGGCTTCGACGGTGTCAGCGCCTTGGTCTTGCAGTTCGTACGCCTTGAGCTTGTTGAGCAGACCGATGCCGCGCCCTTCTTGATCGAGGTAGACGATGACGCCTTTCCCCTCGGCCTGAATCATCTGCATGGCCGTATCCAGCTGCCAGCCGCAATCGCAGCGGCGGGAGTGGAAGACGTCGCCGGTGAGGCACTTGGAGTGCATGCGGACCAGCACGCCCTCGCCCTGCTCCACGTCGCCGAATGCGATCGCGATATGCTCGCGCGCATCGACATCGTTCTGGTAGCCCACGATCCGCCACTCCCCATACCCGGTGGGCAGCCGCGCCTCGGCCACGCGATGCACGAGGCGCTCGTGCTTCAGGCGGTACGCCACGAGTTGCGCGATCGTGATGAACGTGAGGCCGTGCGTCTTAGCGAAGACTTCGAGCTGCGGACGACGCGCGGTGGTGCCATCCTTGTTCAGGATTTCGCAGATCACGCCGGCCGAGCGCAGCCCAGCGAGCCGTGCGAGATCGACGGCCGCTTCGGTGTGCCCCACGCGCTGCAGCACGCCACCATCGCGCGCGCGCAACGGATGAATGTGTCCCGGCACGCGCAGATCGGCGCGCGTGCTGTTGGGATCGACGGCCACGCGAATGGTGGTGGCGCGATCGCTGGCACTGATGCCCGTGCTCACGCCGTACTTCGCGGCGGCATCGATGCTTACCGTGAAGGCCGTGTGCATGGCCTCAGTGTTCTCCTCGACCTGCATCTCGAGTCCGAGATGATCGGCCAGCGCATTCTCCATGGCGAGGCAGATCATGCCCTTTGCGTCGAGCATGAAGTTGACCATTTCGGGCGTCACCATTTCAGCGCCGCAGACCAGATCTCCCTCGTTTTCGCGATCTTCGTCATCGGCGACGATGATGAACTTGCCCGCCGCGATGTCGGCCAAGGCCTGCTCAACCGTACCGAACGACAGTGCCTGCGCCTCTTCGCCCGTTCCCGTTGCCGTCATGCGGCTTCAACCCCTGTGCTGCGCCAAGGCGCCAGCAACCGTTCGACGTGCTTTGCAAGCACATCCGCTTCCACATGCACCCGATCGCCGGCGACGAGTTCGCCAAGCGTGGTATGCCGTTTCGTGTATTCGATGATGGACAGCTGAATTCCGTCGTCGTGCAACGCGTTCACGGTAAGGCTCACGCCGTTCACCGTGATGGAGCCGTGTGCGACCATGAGCGGTCGCAGGGCGACGGGGAGTACCACATCGACGAGCCACGCATCGCCGACCTGTTCGGTACGGGCAATGACGCCGAGATCATCGACGTGGCCGAGTACCATGTGGCCGCCGAGTCGATCACCGAGGCGCATGGCGCGCTCGAGGTTGACACGAGCGCCGGCCGGCCAGGCGTCGATGGTGGTCCGACCGAGCGTGGTGATTACAGCGGCGACGGTGAACCACCCGCTGCCGTCATCGTGCACGCCATGTTCGCGCACCGTCAGGCACGCGCCATTGGCGGCGATGCTTTCGCCGTCGACCAGGTCGGTATAGCGGCAGCGGATGCGCAGTTCGCGTCCGGCCGGCGTGTCGGCGACGTGGGTGATAAGTCCCAGGTCGTCCACGAGCCCCGTGAACATCCTCTCGTCAGTCTCCAGAAACAGCGTAGACGGTCATCAGGTCGGCACCCAGTGCCTTCCGCTCCACGACGCGTAACCGCGGCGCCTGTCCGGCCCGCTGCGCAGGAAGCGCCGCGAAGGCCGACAGGGCGCCGGCGCCGAGGATGACCGGTGCCTGAAAGATAACCAGTCGGTCGACGAGTCCGGCGGCCAGGAGCGAAGAACCCAGCGCGGCACCGCCTTCGACCACCAGATGACGGACCGCGCGGGTACTCAACTGCCGCAGCGCCTCGCTCGCCGAGGCGACGGCGATGGTCTCCACGCCGGCCTCACGAAGGGCGGACTCGGCCTCGGGGCACGAGCCGTTGGTGAAGTCCACGACAGGAAGGTGGCGGGCTGACCGGACCAGCTGGCCGTCGAGCGGCAGGCGGGCGCGCCGGTCGAAGACCACGCGTACGGGGGCGCGGCGCGGCGCCGCGGCATGGCGGACGGTGAGCGCCGGATCGTCGGTCAGCGCGGTCCCGATTCCGATGGCGATGGCGTCGCTGTCGGCCCGCAGCGCATGCACGGCAGCGCGAGCCTCGTCGCCCGTGAGCCACCCCGGCTGGCGCGACGCATCGACGATGGCCCCGTCGATCGAGACCGCCAGCTTCAGGGTGACGTACGGGCGATCCGCTCCCCGCGCGGCGAAGAAGAACGGCGCGTTCTGATCGAGGGCCTCGCGCTCGAGCACCCCGCCATTGACGGCGATCTCGGCCAAGGCGAGGCGCGCCGCGCCGCCGGCCGCTGTGGGGTTCGGATCATGGGCCGCGAAGACCACCCGCGACACGCCGGCGGCGACGAGCGCCTCGGAACAGGGGCCGGTCTTCCCGGTGTGATTGCAGGGCTCGAGCGAGACGTAGGCCGTGGCTCCACGCGCTCGCGGGCCGGCGGCGAGGAGGGCCACGACTTCGGCGTGGGCTTGGCCATACTCGGCGTGCCACCCTTCGCCGACTATCTCGCCCTGCTGGACGATGACGGCGCCAACCTGGGGATTGGGCGACACGCGGCCGGCCCCGCGCGTGGCGAGTTCGAGAGCGCGACGCATGAAGCGCACGTCGTCGGCCGATGCCGCCGCGACGTGCGCCTCTGACGCGGCGGGCCGCAGCCCGCTAGAACCGGAAGGCGATGCCGAGCGATCCGTAGCGATAGCCTTCATCGGCCTTCCGGCCGCCAAATTGATTGAGGGTTTCCAGCACTGTGCCTTCACTCGACCAGCCGTATTCGCCGACGAGCCGAGCCAGAAGGAGGCTGAGCGATGCGTTCACAAACGCGGTGTTGCGCGTGGTCGTGTAGCGCAGGTCAGGCAGCTCCACCAGGAAGCGCTGATTAGCACCCAGCACGGTTTCATTGACCGAGGTACGCATCGACGCCGAGCCTTCGATCTGGTCGCGTCCAACGCCGGCGGCGATCCCGAATATGGCCACGCGCTTGCTGGCCACGATGCGCAGCGCGTTCGACGTGACTGACGTGCCCGTGACCATGAGCGTGTCGTTGTTCGGCATATAGCCGAGATCGACGGTCGGCATCTTCCGACGCATATAGCTCACACTGAGACCGGGAACGAACGACGATTCCTGCAGCGCGCCAACGCGCACCCCAGACTGGAAGGCGACCCCGCCGTTCGTGGGTGCGACCACGAAGTTCGACTCCGACAGCGTGGGCAGATACGACGCGCCCAGCAGCACGTCGAGGCCGAGCGTGTTGGTGAGCCCGAGCGGAATACCCGGAAAGATGCCGATGGCAGCCTCCGCCGACGGCAGCGGAATCGGCGTGCGGACCGCACCGAAATCAGAGCCGGCGGCCGATCCGGTGAGGCGAATCGGCACCGCATTCTTGGGCAACTGCCCATCGACCGCACTAACGCGAAACGAGAACGCGCGTTTGGGCCATCCGCCGAGTGTGCTGCCTTCTCCAAGCACGGGATTGCCCGCCGACACCGCGATCCCGATCTGCGGTACGACAAAGCCGAACAGATCACGTGCCTTCTGACAGGCGTCGGCCCCAGACACGGTCCCGGGCGACACCCTGCACGGCCCCGAGGTGGTCTGAGCGGCAAGCGGCGCGGCGTTCACCGTCGCGACCGCGGTCAGCGCAGCGGCCGCGAAACCGACTAAGCGCTGCAGCTGCACACTCAAGTGACGACTCCATCGAGACGAACGCGGCCGGTGCCCGGAATGACATGGCCGCACTCCCAGGCGTCGATGCCACATGCCTCCGCGCGCGACGTGATGTCGCGCACGTTCTCCTGTGCCGTAATGACGACCATTCCCACTCCCATGTTGAACGCCCGGAACATCTCGATCGGAGCAACCGCTCCTGCCTCAGCTAGTACCCGGAAGGTCGAGGGGATGGTCCACGTCGAGGTATCGACGGCGGCGTCCAGTGTTTCAGGGAGCGCACGATTCAAATTGCCCGGCAGTCCGCCGCCGGTGATGTGCGCCATCGCGTGCACGTGGCCGAGCACTGGCTTGAGGCACTGCAGATATGAGCGGTGCACCTTGAGCATGACGTCGGCAACGGTGGCACCACCAGCATCGGGGAACGCGTCGTGCACGCCAAGCTTGAGCCGGTCGCTGATGATCCGTCGCGCCAGCGAGTAGCCGTTGGTGTGCAAGCCATCGCTGGCAAGGGCGATGAGGGCGTCGCCTTCGCGCACATTGGCGCTAGTGATCACCTGCGACTCTTCGACAATGCCGACGATGAAACCGGCGAGATCGTAGTCTGGCGGTGTATAGACGCCCGGCATTTCGGCCGTTTCACCGCCGATCAGCGCGCACAAATTTTCGCGACAGCCCGCCGCTACGCCCGCCACCACGCCTTCGACGACCTGCGGCAGCAGCTTGCCGAAGGCGACGTAGTCGAGAAAAAACATCGGCACCGCGCCCTGCACCAAGATGTCGTTCGTGCAGTGATTGACGAGGCAGTGTCCAATGGTGTCGTGGCGATCCGCTTTGATCGCGATCTTGATCTTCGTGCCCACGCCGTCGGCGCTCGAGACGAGCAGCGGCGCGCGATAGCCCTCGGGCACCCGGAACATGCCACCGAAGCCACCAAACGCGCCGCGCGCCCCCGCCGTCATGGTGGACTGCACGAGCTTGGCGAGCCGGTTCTTTGAGTCTTCGGCCGCGTCGATATCGACGCCCGCCGAGCGATAAGTGAGCGGGGTGTCGCCGGACGTGCTCACGCGCGGACATCCTCATCGAAGGCGACGAGCTGGCGGAATTCCTGCACGCGCGCGTCGATGTCGGCACGCGTGATGTCGAGCAGACGTCCGTTCGAGAACTTCTCGACGGCGAACGAACCCATCGCCGAGCCGACTACGACGGCACGACGCATGGATGCATCGCTCAGGTCCCCACTGGCCGCGAGTGATCCAATAAAACCACCGGCGAAGGAATCACCGGCTCCGGTGGGATCGAACACCGACTCGAGCGGGTACGCCGGCGCGAAGAACACACTGTCACGCGTGAACATGAAGGCGCCATGTTCGCCCTTTTTGATGAGCACGTGCTTCGGTCCCTTGTCGAGGATCCAGCGCGCGGCCTGCACCAGGTTGGTGTGCTCGGTGAGCTGGCGTGCTTCGCCGTCGTTGAGCGTGATCAGGTCGACGTGCCCGAGGAGTTCAACGAGCTCGGGGCGACGCGATTCGATCCAGAAGTTCATGGTGTCGCAGGCGACGAGGCGCGGTTTCTTCACCTGCTCGAGCACCTGGAGCTGCAGGCGGGGATCGATGTTGGCGAGAAAGACGAACGGCGCTTCGCGGAACTGGTCGGGAATATTGGGCCGAAAATTCGAGAACACGCCGAGATGCGTCTCGAGCGTTTCGGCGGCGTTGAGATCGTGGCGATAGCGTCCACGCCAGCGGAAGCTGGAGCCACTGACTTTCTCGAGACCCGCCAGATCCACGCCGCGCTCGACGAGCGGCTGCAACAGGTCGAGGGGGTAGTCGTCACCGACCACGCCCACCAACTGCACCGGCGCGAAGTGCGACGCCGACGACGCGAAATAGGTGCCCGATCCGCCGAGCACATCATCGGCCTTGCCGAACGGCGTCTCGACGGAATCGAGCGCGACGGACCCGACGACGAGCACCTGGTTGGCGGAACTGGGGAAACGACTCACATGCGCTCCGGCGCAGACAGTCCGAGGATGCGCAATCCGGCGGCGATGCCGAGCTGCGTGGCACGGGCGAGCACGAGGCGCGCCCGCGTGATGGCCTCGGGTTCACCGAGGACGTGATGCTTGTGGTACCAGGTATGGCCAGCGCGCGCCGTTTCCAGCAACCACGCCGCAATGCGATGCGGCTCGAGATTGTCGGCGGCACCTTTCACCGTGGCCGGGAAATCGAGCAGCTGCTTGACCAGCTCTTGCTCGGCCGGCTCGGAGAGCACCCCGAGGTCGACGCCGTCGCCGGTGACGGTGGCGGCGTCGATCTCGCCGACGCGGAAGATGCCACACATGCGCGCGTGCGCCATCTGCACGTAGTACACCGGGTTCTCTTCCGACTGGCTGCGCGCGAGATCGACATCGAACACGAGCTGCGAGTCGCCTTTGCGCATGAGGTAGAAATAGCGCACGGCATCGCGACCGACTTCGTCGATGAGATCACGCACGGTGACGTACGAACCGGCGCGCTTGGAGATCTTGACTTCCTCGCCGCCCTTCATGACGGTCACCATCTGATGCAACACGTAGTCGGGATAGCCCTTCGGAATCCCGATCGCGAGCGCCTGCAGTCCGGCCCGCACGCGGGTGATGGTGCTGTGGTGATCGGCGCCCTGCACGTTGATCGCGCGGTGATAGCCGCGCTCCCACTTCGTGACGTGGTACGCGACGTCGGGCACGAAGTACGTGTAGTCTCCCCCCTTGGCCGCGCTCTTCTTCATCACGCGATCCTTGTCATCACCGAAGTCGGTGGTGCGAAGAAACAGCGCGCCGTCTTCCTCAAACGTGTGCCCCGACTGCTTCAGCCCCTCGACCGTTTTATTGACTGAGCCGTCGGTATAGAGCGAGCTCTCGAGGTAGTACGTGTCGAACTTGACACCGAACGCCTGCATGTCGAGATCCTGCTCATGCCGCAGTGCGGCGACGGCAAAGGCCTGCATGGCGTCGAGGTCATTGCCGGCCGCGTCGTCGGGATGCTGGGCGACATAGCGTTCGGCGATCTCGCGGATGTAGTCGCCGTGGTATCCGCCGTCGGGAATCTCGAGCGGCGCGCCACCGCTGGCGCGCACGTGGGCCTGCGTGCTTTTGGCGAGATTGGCGATCTGCGCGCCAGCGTCGTTGTAG
>NSHR01000003.1 GCA_002737115.1 Gemmatimonadota bacterium | reverse complement strand
GCCTCCGCTACGGCCATGAATGCCGACGAACGGTAGGCTGTCCACCTTCCCACATGAATGACGGGAGCCGGACAGCGCGGCAACCGCAGGCTACGTCCAAGCACGGTGGTGAGCCGCCCAGCTGGCGCTCAGAGCGACGCAATCACGCCGCGGAATACCACGCGGCCCTCGCCGCGTAGCGTGGGCTGGTAGGCGATATCCGGCGAATTCGTGGCCGTCAGTCGGACCTCGAGGTCGCGCCCGGAGCTCGTGCGAATGGTGACCGTCGGTGCCGCCGTGAGCCCCCAGGCGGTGAGGAGCACGGCCGTCGCCACGGCTCCGGTTCCGCACGCCAAGGTCTCGCCTTCAACCCCGCGCTCGAACGTGCGGTAACGCCATTGGCCGCCTGGCATCGGTGATACCCAGTTCACATTGGCCCCCGACGGACCGGAGGCCTCATGCCGGCGCAGCAGCGGTCCGCGACCGTCAACATCCACCAGATCGGCATCCGCGCAGAGAATCACCAGGTGCGGGATGCCAGCCACGGCAAAGCCGATCCGCTGTTCCCCTGCCGCCAGGTCGATCGGCATGTCGGCTCGAATCGCCGTCACCGGTTGCAGGTCGATCTCCGGATGTCCTGCCAGCAGGCGACTGGTAATGAGGCCGGCCGGCGTCGCCAGCGTCATCCCCGAATCGGTGGCGAGGCCAAGCAGTACGGACATCGCCGTTGAGCACAGCGTGGCGTTCCCGCATAGATCCGCCGGCGTTCCGTCGCTGTTGAAGTAGTGGATTCGCACATCCGCATGGGGGCGCGCGGGCTCAAGAACGACGATTCCGTCAGCGCCTATCCCGTTGTGCCTGTTGCAGATAGACTTGATGACCTCAGGTGAAGTCACATGTGCGAGTGGCACCTGACGGCCGTCGAAGAACACGAAGTCATTGCCGGATCCCGTCATTTTGGCGAACGCGATCCCGGGCAGCGTCGAACGAGGCGACATCAGACATTCCCGGTGATGGACCACCATCGAAGCCGCCATACCATCCAGATCGCCTCACGCACGATCCGTTTCGACATCTTCGACTCGCCTTCGGTGCGGTCATGGAACACGATAGGAATCTCAGCAATGCGGAATCCGCGCTTCCATGCCCGAAAGCTCATCTCGATCTGAAAGGCGTACCCGTTCGAGCGCACCTGATCAAGCGGGATCGCCATCAGCACTTCGCGGCGGAAACACTTGAAGCCGCCAGTGGCATCGCCCAGTCGAAGCCCCGTGACCGCGCGCGCATAAATGTTGGCGCCGTACGACAAAATCAGGCGCGTCATAGGCCAATTCACGACCGTCACCCTGCCGTTACGGTAGCGAGAACCGAGCACGAGATCGGCGTCTCGGATCGCGGCGAGAAACTCCGGTAAGTGACCGGGATCATGCGAGAAGTCGGCGTCCATCTCGAAAATGAAGGCGTAGTCGCGCTCGAGCGCCCACGTGAACCCGGCCAGATACGCCCGGCCAAGTCCTTCCTTCCCCGCCCGATGGAGTACATGCACTCGTGGATCGGCGGCCGCCAGGGCGTCCGCGAGCTGTCCGGTGCCGTCGGGCGAGTTGTCATCAACCACCAACACGTCGAGTCGCGAATCCTGGGCAAGGATCAGCGGGACGATGCGGGTGACGTTTTCGCTTTCGTTGTAGGTCGGAACGATGACGAGGGCTCGCTCGCCGATGGCGAGTAAACCACGCGCCGAAATTGGAATTCTGGTCACGTCGTTCGCCTCATGCTGCGAGAACGTCGGCCGCGGATGCGGCCTTCCGATCGAGCGCAAACCCGATAACCCACCACAGTAACGCCGCGCCAAGTGCCAGCAAAGTCAACAACTTCCCCGTGTGATATGGTGCACTGTCGAAGCGGAGCTGCACGGACGTTGCACCCGTGGGTAACTCGACGCCAATAAGGGTGTAATCGGCCCTGGCTATTTTGGCAGCCTTTCCGTCTACCATCGCGGTCCAACCAGGATAGAAATTTTCAGACACCACCAACGCGCTGCCGGCTGGCGCTGGTCCGCCGAGGGTGATGTCGATAACCCCGGGGTCATACTGTGTCACCTCAACGCCGAACGGCACCGGATCAGGCAACGGCGAGTTCACCGGCCTGGCTTCAATGGTCGACGCCATATCAAAGATCGCCACACGCTTTACGTCGAACAACGGGTTCAGCACCGTTGCTTTGGTTGTCGGATCGTCGAGCTTCACGATGAGTGGCGCAATCCAAGCCACGGGATGATCGCCGGGTAACTCGTACAGATAGGTCATGGTGCCGGCGGCGTTCCGAACGGGGCCGGCGGCCAACGTCGCCCCCTGAAACGGCAACCCCGGCGTGTTGGTGTAAAAGAACCGCGCGTTGGTCAGTGACCAGAAGTTCGGATTCGCGATCGACTGGAACCCCTCGCTCTTGCCGTACAGTTCCTGATAACGGCCGAGCTCATTGCCATGGTACCCGAGGACGCCACGGATTCCGTGATACATGAGGGCGTCGCCGAGCACAAACGGATCATGCGCCGCCATGTTATCGCCGAGCGGAACGGCGATGACCCGGGCTGGCTCCGGCTGCGACTTGAGGAACCGGATGATGTCGTCTTCTGCATAGAGCTGGTCAGCGCGGGCCGAAAAGGTCCAGTAGTTTCGCTCCACGCTCCAGAGGTCGAGCGCGACCACGCCGGCAAGCGCCCAACCGGCCACGGATGCCTTCAGCGCGCCACGCGCGACCGCGATCATGAGCCCGACCACCGCGAGAACGGCCACCGCTGATCGCCATGCGCCGACGACGACGCTGGATGCGTTGGCCTCGATGAGGTCTCCGCGGCCATCGCCCAAAATAGACATCGCGAGCTTCGTGAAGGCGCCCGAGGTGGCGAGAACGCCGACCACGAGCGCGAAGCTTCCCCACCCGATCGCGTAACGGCCAGTCCCCTTCCCCGCGAGCGCCCGTTCCGCGCCAAATGCGGCAAGCACAGCGCACGCGAACGCACTCACATAGAGGATGGTGCTCGGCGCTCGGAAGAACGTGGATCCTGGAACGACCGCATACACCAGATGATAGAATGGCGTATTCCCGCCCCACGCCCAGAGGACCGATACCATCAGCACGCCCAACCAGAACCAGGCATGCGAACGATGCCGATTCACGAGGCCGCCACCGAACGCGAAGAGCGCAAGGACGAGCACGGTCGCGCCGATGTACTCACTGTGGAAATGAATGCCGTTCCGGCCCCAGTACCGATCGAGGATACCCGAGAACTGCGGGAGATACATGTTGATCGTTTCCTCGAGCGGAAACGAAAAACTCGTGGCGTAGTCGTAGCCTTTTCCGCCAGCCCGAGGGGACCACGGTACGTACTCCTGAACGGGGAGATACTGAACGGCGCCCATCACGGTGCCAAGGACGACCGCAGCAAGCGCGAGAGCCAGCGGCGGCAGGGGGCTCGACGGGGTCGCGTCGCGGGCCAATGGGGGAGACTCGGAGGCCACACTCCACGGACGGAGCGCGAGAAAGAGCGCGAAGGCGCCGCACGTGAGCAACATGTACTGCAGGAGTTGTGGGTGCGGCGAGAGCACCGCCAACCCCACGATCAGCGCGAGCAGCCCCCAGGCGCTTCGCCGGCCATCGCGCATCCCGCGAACGAGGGCCCACAGCGCGGCCGGCAGGAGCGCGCTGACGAACAGTTTCCCGTCGTGTCCCGGCGACGCGTAGGACGCGACGGCCCCGCTGAGCAGATACGCGACGCCGCCCACGATTGCGCTGTGGAACCGCACACCAGCCGCCCGGAGGAATCCAACGGTGAAGACACCGGCGAGAAACGTGTGGAGCACGAAGCCCCACGTCATCGCCACGTCGGTCGGCAGTACCATCCGCAGCAGAAACGTCGGGTAGAAAATGTCGCCGTGCATCGCCGCGATGTATGGCATGCCGCCGAACTGGTACGGATTCCACTGAGGAAAGCCCTGTCCATCGCGGAGCGCGCGCGCCGCAAACTCACGGAAGGAATAGCCCGCGATGTACTGATCCGAATTCGGATTCACGAGAAAGGCGCCACCGAGCGCTGGCCACGCGAGCAGCATCGTCGCGATAAAGCAGACGAGCGCCGTCCACGCGAACGGGAAGCGCGGTGCCGATGGGGGGGCATTCATCGCGTCAGAGCGATCCATCGAGAAGACGGGAGCGGTGCTCGGTGAGCACGTTCCAAGCGGAACCGCTCATTCTGCGCGCGGCAGCGCTGCGCGCTGCGACGCGGGAAGCGAGAGGAGGCTGACGAGCCCCGGCACCACCTCGAGTACGGTCAGCCAAACCCGCGACGTGACGCCAAGAATCACGGCGTCCCCCTGCCCCGCGGCGCCAACGCCCACCAGAAAGAGGGTCAGCGCCGCTTCTCGGAATCCCAATCCCCCGGGGGAGAACAGCACCAAGTATCCGACAAGGTACGACGCGGTGAACACGGCGATGAACAGCGCTGGATCGCCACTGATGCGTGGGGTCACACCGCGCGCGAACAACGCAAACGCGACCCCGTACCCCAACCAAGACGCCGCGTTCATGGCCGCTGAAGCCCAGAGCGTGCGCGCCGATAACTGTTTGTCGGCCACTGGCACGCCTCGCTTCGCGGAGAACCACGCGAGGACCGGCGGTAGCAACCGCGGGAGGGCCAACACGCCGACCACGAAGAAGGCGGTTGCCGCCAACGCACCGTTTCGAAAACCGGGATACACCGAGTCGAGCCCCTCGGCGCCCATGATCACGGCGACTCCAAACCCCGCACCAATATTCAACAGCGTTCCGAGGAGGGCCGCACCGGCGGCGGCAGTGCCAGGAACACCCTCACGTGCGGCGAGCACACTCAACGCCCCCACCGACCAGACCTTGCCGGGAATCCAACGACCGAGATTGGCGATGGTCCAGATCCGGACCGCCACCGGATACGCGAGCTCCCCGCCCCAACCGCGCAGCAACATGCGCCAGCTCTGAATCAGTAAGCCATACACGGCGAGCACGGTCGCGCTGGCGGCGGCAATCCAGCGCCACTCAACGTGCACCGCACGCGCCGAGGCGCGCATGTCGGTCCACTGTCCGTGAAACGCCCACGCGATGAAGATGCCCGTGAGCAGCAGCAACCCGAGCTTGAGCGCCGGATGATGCCAGAGACCACGCGCACGCCACGTCGCCGGACTGGTCACTGTACGGCCTGTCGGTAGAGTGAGAGATACTGGCCGGCAACGGCTTCCGGCGAAAAGCGGGCAAGCATGTCTTCGCGCGCGGCCATGCCGCGTTCTTGCGCGCTGGCCTCGTCGGCGAGTAATCGGGCAAGTGCCTCACCGAGGGCACGTGTGTCCCCCACCGCTACCAGTGTACCCCCATGCTCGGGGCGCACGACATCGATCAGGCCACCGTCAGCATATGCCACCACCGGCGTGCCGCAGAGCTGCGCTTCCACCGCTACCAGCCCAAGGCCCTCTTCACGCGACGGAATCGCCAGTGCGCGTGCCCCTTGATACAGTGGGACCAACGCGGGTTGCGCCAGGGCACCGTACCATCGCACGCGCTCGGCGAGGCCAAGACTGGCGGCGTGCGCCATCAACGCCTCACGCTCTGGTCCGTCGCCGACGACGTCGAGCATGGTGGCGTCACCGGCGTGCTGCGCGTCGTGCGCACGCATTGCCGGAGAGACCATTGCGTCGAGCAGATCGGCGAGGCCCTTCTGCGCGTTCAGCCGGCCTACGAACAGAATCCCGCGGCGCGGCGTGGCGGTTGTCGGTGATGGACGCGCGAGTGGAGCGAAGTGCCGCGAATCTACCGGCATTGGAGACACGGCGACCGTGGTGTCGGGTGCGATGCGGCGTGCCGTCTCAGCGAGCCACCCTGAGACAGCCGTAACGAGTGCGGCGTCACGGAGCACCGCGCGCATGACGGTGCGTGCTGGGGCCATTCGCCGAGCGAGGCGGACATCGGAGCCATGCATGGTGATCACTAACGGTGGATCGCCCGCGCGGCGCGAGCGCCAGAGCGCGAGTCCAGCAGGAAACCACCAATGCGCGTGCACGAGGTCGTACGCTTCACCCGCGCGCGCCGCCGCATCGAGCCGTTCGCGAACGGCGCGCCGCATGGCTCGCAGCATCCCCAGCAGGGCCAGCTTTCCGCCCCACGAGGACATGACCTGCTCGGCCATGTTCCCCGTGTAGGCGAGCGTCATGCGCGTATCGCTTGCATAGCGCACGCGCTGAATCCGAACGCCTTCCAGCGTCTCGACGTCCGCTAGGCCGGCGGCGGCGGGTGCGATTACCTCGACCTGCGCACCGGCCGCCTGCAGCGCGACGGCGAGCCGAAGAACGAATGAACCGGCGGCGTCGCCGACGCAGCGCGGCACATTGTGCGTCACGAAGAGCACGCGCACGGCGCGGGGCACTGGCGCGCCGGCCGTCAGGGGGACTCGCGATCGGCGCCGGAGGTCACGTTGAGCATGACCTCATCGGCATCCTCATCCTGCTGCGCACTGGCCAGCTCGTCGAGCTCACGGCGCAGCTCGCGCACCTCGGACCGCTGCTGCGCGATCTGCTCGCCCAAGAGTCCGGTGGCGAAGAAGGTCGAGCCGAGCATGAGGCACGTCTGGATCACCGTCCACACCCAGCGCTGCCCTTGTCCCGTGATCGCAAGCCAGACGAGCGCTCCGAGTCCGGCGAGAAGCCCGGCGGCGAAAAGCGCCACCCCGAGCATGCCGAATGCCAGCAGGGGTTTTTGTCCGAACTTAAGTTCGAACCACACGGCGATCATATCGAGCACGCCGATGGGAATACGCGAGAAACCAAACTTTGAACGACCGGAGTGGCGTGCGTACAGCGGCACGGGCACTTCCGTGACGGTGAAGCCCTGTGCCGCCGCCATGACGATCATGTACCGGTGAAAATCCGGTCGCATCGGGAGCGCCGCCATGATTTCTCGGCGGTACGCCTTCACATTATTCAAGTCACGCACGGGCACGTGGAAAAGCGTACGACTGAGCTTGTTATAAATGCCCGAGACAAAGGCCTTTTCGTATTTGCCCTGCTTGTATCCCGTGACCATGTCCGACTCTCCGGCCAGAATCGGGTTCACGAGGCGCGGAATATCTTCCGGCTTGAACTGCAGGTCGGCGGGATAGAACACCAGCACGCGCCCGTGCGACTGGAGATATCCGGTGCGCAGGGCTTCCGCGATGCCGCGTTGCGCGCGGTGGCGTACGGGTACCAGGAAAGGATACTGTGCGCGGAGTTGCTGCAGCAGTGCCCAGCTTCCGTCGGTGGAGCCATCGTCGACGACCACCACTTCGTAGCGGGCCGACTCGGCGCGGAAGGTGGCTTCGCACAGCTCGAGGAAGAGCGCGAGGTTGCCCGCTTCATCCTTCGCCGGCACGAGGACGCTGACGTCTACAATAGGTGTAGACGTCGAGCGGGAGACACGCCGGAGCGGACGAGGGGAGACGGTCATTCTAAGAGAGATGAGATCGCGTTGAGTCGTACGTGCGGGTTAGACGCGCTTTCGCATACGCGCAGGCAGCACGCCGAGTTGGTCCCGGTACTTGGCGACCGTACGACGTGCAATCTGGACACCAGTTTGCTGCAAGATCTCAACGATCGCTTGATCGGTGAGTGGATTCTTGGTGTCCTCCCCTGACACCAACTTCTGAAGCTGGTCCTTGATCCCGCGCGCGGACACGTCGTCACCATCGCTGGTGGCGAGCCCAGACGAGAAGAAAAATTTGAGCGGCAGCACGCCGCGCGGCGTTTGGACGAACTTTTCGTTGGTGACGCGACTGACCGTGGACTCGTGCATACCCACGGCTTCGGCCACCTCGCGAAGCGTGAGCGGGCGTAGCGCTTGGACCCCGCGTTCGAAGAAGTCACTTTGCCGATCAACGATGAAGTGCATGACCTTTAGCATGGTCTGGCGACGCTGCTCGATGGCTTGAATCATCCAGTGCGCCGCATTCAGCTTGCTCGCGATGAAGTCCTTGCTCTCTGTGTCGAACTTCTTCTTGTCTCGGGCAATCTCCTGATACGCTCGCGACAACTTGAGCCGCGGCAGATTCCCGTCGTTAAGAAAAATGTGATACGCCTGACCGATCTTGTCGACCACGAGATCGGGGATAATGTAGTTGTCACCACCCGCGCTATAGCGCAGGCCGGGCTTCGGATCGAGCTTGGCGATTTCATCGGCAGCGCGCTGCACGTCCTGGGCGCTGATGCCGAACCGCTTCGACAGCTCACTCCACCGATGTGCGATCAGCTCCTCGAACGATTCCTCGACGAGCTGATACGCCATGGAATCCCGCTGGCCGGCGGCACGCAGCTGCAGCATCAGGCATTCGCGAAGATCGCGTGCGCCGACGCCTGGCGGATCGAGCTCCTGAATGATTGTGAGCATCGACTGCATATCGTCGTCGCTGAACGGCGTAACCTCGGCGTCGCGCTCTTCCGCTTCCGCCTCGAGCCACTCGTTCACGCCGCGCTGGATAACCTCGAGCGGACAGGCGAGATAGCCGTCGTCGGAAATGTTGCCAACGAAATCATCCGCCAGAATCGCTTCGCGCGGCGACATCTCGATTAGCGACAACTGTTCGGTCAGATGGTCGGACAGATGCTTCGTATCGACCGTGACTGGCTCGTACCACTCGCGCTGTTCAGACTCTTCTCGCTGACCGCCAGTCTCGAAGCCGTCCAGAAGCACCGCTTCCCAATCGACCTCGTCGTCGCCGGTCTTCTCTGGTTCGGACTCCACCGCCGTCTCCGGTTCGGCCATGTCCTGCGCTTCCGGCACTTCGTCCGTGTCGGCGGATTCCTCGTCCTCATCCTCCGGCTCGACGAGATCGAGGAACGGATTCGTCAGGAGTTCCTGCTTGAGATGCTGCTGAAGATCGAGCAGAGGCATATGGAGTAAATCCATCGCCTGATACAGGCGCGGATTGACTTTGAGCTCCTGGCGGAGTCCGGTGCTCTGCTGGAGACCTGGCCTCATGACCTCACCACTTCTTCATCTGCTTCCGCAAACCGAGCGCGGAGTCGCGCCGTGAGCGTCGGCCCCAGGTAGATCTCGGCGACGGTATCGTCGAACACTAGCTCACGCACAGTGCCAGAGACTTTTACCTGCCCATCAAACATGATGTACGCGCGGTCCACAATATCCAGGGTCTGCTCGACATTGTGATCACTGATGAGTACGCCGATCCCCCGGTGGCGTAACCCCGCCACGATGGTCTGGATGTCGTGCACCGCGATCGGATCAACACCGGCGAACGGCTCATCGAGCATCATGAATTTCGGCTGCGTCACCAAGGCGCGCGTGATCTCCAGACGGCGGCGTTCGCCACCCGACAGCTGGAAGGCTCGACTGCTGCGAAGGTGCTTGATGCTGAGTTCGTCCAGCAACGTTTCGAGGCGCTCCTTCCGCTCGGCCGCCGAGAGCGGGAGCGTTTCGAGAATCGCCAAGATGTTTTGCTCGACGGTCAGCTTTCGGAAGATGGACGGCTCCTGCGACAGGTAGCCGATTCCGTGGCGCGCGCGCTTGTACATCGGCATGCCGGTGATGTCCTGCCCATCGAGCTTGATGCGTCCTGCCTGCGGCGCGATGAGGCCAACCAGCATGTAGAACGTGGTCGTCTTTCCTGCACCATTTGGCCCGAGCAACCCCACGATCTCGCCTTGCGCCACGTTCAGCGCGACATCATTCACGACACGACGGCCGCCGTAGGCTTTTACCAACCCCTCGGCGCTCAGTACCGCGTTGCCGGTGACCGGCAGACTGGCGGTTACCGGAGTCGTGCGCCCGACACGAGGGTGCTCGCTGGTTGTGTTGAGCTGACGGGCCAGATCGGCGCGGTGCGCGCGGAGCACCGTCCAGAGTGTCGGCGAGACAAGCACCGTCGACTCCGGGGCCGACAAGCCATTCACCGGAATCTCGAGCACCCCACCCGCGGCGAGCCGCGGCAGAATCGCCGTCGCGAGATGGGTGCGGACTTCATCCATCGGGAGCCGCGTGCCGTCGGCATGCTGCTCGATATAGCGGCCGGCGATGGCATGGAGTGCGGCTGCCCCCTGCGCGTCCGCCGCTTCGATGACCGCGCCGAGGGCCAGCGCCATCGATCGATCGCCGTGCACGACGCGATCGACCAGCGCGAGGGTCTCCTCGAGCGAATTCGGCGTGGGCGCAGCGGAATCGGTCATGTCGGTCGGCGAGAGATAGTGAAGACGGCGGCGGACAGCGGGGCGACGATCGGAGCCGGAGGCTGCGGTAGCGGGGCGACGGGGGCGAGCGGTGGCTTCTTGGCAGGCGTTTTCTGAACGGTACTGTCGGATAGACTGTCCGCAGCGGGTTCGAGATACAGCCCCGATGCTGAGGAATCTACTCGAACATCGCGGACCGAGCCCGTATCGAACTGCACGAAGATGCGCTGTCCGCGCACGTAGTTCAGCGACGGCCGTGCGGTCGGTCCCTGCTTTGACGCGATCTGAAAGAGCGAACTGGCGTTCCCGAAGGCGCGGATTTCCTTGATTCGTGCCTGCTTACTTGTGTCGGTCGCCAGTTGGGCGGTATCGAAGTAGGCGAAGAGGCTATCGCCACGCAGCATGTCCCGATCGGCCGACTTGATCTTGAGCGTGTCCGCGACGCCTTTCGCCTCCGCTCCACCGATCGCCCGAACTTCCCGCGGACGCTGGTCGGTGAGCACGATACGCATCGAGTCGGCCTCGACATCCTGTTGCGGCGTCTTCGCTCGCGCACGCCCTTTGCCGAACGCGTAGGCTTCGTCAATCTTCTGCTCCTTCAGCCGCAGATCGATGCGTTCAGCGTTGATCACTAGATCCTTGGCCGTCGCCGTCGCGCTATGCAGCGCCAAGACCCGAACCAGTTTCTTGTCGGTGGTAAACAGGTCGATCGTGTCACCGTTCAGCGTAAACGCTCGCGACGTATCCACGCTCCGGATGCGCGCCGCGCGAACCAGTCGCGCCAGCTGGGTTGTCTTGTTAAAGGCCAGCGAATCAGAACGTCCGATGATCTGTTCCCGGGTAATGATCACATCGCCCCAGCCCAGCACGAGCGTGTCGCCCAGATCCTCAAATCGATCGGCCGTGACGATCGTGGGTTGCCCTGGCTTGCCCGTGCTGTCTTTCTCGATGAGTTGCGCCGTGGGCCGGTTCGGGGCGACCAGCTTGGAGACCGGACGTCCCGGCATGACGCGGTAGTACTCGATGTTCGGTCCACTGAACGTGCTTCCCGAGGCCGGCTGCGTGGCGACCACGCCACCGTCGGCGAGCAGGCGGCCTTCCCGCGTGAGGTAGGTCCCGTGGGCGGCCGTGATGCGGAGCTTGTTCGGCTCTTCGTAGACGACGTTCCCGTACAGGTTGACAATACCGGCCGATTCGAACTGCTCCAAGCTGTCGGCGCTGATGCGGTTGTTCTCGCCTTGACACCGACCGACGAAGCCACCGCCGATAAAGGTGTTCGCCGTGCTATCGGGAAGCCGAGTGTAGAACAGGCGAGTTTCCGGCGGACTATCGGCAAAATCCAACACGCAATTTCGCGTCGTGGCGGAGGACGCGGCCTTGGTGGCGGGACGCTTCCTGGCGGCCGCCACGCTGTCTCGACGCGCCTTGCCAAGTGCGGCGCTATCCGGTCTCGCGGTGCTGTCCGGCCTCGTGTTGCTGTCCGGCTGTACGGCGCTGTCCTTGCCCGCGGCCTTTGCCCGCCCAGCCATCGAGTCGGCGCGCACCGAATCCGCACCTGGGACGCGCGCGAGCTCGGGCGCGGCCACCGTTGCGACGGGGGTGACCGACGTCGCCCCACGGCGCGCCCCGCGGCACCCACCGAATATCGCCAGTAGCGAGACCGTGCCGAGCAGAGTGATTGCGCGCATGCGCGAGCGTGGAGGAGTCACGTGCTACTTGGTCGGAATCTTGACAGGCGCGAGGCCCTTACAATTGCGGAGACAGCGGAACTTCGTGAGCTGTGGATCAGACTCGAAGCCGAGACCCGTAAAGGTGCGCGACGGCTCGTTCAGTACGAATGTGCTGTCGGTAAAGATCTGGTTGCGGACCTGATCGTACACGAGCTGCTGGGACGACAGTCGTTTCCCATCATCGCGAACAATCACGACGTCACCACGCGCGTCGAGGCGGGAGAGCCGGAGGTTGTACGTGCCCGCCTTGGCGGTGAGGACCCCATCCTTTAAGCCCACGGACGTATAAAACGTGACGTTGACGCGGCGGAGCTCCATCCGCGTGGCTTCATCGTACGAGAGCGCGGTGTCCGCGAGTAGCACGCCTTTTGAAACGCCTTGGTCTGTCAAGAACGTGCGAAAACCGAAGATGATCTGATCCGCTGAATCTGGAATAGCGGATTTCGCGGCCTTGGCCTTGACCTGCGTCTTCCCCTTCGCCTTCGCGCAGGCGGCCGCCGACAGCATCAGCGCGCTGAGTCCCAACCGTGCCACGGTGCGCCACGTCATGCGGCACCCGCACGCATCAGGTCGTGCAGATGCACGATGCCGACCAGATGCTCCTGCCCATTC
>NSHR01000032.1 GCA_002737115.1 Gemmatimonadota bacterium | reverse complement strand
GATTGGGCGACCGCGCTCGCTGCATTTCTCGACGGGATGGTGCAGCCCACATCGGCCGACGAACGCGAGGGGCTGAACACCGTGCGTGTCGTCGTGCAGAGACTGTCGCGCACGGCCGTGCAGGCCGGGTACACCGCGCTCGTCTCGTTCGGCGTGGTGCGCGACTGGCTGGAACAGGAACTCGCCGACGACAGCTTCGGCTCTGGCTTTCTCAGCGGTCGCGTCACGGTGGCCGCGCTCAAACCAATGCGCAGCGTACCGTTCAAGATGATCGCCGTGGCCGGCCTCGATGACGTGGCGTTCCCGCGGCGCGACCGCCGACCGGCGTTTGACCTGCTGTCGTGCGAAGCGCGCGACGGCGATCGCCATCTGCGCGACGACGATCAACAGCTCTTTCTCGACCTGCTGATGGCTGCCGAGTCGCGCCTCGTGCTCACGTACAGCGGAAACGATCCTCGCGATAACGCCGCGCGAGCGCCGTCGATTGTGATCGACGAGTTACTCGACCATCTCGATCGCCGCACAAATGGTCACGCTCGCACCAATCTTGTGCTGCGCCACCCACTGCAGGCGTTCAGCGATCGCTATGTCAGCACCGACGACCCGCGTTTGATCACGTTCTCGCCGTTGGCGGGCAAGGCGTCGGGCACCGCGACGGTCGAGGGCTTCCCGTTCTTCGTGGACACGGTGCCCGATCTGGTGTCCGACGACGTGGCCGAGATTGCGCTGCGCCACCTGACCGAATTTTGGAGCAATCCATCGCAGTGGTTCTGCGAGCAGCTGTTGCGACTGCGTCTCCCCGACGCCCGGGCGACGGAGAGCCCGGACAGTGAGTTGCACTGGCTGAGCACGATGAAGCAGGGTGGCGTGCGCGCCGACATGCTGCGATCGGTGATGACGGGCCACGGTGATATGGAGTGGATGCAGCGCGAGATGGTGGCGATCGGTAAACTGCCACCCGGTGCCCTCGGTGTGTCGTGGTTTACGCGCCTGGCAGACGAAGCGCGACCGATCATCGACGCGCTGCCCGAGGGTGTCCGCACGAGCGCCGCGCTGACGGTACACGGCCGCAACTGGCGTATCACCGGAGTGGCGGAGGGCGTGATTGAGAGCACCCGCTACGTCGTGCGCACGGGGAGCGTCTCGGCACGGCATCGGATCGTGGCATGGGTGGAGCACGTCGTGATGTGTGCGGCGAAGCAGCAGGGCGCGGAGGTGCCGGGCACCACGGTGCTCACGTATCCTGACAGTAAGAAAGAGAAGGCGATTGTCGAATCGATGATCGAAGTGCCCAACGCCACCGACGTACTCGACGGCTGGATCAGTGCTATGCACGACGCGCGTCGCGCTCCGTTAAAGTTTTTCCCGAATGCGGCCGAGGCCTATCGGGCCGCCATGGTGCACAACGCGAGGATTGCGCTCAATCCTAAGTCGCGTGCCAAGGAGCAGTTTCCCATTACGAAGGCTGCCGCGGCGTTCGCGGGAAACGACTATGGCGCCCCCGGTGACGAGTCGGATCCGTATCTGCAGCTGTGCTTCCGGGACACCCTAGCGTTCGATGCGTCCGAGGCGGAGTTCGTACGATTGACGACGATGCTGTTCGAGGCATCGTGGTCGCCGCGCATGGTGGCGGAGGCCGGCTTATGAGCAGGGGCCGGCCTATGATGCCATTCGATGCGCTTGATGTGGCGCTGGAGCCCGGCATCACGCTCGTGGAAGCCAGCGCCGGCACCGGAAAGACGTTCGCCATTACCCGGCTCGTGCTCCGGCTGCTCCTCGAACGGAAGGTGGAGCATCTCGGACAGATCCTCGTGGTTACCTTCACCGAAAAGGCCACGCAGGAACTGATCGGCCGCATTCGTGCGGTGTTGCGCGAGGCCGATCGTGTCTGGTCCGACACGCCGCCGTTGCGCGATGCGGGCAATGACGATCTGTTCACGCTGTACGAGAAGCATGGCAGCGCCGGTGCCCCCATCGTGCGTGCCGCCCTCGGTGCGCTTGACGAGCTTGGGGTGTCGACCATTCACGGCTTCTGTCATCGCGTGCTCTCCGAAAGCGCGCTGGAAAGTCGCGTGCATTTTGGCGGCACGTTTCTCGACGACGACAGCAACATCCTGCAGCGTCTCACGCAGGACTGGTTGCGCCGTCGCGTGCTGCAGGCTCCCGCCGCCGCGGCGCTGATTTCCGACGACGGTGATGATCCGCTTACGTGGATCAAAAGTCTGATGCGGCCGTACTTACGCCATCCCCGCACCACCATCGAGGCGGCGCCTGATTTCGCTCCCCAGCTGCTCAAGGACTTCGTCCTCACGGTGTCGAAAGCCTTCGAGCAGGAAAAGCAGTCGCGTCACCTGATGGGCTTCGATGATCTCCTGCGTCGCCTGCACGATATTTTAGTGGCTGAAGGACCGGGTGGGCTGCTGGCCTCGCGGATCCGCGAGCGCTTTTGCGTAGCGCTGATCGACGAGTTTCAGGACACCGATCCCACCCAGTTCCCGATCTTCTCGACCGCGTTCAGTGGGTGTCCGCTGTTCCTGATCGGCGATCCGAAGCAATCCATCTTCGCGTTCCGGAACGCCGATGTGCACGCCTATCTCAAGGCCGCCGCGACCATCGAACGACGGTACACGCTGCTCACGAATTTTCGCAGCACCGATGCCATGGTGCGTGGCGTCACGCAGCTGTTTCGCCAAAACCCCGAGCCGTTCGCCTGCAGCCCCGAGTTGATCGGCGTGCCCGAGGTCACGGCGGCCAATCGGGTGCATACTCCCGAGTCCCTCACCGCCGACGGTCAGCAGGCGTTGCAGTGGATGTGGATCGGCGAGGCGTACAACACGTCGAAGCACAGCATCGCGAAGGAACAGGGCACCACGCTGGCGATTCGTGCTGTCACGGTGGAAATGCAGCGTCTCATAGCCGACGGCGTTGGCGCCGCCGAGATAGCGGTACTGGTGCGCACCAACGCCGAGGCGCAGGAAGTCAAACGGTCGCTGGATGCGGCGGGCATTCCTTGTGTCGTAGGCGCCAATCAGGATGTGCTGGCCAGTGAGGAGGCCGACGAACTCGTGCGGCTGGCCGTGGCGATTGCCACACCGCGCGACGGGGCGGCGGTGCGGTCGGCCATGGCCACTCGCCTCTGGGGATGCGACGCGGTGGCGGTGGCCGACACCCTGCGCAACGATGGCAGTGGCGCGTGGGACAGCGTGCTGGATCGGCTGGTTCTGGCACGAACGATCTGGCTGCGGCATGATGGCGCCACGGCGCTGGCGTGGCTGCTGAACGCGTGCGGTGCCACGGCGCGATTGCTGTCGCTGCGCGATGGCGAGCGGCGGGTCACGAACGTGCGGCATGTGCTCGAGATTCTGCAGGAAGCCGACGCGGTCTCGGCGCTCACGCCCGACGCGGTGCACGGCTGGGTGGCAAGCGAGCGCGGGTCGGCGATTACGCCGGAACGTCGCGAGATGCGGCTGGAACGGGACGCCGATGCGGTGCAGATCCTCACCATTTACAAGGCGAAGGGTTTGCAGTGGCCCGTCGTGTTCTGCCCCACGCTCTGGCGCACCAAGTCGTTCGCGCCGAAAACGCTCGATGTCCCATACACGCTCACGCCGCTCGACGACGGCATGGTGCTCGATCTCGGTTCGCCCCTACAGGCACAGCGCCGTGAACAGAAGCAGCTCGAGCAGCTCGGTGAAGATCTGCGTCTCGCCTACGTGGCGCTCACGCGCGCCGAGTCGCGTTGCTACGTGACATGGGGCACCTTCTCCGACGCCGCCGCGTCGCCGCTCGGATGGCTCATCCAGGGCCGTGGCGACACGGTGGAGCGGGCGGCAATCGATACGCTGATCGCCGCCAGTGCCGGCACGATGGGTATCGCCGATGTGGTCCTGCAGGCGCCGGCGTCGCCGGTACCGACCCCAGTCGAGCTGCCTGCGCGCCGCGCACCGCTCACCTTCACGACGGCGCCAGGTCAGCTCGCCATCTGGCGCAGCAGCAGCTTCACCACGCTCACGCGCAACGTGTCGCACGCGGACAGCCGCGACGTCGATGATATCCTGCAGCCCGACGAGGTGCGTCGCACGGCGGCGCACGTCGGCGGCTTCCGCGGCGTGCCGGCCGGTACCAATATCGGCAACGTGCTGCACGGCCTGTTCGAGCACACCGACTTCATGCGTGCAGCCGTCACCACTGAGGCGGCCGTGGAGGACGCCCTGCGCGCATATGGTGTGGTGGTGCCACGCGACGGCCGATGGACCCCGACCCATATTCGCGAAATGATCGACACGGTCTGTCGTGCCGGGATCCCCGGTGCGGGCTTTGCGCTGAGCGCGGTGCCGCCGCAGGCCACATTGCGCGAGTGGCGCTTCTCCATGCCCGTGCGCGACTTCTCGATGGCCGCCGTGGCCGGCGCCCTCGAGGCGTATGGATCGGCGCACGCGAAAGCGTATGCGCCGATGTTGCGGACCCTGCGCGATGAGCAGTTCCGCGGCTATCTCACCGGCTCCATCGATCTTGCCTTCGAGCACGAAGGGCGCTGGCATATTCTCGACTGGAAATCGAATTGGCTCGGGGCCAACGACGCCGATTACGCGCCCGAGGCGCTCGGCCACGCGATGCACGCCACGCACTACACGTTGCAGTACCACGTATACCTGGTGGCGCTGCACCGTCACTTGCGCGCCCGGCAGCCCGGGTATGACCCACGCGTGCACTGGGGCCAAGTCACCTACGCATTCCTGCGCGGCATTGGCGCCACCGGGCGCGACGGCTGGTTCACCGATGCTCCCACCGCCGAGCTGCTACACGCACTCGATCGCGCCTTCGGAGGTACGCCATGAGTGTTGATCGCCGTCTCACGGCATTCTTCGACGCCGCCGTTGAGCAGTATCTGCTCTCCACCAGCGACCGTGTCCTCGGCGAA
Source organism: Gemmatimonadota bacterium (assembly GCA_002737115.1). Taxonomy (GTDB): domain Bacteria; phylum Gemmatimonadota; class Gemmatimonadetes; order Gemmatimonadales; family Gemmatimonadaceae; genus Gemmatimonas. The sequence continues at coordinate 40,023 of NSHR01000032.1, read as the reverse complement.
CTCACGGTGCGACGGGCTGGCCTGTCTGGTGAAGCGGCCGTGCCGATCGCCGTGGCGGTAGCGCTGCTGGCGCGTGCGCGAGACGACGGCCACAGCGCGCTGTCACTGAGCGATCTTGCCGCCGAAGCGACGGAGCTGGCGCGAGAGCTCGCCGCTGCGGTCGGCGCCGATACCATCGGTGCGCTGATGCACGAGCGCGATACCGCGTGGTGGCGTGCGACGCTGATAGCGGTACCCTCGGTCGTGCACGGCGCGAACAGTTCGGCTGCCTCACCGCTGGTGCTGCATGGCTCGCTGGTGCAGTTCCGCCGGTACTTCGACGCTGAGCAACGCATCGCAGCGCACCTTCGCATGTCGCTGGCCCACGGCGAGCCCACCTTCCGCGTGATCACCGGCGGCCCGGGCACGGGAAAGACTACGCGCATCGCCGAGCTGCTCATCGATACCCTCGCGCGCGACCCCGCGCGTCGCGTGGCGTTGGCCGCACCCACCGGAAAGGCCGCGGCACGGCTCTCGGAGTCGGTCCGCCTACGTCTCGACGGTATGAACGCCTCGCCGGACGTTCGCGCGCGCGTGCCGCAGAGCGCGCGCACGGTGCACCGGTTGCTGGGCTATCAGCCCGATCGCGACCGCTTCTGGTCGCGCGCTGGCGCGCCGTTGCCGTACGATCTGGTGATTCTCGATGAAGCCAGCATGGTGGACGTACTGCTGATGGATGCCCTGGTGGCTGCCCTTCCGTCGTACGCCACGCTGCTGCTGGTGGGCGATCAGGATCAGCTGGCGAGTGTGGAAGCCGGCGACGTGTTCGGAGCGATCTGTCGCGTCGCGCACGACATCGGCGCCGGCCACGCGCTCCACGACCGCGTGCTGCGGCTCACCCGCAGCTATCGGTTCGAAGCGCACCCTGCCATCGGCGAGGCCGCGGCGGCGATTCTCGCTGGCGACGCGGTTGCACTCTCGGCCCTCGTGCACGACCCGGCACGCACCGATGTGCGCTGGGTACCAGCGCCTCACGATCGTGCCGAGTTGCTGGCGCTACTGGTGCCCCATCTCGAGCGGTGCCTCTCGGCGGAGTCGCCGGCCGCCGCTCTCACAGCCCTCGATGGATTCCGCGTGCTCTGCACCGAGCGCGAAGGCACGTGGGGCGTGTCCGGCATCAACGCCGAGGTCGAGCGCTGGATGCGCAGCCAGGGCACCGTTATCACCGAGCGCTGGTATCATCGGCGTCCGGTAATGGTGATCGCGAACGACTACGGCACGCAACTGTTTAACGGCGATGTGGGCGTGGCGTGGGAAGCCGATGGCGAGCTCCTAGTGCACTTCCCGGGGCCTGAGGGCGCCACGCGCGCCATTCCGCCGGCGCGGTTACCCGAAACACAAACGGCATGGGCCATGACCGTACACAAGGCGCAGGGTTCGGAGTTCACCAACGTCATCGTGATGTTGCCAGCCAAGGGCAGTCGGGTGTTGGGACGCGAACTGCTGTACACCGCGGTTACCCGCGCCCGCGGCCACGTGCTGATCGTCGGTGACGAGACGGTCATGCGCTCGGCGGTGTCGCGCACCGTGCGACGGGGCAGTGGGCTCGAAGCGATCCTGCGCGCGGGTATGGCGGGGGAGGCGGCGCATGGGTGAGCCGGTGGCTATGCTGACACTCCTGTGTGCCGCGCTCGCCGTGGTGCTGCTGCTCGTGCAGCTACTACGCATTCGCCCGAGTGCCGGAGCCGATCCCGACGTCGCCCGCCGTGAACTGCGCGACGAGCTGCGCAGCGCACGTGAAGAGGCGCGGCTGTCGGCGCGCGAGCTGCGCGAAGAGGTGACGAAGTCGATCGACGCTACGCAAGCCTCGCTCGATCGCGTGCGCGTCACGCTCGATCAGCGCGTGCGGGAGCTGCAGGAAGGCAATGAACGCAAGCTCGACGAAATGCGCCGTACCGTCGACGAAAAGCTGCACGACACGCTCGAGAAGCGACTCGGCGAATCGTTCAAGCTCGTGAGCGATCGGCTCGACACCGTGCACAAGGGACTCGGCGAGATGCAGCAGCTCGCCACCGGGGTGGGCGATCTCAAGCGCGTGCTCACCAACGTGAAGGCGCGTGGTACCTGGGCTGAAGTGCAGCTCGGGGCTATTCTAGAGCAGGTGCTCACGCCCGAGCAGTACGGCAAGAACGTGTGCATTCGGCCGGAAACCGCGGAGCGCGTCGAGTTCGCCGTCCGGTTGCCGGGACCGCTCGATGATCCGACCACCTGCGTATGGCTGCCAATCGATTCCAAGTTTCCGCAGGAAGACTGGCTGCGGCTGCAGGACGCATCAGATCAGGGTGACGTCGCCGCCGTGCAGGCAGCCAGCGACGCGCTTATCCGCACCGTGCGCGGGTCGGCTAAGGAGATCCACGACAAGTACGTGCATCCGCCGGCCAGCACCGACTTCGCGATCATGTTTCTCGCCACCGAAGGGCTGTTTGCCGAAGTGCTTCGGCATCCGTCGGTAGTGAGTGATCTGCAGCAGCAGTATCGCGTGGTGGTGGCCGGCCCGACCACCTTGGCGGCGATTCTCACCAGCTTGCGCATGGGCTTCCAGACGCTGGTGGTCGAGCAGCGCGCCGCTGAAGTGTGGCGTGTCCTCGGCGCGGTGAAAACCGAGTTCGGTAAATTCGGCGATGTGCTCGACAAGGTGCAACGACAGCTCACCACCGCCAGTCGCACCATCGAGGAAACCGGTCAGCGCAGCCGCGCGATGGAGAAGAAGCTACGGTCGGCCGAGCGGCTTCCCGAGGCGGAAGCGGCAATGGTGTTGGAGTTGCCGGTTGAAGACGAGGCGGATGCTACCGACGCTTCTCCCCCGCAATGAGCGCGTGGGCCGCGCCGTGCTTTCCGTGCGCGTGGCTTTGCGCGGTGGTGACGGTGAGTCCGTTGCGGCGCAGCGCTTTCGCAAACGCGGGATCGGCATCAGCTGACCAGTAGATCACACGGCCACCGGGACGCAGAGCGGCGATCGCCGCCTGAATGCCCGTATCGACATACAGTTTCGCATTGCCCGATGTCGTGAGCGACTCCGCCCCGTTGTCCACGTCCAGCATGATGGCGTCGAACACGCCTCGGTGCGTGCGGAGCAACGGCAGCACGTCGCCCTCACGGATATCGACCCGGGGGTCGTCCATCGCCGCGCCCGCGAGCGCGTACTCAGGATTGCGGTTCCACGCGATCACCTCAGGCACAATCTCGGCCACCATTACCTGCGCATCGGGCCCCAGTCGCTCGAGGGCGGCGCGCATGGTAAAACCGAAACCGAGTCCGCCCACGAGCACGCGCACGCCCGGCTGATCGGCCAAGCCGCGGCAGGCGAGTTCAGCCAACTGCACTTCCGATTGTGACCGGCGCGTCGACATGAGCTCGATGCCATCAATGCGCAGCAGGTACGCGCCGTCGTGGCGGTACAGCGTGAGCACGGTGCCATCAGGGGCCGCGGCTTCGGCGAGGCGTTCGTAAGGCTTCACGGAGGACTTGCTGGTACAGAGTGAGGGGTCGAGCTTACAGCGGCAGCGTATGGTCAGCGAAGTGTATCACCGCTGGCGGCCGTTGCGGGCTCAGGATGACCTCTAGACCGAGTAAACGACCGTTGAACCAGACACCCGTGACGTTGCACGCCATCTCGGTGGCTGATCTGGATGTGGTGGCGACGCTGCACTGTGCGAGCTGGCGCAGTGCCTATCGCGGCATTCTGTCCGAGGCCTACCTCGAGGGGGATCTCCTTGCCAACCGCCTCGACGTGTGGCATCCGAAGCTATCGGCGATGACGGATCGTCAGTTCGGCTGGATAGCCCGGCACGATGGTGAACCGGTGGGCTTCGCCTTTGCGTCGATCGACCAAGACCCCACGTGGGGCACCTTAGTGGACAACCTGCATGTGCTGCCATCGCACCACGGGGCGGGAATCGGTCGTGGTTTGCTCACGGCCGTGGCGCACTTCGCGCACGAGCGTGCGACGCATCCGGGCCTCTTTTTGTGGTGCTACGAGCAGAACACCCGGGCCCGCGCTTTCTACGAGCGCCAGGGTGCCGAAGCGGTGGAGCAGATCCTGTACGCGGCGCCCGACGGACAATGGTATCCGGAGTGGCGCTACGCGTGGCGCACTACGCTATTCGCCCCATGAACTCCACGACGCGCGGATCACAGCGCACATCGCCGGCGCCGATCGGTGACTCGAGCGTCATCCCTTCCATCGTGCGACAGCGACTGAGCGCGACGTAGGTCTGTCCGGCCGAGAACGCGCCGCGCCCCAGATGCACGTGCACCCGATCAAAGGTCAGTCCCTGACTCTTGTGGATCGTCACGGCCCAGGCGAGTTGCAGCGGCATCTGCGTGTAGCGGCCGACCACCTTCTGGCGGATTTCGTCAGCCTCGTCGTCGTACCAGTACTCGAGCTGCTGCCACTCCTGCGCCTCCACGGTCACGATGGCCCCGCTGTCGAGCTTCACGATGACGCCCGTGGCACTGATCGCCTGTACTTCGCCCAGCGATCCGTTCACCCAGTTCTCTTCCGGGTCGTTCTTCACGAACATCACGCGCGCCCCGCGCTTGAGCTGCAGCGGATCGGGCGCCGGATCTTGTTTGACGGCACCGCTGCCCCCCGCGGCGCTGAACGTGCCGCTCCGCTCCGCCGACAACGTGACGGGGGCGTCGTCGAGCGCGTCGAGTCGGCGCTGATTCACCCGTTCGGCGTCGAGACGGCGCGCGGCCAGAATGATCGTCTCGTCGAGTTCGTCGTCGGTCGCATGAGTAATGCGCGTGTGCAGCAATTGATAATCGTCGCCGGTGAGCGTTGCCGTGCGCACGCGGTCCAGCAGCGCAACCCACACCGGATCGCGCTGGCGATACACCGTGCGAAACTCGACGGTGGAGAGTGGCGCGTACTTGAAGACCGCCGCGTCGAAGAAGTGCGGCGTCTCGTACCACAGATCGCCGAACGCACTCGCCTGTTCCTTCGACACGATCGGCGGCAGTTGAAACGGATCGCCAAACATCACGACGCGCACGCCGCCGAAGGGCAGGTCGTTGCCCTTCGCCATGCGCATGGCCACATCGATACCGTCCACCACGTCGGCGCGTACCATCGAGATTTCGTCGATGATCAGCATGGTCAGCTTCTTCGCCACTTGCAGCCACTTACCGCCTTGGATGTCGCGCGCGGTGAGCGGCTTGAGCGGAAAGCGAAAGAAGGAGTGAATCGTCTGCCCGCCCGCATTGAGCGCGGCGAGCCCGGTCGGGGCGAGCACCACGCACGTATTGCCCTGTGCGGCGGCGAGCTGTCGCAGCACCGTGCTCTTGCCGGTGCCAGCCCGTCCGGTCACGAACAGCGGACGCGGGTCGCGCACATCAAGCCGATCATACAGCTCGGCTAGCTCGGCGCTGCCGCCGCTTTCCACGGCGGCCATGCGTCGCGCCGCCTGCACCGCCTTGCGCGGCGTGGGCGTTTTCTCCGGCGGCAGTGACGCCAGATAGGCGCGATACCGGTCGAAGGCCGACTGGCAGAGATCGCGGTTGCGCACGCGCTCGAGTTTGGTGCGCACGGCATCGCGGACGAACTTGCGCAGCTCGTTGCGCTCGAGGCTGTAGAACTGCGCGAACCCCTCGCCCGGCCGCTTGTCGTCGAACACTAGCAGGTCCCCGTCGCGCGTGAAGCGCAATAGGTGGAGACCGGCGTCGGTGTGCAGCGGGTCGGCGGATGCCGTTGGGGCGGGCGGGGTGGACGACATACCGGAAAATAGTCGGTGACGTGGCTGCACCTCCGGTGGCCGTTTGCTGTTTCTCAGTCGGCCGTCCTCGATTCCGCGAACACGGGTTCCATCAGTCCACGCAGCGAGCGGCCGTGCGGATCCTGCTTGGCCCGGATCTCATTGACGAGTTCGAGCGCGGTCTGATCACACGGCGGCATCACCATCGATGATGCGCCAAGGGGTGTCGTGCGCTGTCCCCAGCGCACGAGCAGCGCACCGAACGTGAGTCCACCACCGAAGCCTGGCATCAGCAACAGGCTACCCGGCTTCACGCGTCCTTCCTTGAGCGCGTCGACCAGGCTCACGGGAACCGTGGCCGCGCTCATGTTGCCGTACTTCTGCACGGTGACCATCACGCGATCCATCCCGATGCCGGCGTACTTGGCCACCGACTCGATGATGCGCAGGTTGGCCTGATGCGGGACGACGAGGTCTACGTCATCCGCTGTCACGCCCGCTTCGCGGAGCACCCGCCCCGAGGCCTCGCTCATCCCATGCACGGCGCGCTTGAAGATGACCTGTCCGTCGAAGTCCCACAGCGTGTCGCCGAGCGAGACGTCGCGATTCGCGTAGCCGCAGCCGATGCCGCGCACGCGTAGGCTCTGGCGTGCTTCGGCGTCGCAGCCGAGCACGGTGCCAATCACCCCTTCCTCGTTGTCGCTAGCCTGTACGACCACCGCGGCCGCGCCGTCGCCGAAGAGCACCGCCACATTGCGATTACTCCAGTCCATGTAGCGGGTGATGAGCTCCACGCCGATCACGACGGCATTGCGCACCACGCCGGTCTGGATCATCGCGGTGGCGGTGGAGAGGCCGTACAGGAAGCTGGTGCAGGCGGTGTTCACATCCATCGCGGCGGCGCGGGTCGCGCCGAGGGCGATCTGCACACCGGAGGCGCTATTCGGGACGGCTTCTTCGTTGCTGCAGCCGCCGTAGATGATGAGGTCCACGTCACCGGCCTCGAGTCCCGCGCAAGCGAGGGCGCGCGACGAGGCGATGGTGGCCATCTCGATTGCCGAGATGTGCGACACGCGGCGTTCCTTCATGCCGGTGCGCTGCGTGATCCACTCGTCGGAGGTCTCGAGGAACGTCGAGAGGTCGTCGTTGGTGAGGATGGCGGGGGGAAGCGCTTCACCCCATCCGGTGATCGCAGCATGGCGCGCTGGCGTCATTTCACGGGTTGGTAAGACGTTGGTCGTACACCGTTGGGTCGCCGTCGAACGCTCGCGGGGAGGAGGCGAGGCGGCAGACTGATAGTTTAAGGCTAGGGCGAGACAGCGCGAGCCACAAGAACAGCCGGGCGGATTCGGTAACGGATTCCCGATTTTGCGGGCGCGTGGGCGGCGTGCAAATACATTTTCGACATGCTCACTCCTCTGCTCCCCCGACCTCGCTGGCCGATGCTCCGCCGCGCACTGATCGTGGCGGTAGCCGCGACGCTCCTTCCCATGGCCGCCTCGGCCCAGACGCCCATCGTCTTCGTGCACGGCAACGGCGACCATGCCGGGCTCTGGGATAACGTGATCTGGCGGTTCGAGTCCAACGGCTATCCCTCGTCGCGTCTGTTCGCGGTGGATCTCCCGAACCCGTCGGCCTCGAGCACGCTCACGGCGGTGGAGCTCAATCGATCGACCCCCGAGGAGCAGACGGCGGCGCTGGCGGCGTTCGTCACGCGCGTGCTGCTCACCACGGGCGCGAAGAAGGTGGCGCTGGTGGGGAGTTCGCGCGGCGGCATGACGATCCGCAACTATGTGCGCTACGGTGGCGGCGCGGCGCATGTCTCGCACGTGATCACCGGCGGCACCCCAAACCACGGCGTATTCGCCATTCCCACCCTCCAGCCAAACGGCGAATTCAACGGCGCCGGTCCGTACCTGCGCGGGCTCAATCGCGACAGCGAGGTGGTGCCGGGCGTGAAATTCCTCGCCCTTCGCTCGGACTCGCTCGACAAGTACGCGCAGGCCGACGGTACGGGGCTCGGCATGAAGGGCACGCCCACCAACGTGGATGCCACGGGCCCGGCGTTGCGCGGCGCGACGAACGTGGTGCTACCAGGTACCGATCATCGCGAAGTAGCCTTCGGCGCGGCCGCCTTTCGCGCGCAGTACCGCTTCATCACGGGGCGCGCGCCGACGCAGATGGACATCGTGCCCGACACAGTGGCCGTGCTTGAGGGCATGATCAGCGGTCATGCGAATGCCAGCCCGACCAATCTGCCGCTCGCGAACGCCGTGATCACCGTACATGCGGTGGACGCCGCCACCGGCCAGCGCATCGGCGCGCCGGCCTATCGTGCGGTGACGTCGCACACGGGCCGCTGGGGCCCGTTCCGCGCGTCACCCACCGCGCGCTACGAATTCGAGGTTGCTGGTCCCGACAGCACGGTGATCTTGCACGTGTTCCGCCTGCCGTTCCCGCGATCGAGCCGCGTGGTGAACTTCCGGTTTCCCGCACCGCCCGCCACGCGAGCTGACAGCGTGGGCGTGCTCATCGTGCGTCCGCGCGGCTATCTCGGGCTCGGCCGTGACACCGTGGAGTTCGACGGCACGCGCGCCTTGGGAATACCGCCCGGTGTGCCGACGGTGGATCGCGCTATTCGTTGGGTCGGTGCCCGTGAACCGATCTCCGTGCGCACGCGCGTGAACGGCGAAACGATCGTGGTGCGCACCCAGCCTGGTGACAAGCGGCGACTGGTATCGGCGGAGTTTCAGCGGGAATAGCCGACGCGGCGTGATCGCAACCGCAAAAGCAAAAGCCAGAACACGGATATACGGAAACGGCACGGACAACGCACAGATAAGCGAAACGGCGCCGAGAAAATACCTCTCGGCGCCGTTCTGCTTATCCGTGTTGGTTCGGTGTATTCCGTGTCATCCGTGTTCTGGCCGTTGCCGTTCCCGTTTTCCCACCCCCGCACCGATGGCGCACCCCGCTCTACCGGTGCTACAATCGGGAGTTCGCCGACCCTCCACCTCGTCCCGCGCCACATGTCCAAGCTCCGCCCACGTTTCCTGCCGCGCTGTCTTGCCGCCGCGGCGGTCGCCTTTGCCGGCGTCACGTCAGGTCTGTCCGCCCAAGCGCCCGACGCGCCCTTCCTCCGTGTCCGCGTGGATGAGGCCCGTAACCGCGCTCTGCTCGACATCCCCGCCGCGCAGATGGGCAAGGATTTCCTGCATCAGGTCACCCTCACGACCGGACTCGGGCAGAGCAACGGCCCCGGGCTCGATCGGGCCCAGATGGGGCAGAGCGTGGTGGTGCGCCTCGAACGGCGCGGCAACCGCGTGCTGATGGTGCGGGATAACTGGAGCGTGCGAGCACCCAACGGCGATGCCGGCAACAAGCAGGCCGCCTCCGATGCCTTCCCGCGCTCGGTGGTGGCCTCGTTCACCGTCGATGGGGAGAAGGACGGCGTGACCACGGTCGACGCCACGTCGCTCTTCCTGGCCGACGCCTATGGCGTGGCCGATGCCCTCCGTGGCGGCGCCGGCCCCGGCGGCGTCGGTGCCGGCGGATCGGCCGGCGCATACCGCGTGGACGCGACGCGCAGTTGGCTCGATACGGCGCGCACCAAGGCGTTCCCAAAGAATGCCGAAGTGCATGCCGTGCTGACCTTCGTGAGCGATGCCCCCGGCGGACTCGCGCGCCGCGCGGCGCCCGACCCCAAGGCGATGACCTTCGAGGAGCACCACTCGCTGGTCGTGCTCCCTGATCCCACCAGCTATCGCCCGCGAAACTTCGATCCGCGCTTCGGCTACGGCGGCACGCAGTTCGCCGATTTGTCTCAGGGCTTCGACGGCACCTATCGCTCGGGCTTCATCAATCGCTGGCGCCTCGTGCCCAAGGATCCGGCGGCGTACCGCCGTGGCGAGCTCACGGAGCCCGTCACCCCGATCACCTACTACCTCGATCCCGGTATCCCGGCGCAGTATCGCGAAGCGCTGCGCGAAGGGGGGAACTGGTGGGCCAAGGTGTACGAGGCCGCCGGTTTCAAGAACGCCTTCCGCGTGCTCGACCTCCCCGCCGGCGCCGACCCGATGGACGCCCGCTACAACATGCTCATGTGGGTGCACCGCTCCGGTCCCGGCCCGAGCGTGGGCCCCAGCTACAGCGACCCGCGCACCGGCGAGATCATCCGCGCTATGGTGCGGATGGACGCCTGGCGGTCGCTGGTCGACTACAACATCTGGGCCGGCACGGTGCCGGCCTCCGGCCCGCGTGGCCCGAACGTGGACGCCGAGACGTTCGCCATGTCACGCCGTCGCCAGCATGCGGCCCACGAAATCGGCCACACGCTCGGCCTGTCGCACAACTACATCGCGCATTCGCAGGGCCGCACGTCGGTGATGGACTATCCGTATCCGCTGATCACGCTCGCCGCTGACGGCACGCCCGATCTGCGCGACGCGTATCGCAAAGGCCCCGGCGCGTGGGACACGCTCGCCATCAAGCTGGGGTACACGTGGTACGCCGACAGCGCGTCGGAAGCGAAGGGACTCGACGCGATCATGAAGGACGGCCTCGCACGCAACGTGCGCTTCATCAACGACCAGTATGCGAGCGCCAACGGATCGATTCCCGAAGTGACGCGCTGGGTGGAAGGCGCCACGATGTTCGACGCCGTGGAGCGTACGTCGAAGGTGCGTCGCGTGCTGATGGACAAGTTCGACGAACGCGCGATCAAGCCGGGCGAGCCGATGGCGCTGCTCAACATGCGCTTCGGCCACGTGTACTTGCATCACCGCTACTCGCTGGAAGGCCTCGCCAAGAACATCGGCGGCATGGACTTCACGTTTACGCTGCGCGGCGACGGACAGACGCCGACCACCATCGTGCCCGCCGCCACGCAGCGCCGTGCGCTCACGATGGCGCTCGACGCCATTCAGCCGAGCGAGCTCACGGTTCCCGAGCGCGTGCAGAAGATGATTCCGCCCGCGCCGCCCGGTTTCAACGCGGACATGACGTGGATCGACAGCAACGGCGGCACGACGTTCGACGCCGTCACGCTGGCTGGTGGCCTCGCCACGGAAGTGATCGGCTATCTGCTCGACCGTGAGCGCCTTGCCCGCGTGGTGCTGATCGCCGGACGTGACAACGCCGCGCTCTCTCTCGACGAAGTCCTGCGCACCGTCGTACAGCGCACGTGGGGCAGCACCGCCGCCAGCGCCGCACCAGAGAAGGCCGTGCAACGCGCCGCACAGCGCGCGGCTGTCGACGCCGTCCTCGACCTCGCCGGCGACAAGCGTGCCATGCCCGACGTGCGCGCCGCCGCCCTCATGCACCTGAAGGCGCTCGATGCACAGCTCGCCAGCCTGACCTCCACCGACGCTGCGATGCAAGCGCATGTGGCATCGGCACGCCACGACATCGCGCGCTTCATGGATGGGAACGACGATCCGACGGCGCGGCCGCGGTTCCCGGTGATCATACTGCCGTGGCCGTGATCACCGGCAAACGGCGCGAAGAGTGAACCGCGCTACAAGTCGACCGCGCGAAGGGAAGTAGCGCCAAGCGTTGACCGCGTGAACAACGAACTGCGCCAACAGCCCAGAGCTCAGAGCTTAGCTGTTGGCGCAGTTCGCTCTTCACGCCCGTAATACTGAGCGCCGTTCATCCCGAGCACCGCCCTTCCGACCTCCATTCGTCTTTCATGAGCTCCGCGCTTCCCTTCGTTCCGCTCGCCTTTGAGCGTCTCACACCTGACGTCTCTCTCTCTCGCGCGCGTGCGCACTACGCACACGTGGATCGTCGTCGCACGACGCGTCACTTCAGCCGCGACGCCGTCCCCCGCGAGCTCATCGAGCTGGCCATCCGTTCGGCCGGCACGGCGCCGAGCGGCGCGCATCAGCAGCCATGGACCTTCGTGGCGGTGTCCGATGCCGCGCTCAAGCAGCAGATTCGCGAGGCGGCTGAAACCGAGGAGCGCGCGTTCTACGCCGGACGCGCCACCCCCGAGTGGCTCGAGGCCTTGGCCCCGCTCGGTACCGACGAACACAAGCCGCACCTCACTGACGCGCCGTGGGTGGTCGTGCTCTTTCGCCAATCGTACGGCCATTTCCCCGATGGGCAGAAGCGCACGCACTTCTACACCCAGGAGTCCTGTGGTATCGCGGCCGGATTCTTCATCTCGGCCATCCACGATATGGGACTCGTCTGTCTCACGCACACGCCGAGTCCGATGGGATTTCTCGGGGAGCTTCTGCAGCGCCCAACGAACGAGAAGGCGATGCTCGTCATGCCCGTCGGCTATCCCGCGGCCGATGCGGCGGTGCCCGATCTGGCCAGGAAACCGCTCGAAGCGATCACCGTATGGAAGTAGCGCGCGTACCGACTACCGGCATGCCGCGCATCGGTGTCGCCGTCATCGTGATCCGCGACGGACTGGTGCTGATCGGACGACGTCGTAGCACGTCACACGGCGATGCGACGTGGCAGTTCCCTGGGGGTCACCTCGAGTGGGGCGAGTCGATCGCCCAGTGCGCCCTGCGCGAAGTGGCGGAAGAAACGGGGCTCGCGGTCACCGTGCTCGGTGATGGGCCGCACACCAACGACATTTTCGTCGACGAAGGGAAGCACTACGTCACGCTCTTCGTACTGGCGTCGTCCCTCGACGGGGCGCCCGAGGTGCGTGAGCCGGAGAAGTGCGCCGAGTGGCAGTGGTGTTCCTGGGACGCCCTGCCGACCCCGCGTTTTCTTTCCATCGACCATCTACTCCAACTCGGCTACCGCCCGCCGGGCATGGCGGTTCGCTTCGTGCGCGAAAACACTACGGTACAATGACCGTCCGAATCGGTGCGGCGTGGCGATCGAGGGCGTCGAGCACGCCGTTGATGTCCCGCGCCTGCAGCGGAACAGTGTGCATGACGACGTCCGCGAGGTTGAGAATGCCCTTGTCGGCCATCTCGACCAGTTCGTACAGCTCGCTCAGCAGGTGATCGTTTGATCCGATCAGCTCTGCCTCCCGGCCGATCAGATCGCGATAGGTGTCCACCGGCAGGTTAATGTCGGACAGGCCGACCACGACCGCGCGCCCCAGCGGTGCCAGGGACTGCAGCGCAGTGCGCATGGTGTCGGGGTTGCCGACCAGCTCCAGGGCGACATCCACGCCGCGTCCCTTCGTCATGGCCCGCACCTGCGCCACCACGTCGTCGGGTGAGAGGTCGGTGGCCCGGATCGTCCGCGCGCCGAAGCGTTCGGCCAGCGCCAGTTTCATCGGGTCGCGGTCGACCGCGATGACATCCGAGGCACCGAGGGCGCGAGCGAGTTGCACCGCCGACATGCCGAGCCCGCCGGCACCGACCACCAGCACCGTCTCGCCAGCCTTTAGGCGGCCTTTGCGGAGCGCGTGTAGCGACGTGGCGGACGAACACATCATGACCGCGCCCTGCGCGAAGGGCACGCTCGGCGGGAGTGGCACCGCATTCCGGGCCGGCACCGCGATGTACTCGGCCCAGCCGCCGTCGGTGAAGTGACCGAGCATTTTGCCCGTGGCGCAGAACTGTTCGCGGCCAGCGAGGCAATCGTCGCACTGCCCGCAGGTGATGAGGTAGTGGAGGCACACGGAGTCGCCGACGCTGTGGTGCAGCGCATGCTGGCCGACTTCCACGATCTCGCCGGCGATTTCATGCCCGAGCGTGAGGGGGAGTGGATCGACGCGCGACCGGCCGGCCCGATAGTGCACATCGGAGTGACAGATGCCGGCGGCGCGAACGCGCACGAGGACGTCGCCGGGACCGCACGAGGGCATCGGGACTTCGGCGTCTTCGACGCGGTGACCCGGAGCGGGGAGACGGACAGCGCGCATGGGCAGCCTTGAGGCGAGTGTGACCGGGCGTCGAGCGTGTCGCCCTTTTCCGTCCAACGCGAGTCATGGCGGCAACGTTTGCCGCGCAGTGCGAATCCGCACTGCGTCGGCACTGACGTGACCGAGCTACTTGTGGCGGAACGTGATGCGTCCGCGGCTCAGGTCATACGGCGAGACTTCGACCGTGACCTTATCACCGGCGAGGATGCGAATGCGGAACTTGCGCATTTTTCCCGCCATGGTAGCCAGCAATGAATGTCCGTTTTCGAGATCGACACGGAACATCGCGCTGGGTAGGACGTCCGACACGACTCCCTCGAATTCGATGGCGTCTTCCTTCATACAATCTCCTTGGTCATGCGCACGTCATACTAGGTCGTGGAACCGGAGTCGATCGGCGCATCCTGCAGGAGCGCCTCGAGAGCCGTTCGAAGTTGATCAATACAGCGGCTCGCGAGTTCGAGGGACGCATAGCCTTCGCGTTCCAGCGACTCCGGATGCCAATGCCAGGTGGCTTCGCTCGTGGCCGAGGGAAGACAGGTCTCTTCCCAGACCGACTGCGGAGTGGCCGGCACCTGCCGCCATCCACGCCGTTCGGGGGCGTGTTCACCACGCGGAGCAATCACGCCACGCCACACGATGCAGAGCAATTGTCCGGCGGCCGGGACATCGGTTCCATTGCGGAGCCAGGCGACCGTGAGGGCGACGGGTCCGAGCTGAACGATGCAGCGATCGGGGGACAGGCGAACCGTGGGTGGTTCGATGGCGGTCTGCACCGCCAGCACCTTCGTGGCGGCGACGAGACCTTCGGACAAACGCGCAAACTCGCGCGTGCAGACAGCCTGGGCGCGGTGTGATGACAAAAAGGACGTGCGAGCAGCTGTATCGCGCGGATCAAACGCGCGTTCGATGGGTGCGCTCTCAATCATGCGTGGTTCCCGGTGAGTGGGGACAACGCCGAAGCGCCGTGTGGCGGACAGAGGTCCGGGCACACGGCGCTTCGGGACGTCATAAGCGACTCGCGTGACGCAAATCGCTCATGACGAAAGGGCTAACTGCCCGAATTAGCGACCCATCCGCGTGACGTTCTCAGCGGCCGGGCCCTTCTGGCCCTGCACGATGTCGAACTCAACGGTCTCGCCTTCGGTCAGCGACTTGAAGCCGCCGCCCTGAATGGCGGAATGGTGAACGAAGCAATCCTTCTGCCCGTTCGCCGGGGTGATGAAGCCGAAGCCCTTGGCATCGTTGAACCACTTGACTGTGCCGGTCGTACGCATCGCGATACTCCTGTTTCTGATTTGGTGCTGGTGTCAGTCGGAGCACGCGGACAGACGAGCCGATGCAGAACGGAACCAACCACCTGGTACTCGTGATCAACCTCACGACGGTCGCCACCACTCGGTGACTGCGTTGCAAACAAAAAAGGACCCGCTCGATTTGGCAGGCCCGTTTCTATCGGAACTTGTCCATACGCCGAGGCGCATGCATCGCTGTAAGCAAAGTATAAGGTGTTCCTCGGAAACGCAAATACTCTGTCAACTATTTTTTGATGACCCCGGGTGCCTAGCTCCATATAGCACTAGGACTTGCCTCCTTCCACGAGTACCCCGCGGGGGCCACAGCCACCGGAAAGGACGAGGGCGCCGGCCTCCCCCGCCAGGTCGACCGCCGCGGTCCGCCCCCGGGCGCTCGGCGGCTATACTCCCATATGGCACGAATTTCCCGGGATCGAGACGACGTCCACATCGCCCTGCTGCGTGGCGTCAATGTAGGTGGTAAGAAGAAGGTGCCGATGTTGGAGCTCCGCGAGCTGGCGCGCGGCCTCGGCTTCGGTAATCCGCGGACCCTGTTGAACAGCGGCAATCTGGTCTATGCCGCCCACGGCAAACCCACCGAAGAGGCCGCGATCGCCCTTGAACAGGGCATCCTGCAACGGATGAAGGTGTCCACCCAGGCCCTGGTGGTCACCGCCGCGGAGCTCGATCTGATCATCGCGGAGAACACCCTCGAGGGCGACGACGTCGACCCGAGCTGCCTGGTCGTCTCGGTCTGGCGCGACGCCTTCGATCGGAACGCTCTCGTGCCGCTGCTGGAGCAGGAGTGGGGCGACGATCGCCTCCAGCTGGGAACGCGCGCCGCGTATCAGCATGCGCCCGATGGCGCCTCAGAGAGCGACCTCGTCGACGCCGTGGCCGAACGGCTCGGTGACCGCGTCACGGCGCGGACTTGGGATACCATCGGCAAGCTGCAGGAACTGGTGGATGATGTCGCTGCGGCCGCCAACGCAGACGAATAGTCCGCGCCGGCCGCTCGCCCTCCCCTCATATCTCGGCCCAGACGCGCATGATCAAGACCGTCAGCATCCTTCTGCTTGTCCTGCTGGGCGCGCTCCTACTGATGGCGTCGCGGCAGCCGGATGCGTTCGCCATTGAGCGCTCCGTGGTGGTCTCCGCGCCCGCTGAGGTGATCTATCCGAAAATCGCCGATTTGCATCAGTGGAGCGCGTGGTCGCCGTACGAGAAGCTCGACGCGCAGATGAAGAAGGTGTTCAACGGCACGCCGGGCGCGGCCGGCGCCAGCTACTACTGGAGCGGCAACGCGAAGGCGGGCGAAGGCACCATGACCGTGCGCGAGCTGATGCCACCGTCGAAGATCACGATGCAGCTCGATATGCTGAAGCCGATCGAAGGACACAACGTGATCGAGTTTAATCTCGAGCCAGCTGACGGCGGTACGCGCGTCACATGGGCGATGCGGGGGGCGAATTCGTTCCTATCGAAGATCATCGGGCTCTTTATGAACATGGACACGATTATCGGTACAGACTTCGAAGATGGACTGGCTTCGCTCAAGACGCAGGCGGAGTTGAAGTGACCGCCGAGGCATCCGCCAGACTGGAGGCCACCTCGTGATCACGGCCGATGTCGTGATCTGCGGCGCCGGCATCGCCGGCATTGCCACGGCGCACGCGCTCGCGGTGACGCATGGCCTGCGCAACGTACTGTTGGTCGATGAACGCGCCCCACTCACGCTCACCAGCGACAAGAGCACCGAAGCGTATCGTAATTGGTGGCCCGGGCCCGACGACGCGATGGTGCAGCTGGTGAATCGCAGCATCGACTTACTGGAGCAGTGGTCCGACGCCAGTGACGATCGCTTCGGTTTGAACCGGCGCGGCTATCTGTACACGACCCGCGATACCGATACGGCCGAACGGTTCGTGGCGGATGCAGAGCGCGCGACGGAGCAGGGCGCCGGCGTGGTGCGCACGTATCGTTCAGTGACCGAGGCGGCCACGTACCAGCGCAGTCCGCACCGCGGCTTTCGCGGGGTGCCCGATGGCGCCGATCTGTTTCTCGACCGCGACGCCATTCGCCAGCACTTTCCGTGGATGCACCACGACATCGTGGCAGTGCTGCATGCGCGACGATGCGGATGGTTCAGCGGTCAGCAGCTGGGCATGTATCTGCTGGACGAAGCACGCGCGGCCGGCGTACAACTCGTGAGTGGACGGGTGGAACGCGTGCTGGAGGAAGCAGGCGGCGTGCAGGCGGTGGAGGTGGCCTGCACCGACGGCACCACGCTGCGCATTGCTACACCGGTGTTCGTGAATGCGGCGGGCCCGTATGCGGCCCAAGTGGGCGTGTTGGCCGGCGCCGAGCTTCCCCTGTTTTCCGAAGCACACTACAAGATCGCGATCGAGGACAGCGCCGGTGTGATCGATCGCGATACCGGCCTGGTGATTCTTGATGACCCGCAATCGCTCGAGTGGAGCGATGAAGAGCGCGAGGAGCTTGCGGCTGATGAGGCCACACGCTGGCTCACCGAGCCGATGCCCGCCGGGATTCATCTGCGACCAGAGGGCTACGGCGCCAGTCGCACGGTGTTGATGTTGTGGGATTATCACAGCGCGCATCGGTTTAGCACGCCGGAGTTTCCGATGCCCGACGACGCGCTCTATCCCGAGCTGGTGCTGCGTGGCATGACGTCGCTCGCGCCGGGCCTCGTCACGTATCTGGAGCGGCTGCCACACGCGTATGTGGACGGCGGCTACTACACGAAGACCGCCGAGAACCGTCCGCTGGTGGGGCCGAGCGGTGTGCGCGGCGCATTCGTGTGCGCGGGGTTCTCAGGCTTCGGTCTCATGGCCGCGCCCGCGTGCGGCGAACTGCTCGCCGCACAGATTGTCGGCGCCGCGCGGCCCGCGTACGAACGGGCCTTCCTGCCCACGCGCTACGACGATCCGGCGTATGTGGCACAGCTGGCGAATTGGGGCAGCACGGGCCAGCTGTAGGGCTTCTGTAGCGCTGCCTACGGTCGCGGCGCGTTGCGCTTCACCTGTTCGTCCATGATGCGCAGCAGCTCCTGGTTGCTCCACGGCTGCCAGCCATGCGGCTTGAGCGGACGGCCGTAGTCGAACTTGCCGGCGTAGTATGGTCCCTTGCCCGGCTCTTTCGTGCTTTCGAGAAAGGTCTCGAAGCGGTACACGCCGAGGTTGAGGAAGTAGTTGTCCATGTCGCCCACGGCCACGTGCAGCTTGCCCACCAACCGCGGCCCGATCGTGGACCAGTTGCGCTCCACGTAGTCGCGCAGATCGTAGCCGTTGGTGCGCATGGCTTCGGCCACACTTTTGTCGATCACCCCGGTGCGCTTGTCCCAGAGCGGCTTCGGGTAGCCATCGGCACCGACCGGGGCCCACGCCGCCTGCCATCCGTCCCACTGACCGCCCGAGCGTCCCTTGGTCGCGATCACCAGCTCGGCGGTATTCTCCTCGCGCATCGTGAGTTCGGTCATGCCTTCGGGCGAACGGCTCGACGGCACTTCGCGCGGCAGCCACGAGCGCTCGTTCATCACGAACGCATTGGCGTCGGCGTACACGTTGCCGAACTGATAATTGCGGAAGTCGAGCTGGTCGGGATACAGCGACCACGCCCCGCCGAAGACGTCGGGGTAGTGCACTTGCAACGCGAGTACGTCCCAGCCTCCGGTCGAACCGCCGGTGAGGGTACGGGCGTGGCTTGATGGAATGGTACGATAGCGTTTATCGATCTCGGGGATGAGCTCCTGCGTGATCGCGTCGCCGTACGGTCCGTTGTTGGCCGAGTTCAGCACGTAGCTGTCGTCGTAGAACGGTGTGGGGTGCTGAATGAACACCGCGATGAACTCGGGCACGTTGCCGGCGGTCCATGCCTGCTGGAATTCACAGCCCGGTTCGCGTGCGCTGCGCAGCAAGCGCGTGGCCTTGGCCTGCGCGGTCTCCGGCGTGTCGCATCCCTCGAAGGTAAAGCCGAACGGCGCGCGTTCGCTGAAGTGACCCACCGTGTACACCACGGGATACCGCTTGGTGGTGTTCTGCTCGTACCCCTTGGGGAGCAGCACCACGGCACCGATCGGCATGTCGTGATTCCAGAAGGCACTGACCTTCTTCGATGTCATCTTGAAGCGCTGTACCCACGGCGAATCGGTGAGGGTGGCCACGGGCGGCAGCACCTTCGTGAGTGACAGCGCGATGGTGGGATTGGTGGCCGGGTCGATGCGGAGTTTCTGCACGGCGCTGACCAACGCACCTGGCGCATTGTTGAAGCGTTGTCCTTCCCACGAATCCATGTGCGCCCAGATCGTATGCCCGTCGGCGCGCGTGAACTGCGTGTACGGCAGGATCATGCCCTGCACGAAGTACTCGCCGGCTGGCAGCTGCTTGAGCGAGGCCACCGGGAAGCCGAGCGTCGAGGCGTCGATGGTGGCCACTTGGCCGGGGCGCAGTCCTTCGACCTCGATGCCGAAAAACGGTTCACTGTTGCGGCTGGAGCTGGCCTGTTGTCGTGGCTCACTGCGATCGGTGCGCGCGATAAAGAAGAACGCGCGACCGGTGATCGGGCCGGATGCGACTGATGCGTCGTAGCGGAGCTGCACCGTTTGCGCCGCGGCGGGTGCGCTGGAGAGCGCGACGCCGGTGGCGAGCAGTGCGGCACGGAGCGGGAGACGGAGGAGTGACATGGCGGTCCGTGTTGATGCGAGGGCGGCGGGTGGCGCGACGGGGAGGGCGACGTGAGGCCCCCGCCGTGTCCCCGAGGCCGGGGATGGGCGCCGGTGGGGACGACGCAACGATGGCCGCGCGATTCGCCACTGGCAAACGGCGCTAAGAGGTAGGAGCGCTAAAAGTACACCGCGCTACGGGAGGGCGCGCTAAGAGTTTACTGCGCTGACAGTTAGGGGCGCCATGTCGCCCTTCACTTTTCGCGCCGTTTGCCCGTGATTGCCCCGGCCGTTTCCCAGTGAGTCCTCGGACGCTAGTCTTCGTCCTTCTCATGTCTCACTACGACGACCTCGGCG
Organism: Gemmatimonadota bacterium; assembly: GCA_002737115.1. GTDB lineage: Bacteria > Gemmatimonadota > Gemmatimonadetes > Gemmatimonadales > Gemmatimonadaceae > Gemmatimonas. Next base: position 20,112 of record NSHR01000032.1, on the reverse strand, counting down.
GCGAGACCGGCATCCGTGCGCTGGTCGATCGCTTCTACGACCTTATGGACACCGCGCCCGAAGCGGTGCACGTGCGGGCGCTTCACGCGACCAGCCTCAAGGCGTCTCGCGAGAAGCTGTATCTGTTTCTGACCGGATGGACGGGCGGGCCGGATCTGTACGTGGAGCAGTTTGGCCATCCGCAGCTGCGGATGCGGCATTTCCCCTTTGCCATCGGCTCGCGTGAGCGGGACGAATGGCTGTGGTGCATGGATCGGGCGCTGACCGAGCACGCGATGTCCGAGGAGCTCCGCGGATCTCTGCGGCTCAGGATGCACCAGCTGGCCGATCACATGCGCAACCAACCCGAGTAGCTCAGAAGCCCGTTATGCGCATTGTGGCCGGAAAGTTTGCAGGACGACACCTCACCTCACCCAATGATTTTCGGGTGCGCCCCACGGGGGAGACGGTGCGGGTCGCGCTCATGCGACTTTTGCGCAACGATCTCGAAGGCGCTCGCATTATCGATCTGTTCGCCGGTACCGGCGCACTCGGCCTCGAGGCGCTCTCGCGCGGCGGCAAGTATGTGGACTTCGTCGAGTTCCGTCCGTCGAGTCTGCACGCGCTGAAGGCCAACATCGCCGCCCTTGGGGTGCGCGAGAAGACGCGGGTGTACAAGAAGGACGCCCTGCCGTTCGCGGGCGCCTTGCCGTCGGGGAAGTTCGACATCGCCTTTGCCGATCCCCCATACGAATCGAAGATGCTCGACCGGCTCATCGAGAGCTGGCACCGGCAGAAATTCTCGACGATTCTCGCCATTGAGCACGCGCGCGTGCACGTGCTCCCCACAATAGTGCAGCCGCAGCACACGCAGATTTTCGACGACAGCGCCATCTCGGTGTACCGCCTGTAACTCCCACCTTGTAGACCACGGTAGGCCTTTCCATGCGCATCATGCTCCGCTCCGCCATCGCGGCGACTCTGCTGCTCGCGTCGTTCGTCGTACCTACTGTCTCGTCGGCGCAGCCGGCGAAATGGAAGAAGCAGGCCGACCGCGTCACGATCATGCGCGACCAGTACGGCATCGCCCACGTGTACGGCAAGTCGGACGCCGATGCGGTGTTCGGTATGGTGTATGCGCAGGCCGAGGACGACTTCAATCGCGTGGAGACGAACTACATCACTGCGATGGGTCGCACGTCGGAAGTGGAAGGCGAGGGCGCGCTCTGGCGCGACCTGCGCATGAAGCTCTTCATCGACACGCTCGACATGAAAGCGAAGTACGCCGAGAGTCCGGTGTGGCTCAAGGCATTGATGAACAGCTTTGCCGATGGACTGAATTACTATCTGGCCACGCACCGCCAAGTGAAGCCGAAGTTGCTCACGAAGTTCGAGCCGTGGATGGCACTCACGTTCACCGAAGGCAGCATCGGTGGCGACATCGCCGGGGTGAACGCCGGTGGCATCGAGCAGTTCTATGCGCCGCGCATGGGCATGACGCCCACCGGTCCGTCGCGCGAAGAGCTCGACGCCGAGTTTGAGCCGCGTGAGCCCACGGGATCGAACGGCTTCGCGATCGCGCCAAAGAACACGGCGAACGGCCATGCGCTGCTGCTGATCAATCCGCACACGGATCACTACTTCCGTCCGGAAATTCACGTGACCAGCGAGGAGGGGCTCAAGGCCTACGGTGCTGTTACGTGGGGGCAGTTCTTCATCTATCAAGGCTTCAACGACAAGAACGGCTGGATGCACACCACCGGTGGCGGCGACGTGGCTGACGAGTATCAGCTTACGGTGACCGAGCGTGACGGCAAGGCGTTTTACCAGTACGCGGGCGGTGAACGCGAAATGCAGGCCAAGCGCATCGTGCTGCCGTACAAGACCGCTACCGGCCTACAGCGCAAAACGGTCACGGCGTACTTCAGCCATCAGGGGCCGATCATCCGTGGCGACAACGGCAAGTGGGTGGCCGTGCGTCTCATGCAGGAGCCGATCAAGGCGCTGATGCAGTCGTTCGGGCGCACGAAGACGAGCGACTTCGCCAGCTACAAGAAAGTCATGGAGCTGCGCACGAATTCGTCGAACAACACGGTGTACGCCGATGCGAGCGGTACGATTGCGTTTGTAAACGGGGACTTCATTCCGAAGCGGAATCCGAAATACGACTACACGCGCCCGGTAGACGGCAGCACGCCCGACACCGAGTGGCAGGGGCTGCACGCGATCGACGAAACGATCATGGTCACGAATCCGGCCACCGGCTGGCTGATGAACACCAACAACTGGCCGTTCACCGCGGCTGGTCCGAACAGCCCGAAGATCGGCGACTATCCGAAGTACATGTCGCAGTATCAGGACGAGAACGCGCGCGGCATCCACGCCATCCGCGTGCTGGATGGTCGTACCGACTTCACCGTCGACAAGCTGATCGCCGCGGCGTACGATAGCTATCTCCCGGCATTCGAGCAGATGATTCCGCCGCTGGTGGGGGCGTGGGATGCGCTGCCCGGCGCCGACACGCTGCGCCTCAAACTCGCCGAGCAGATCGCGGTGCTGCGTAGCTGGGACTATCGCTACGGGCTGACGTCGGTGGCGATGTCGCTGGCGAATGCGTACGGCGAAGAGATGGGGCGCGTCTCCCGCACCAACCGCACTGCGAGCCGCGACAACGCGGCGATGCTTGGCGCCCTCGCGCGCAGCGCTGACAAGCTGGCCAGCGACTTCGGCAGCTGGAAGACGCCGTGGGGTGAGATCAACCGCTTCCAGCGGCTCGATGGGCGTATCACCGCAGTGTATGATGACGCCAAGCCGAGCATCCCGGTGCCATTCACGACGTCGAACTGGGGTTCGCTGGCCGCGTTCTCGCAGAACGGCGTGCGCGCCACGAAGCGTATTTACGGGAACCGCGGCAATAGCTTTATCGCGGCCGTCGAATTTGGGCCGCGTATCGTGGCCAAGACGTCGCTCGCCGGTGGTGTGAGCGGCGACCCGGCGTCGCCGTATTTCATGAACCAGGCCGAGGACTACGCGAAGGGGCAGTTCAAGGCGGTCAACTACTATCGCGACGACGTGGAGAAGAACGCCAAGCGCACGTACCATCCGGGTCAGTAACGGTGGTGACTGACGCTTCGATGCATCCTGTCGCCGCGATCGACTTCGGCGCCAGCAACACCGACGTCGTCGTGCGCGACGGCGGTGCGACGCGGCATTGGACCCTGCCGACCGAGGGGCAGCCCGATGAGGCGCGCATACGGCGCGTGCTGGAGGCGGGCGGGGTGTCCCCGCGCGATCTCGCGTGGATCGCGGTGACCGGCGGTAATCGCGCGCTGCTACCGTCGGTCATCGATGATCGGGTGCTGCATCGGGTCGATGAAGTGCGCGCCATCGGTCGCGGTGGATTGGCGCTGGCGCATCTCGAATCGGCGCTGGTGACCAGTGCCGGATCGGGAACGGCGTGCGTGGCGGCCACCGGGGAGGAGGCCCACCATGTGACCGGCACCGGCGTGGGCGGTGGCACGCTCATGGGGCTGGGCCGACTGCTCCTCGATTCCGTGGATCCGCGCGAGATCGATGCGTTGGCGCAGCGCGGCACGGACACGACGCATAATCTCACGATTGCCGAAGTGCTGGGCGGTGCGATCGGTAGTTTGCCGCCCGAAACGACGGCCGTAAACTTCGGGCGCGTGGCCCGTCATCCGGTGGAGGCGTCGCGCGAAGATACGGCGGCGGCGCTGGTCAATATGGTGGGGCAGGTGATCGCGCTCATCGCGATCAACGCGGCCCGGGCGCAGCAGATGCCGCACGTGGTGATCGTGGGCCATCTCTCGGATCTCAAGAGCATCCGTCGCACGTTCGGGCTCGTGGCCAAGTTCTACGGCGCCACGATTCTCACGCCCGACGACGGTGGATCGGCCACGGCCATCGGCGCCCTGCTCTCGACCGAGCGGATGCTGCGGACCGGCGCGTAACCGGCCCGCCCGTCCGCAGCCGACGGAAGGTCTACTTCGCCTGACAGAGGTGGTCGAGGGCGACCTTCGGCATGGAACCCGGTAGCGGTGTGGCGTATCCCGGGATCCCGACTTCCTTGTGCTGCGCCACCTTAGTGCCCTTGGCGTCGCTGTAGTACCAATTCTCCTGCACGGCTACGACCTGCTTGCGGCAGTCCAGCATGAGCCGCGTGCGCGAGCTGTACCAGTTGCCGCCTGGCACCTTGGTCGGCTTGTGAAACTGCACGCGCAGCGCGGCGGTGATGATCCCCCCGTCGCGCTTCACCGTATTCGACTCGAGCAGCACGGTGCCGCCGTTGATCAGACCGATCGGCTTGCGGGCCTGTGCGGAGAGCCCGCGTGGTGCGAGGAGGCCGGCCGAAGCGAGCGCGAAAATGACGGTGATGGTGCGCATAGGAGTCAGGAAATGCGAAAGGGACGAGACCGGCGTGCCTCGATTGTACGCGACGAACGCAGCGCTATCGGTTACAACTCGGGTAGCTCGGATCGGCGCCGCCGATGGCCGGTTTCTCCTTTCGGTTCGCCACGGCGGTCATCACATCGTGCACGAACCGTCCTAACCGCGCGGCGTGGTCGTAGTCGATGTACTGCGGTTCGTCCGACTGCATGTGATAGTCGGGACCGTAGCCGAGCGACATGTACACGACCGGAATATTCTTGCGCACGTAGTTCACCTGGTCGCTGCGGCAGAACCGGTTGAGCGGATTGGCGGGAACGTCCCAGCTTTTGTCGATCGCCATGGGCTCGGGGCTGCTGGCGTTCACCGAATCGATGATATCGCCAAACTCAGGCGACAGTCGACGGGCGCCGAGCATCTGCACGGAGTTCGGTCCTCCGAACTTCACCTGATCGGCGCGACCCTTGCCGACCATGTCCATGTTGTGCGCGGCCACGATCTTGTCGATCGGCACCGTTGGGTTGTCGACGAACCAGCGCGAGCCGAGCAGGCCGCCCTCTTCGCCCTGATGCGACACGAAGATCACCGAACGCGCCGGCTTCTCCTTGGCGAACCGCTCGGCGAGCTCCAGCAGCACCATCGAGCCCGATCCATCGTCGTCGGCACCATTCATGATGGAGTCCTTGCGAGCCGGTCGGGCCGCGCGCGCCTTGGCGATGAGCGCGTTGATCTTCACCTGTTGTTCCGCCGTCGGGATGCACGTCGGATCGTTGTTGCCCTGACGACGCGTGATGAAGTTCGTGGCGCGCAGCGAGTCATGATCGATCACGGCGGTGTTGACGCCCACGTGGTCATTGTGCGCGCCAACGAGCACATACTCTTCCTTGAGCGTGGGATCGGAGCCCGGGAGCACGGCGATGACGTTGCGCGCGGCGAAGGCCGACGGGCGCCAGGCGTGATTCCACGAGGCCGTGATCGGCTGACCAATCGTACCGACCGTCACCTCGCTGATTGGCTTGCCGAAGAGTCGCTCGGCCGTCTTTCGCGAGATGGTCGCGCCGGCCGGCGCATCGGCGTTGAGCGCGGTGGTGGGGCGCATGCCGTTGCGGCCTTCGAAGGCGGCGTTGATGGTCGTCGGCGTCATGTCATCCAAGCCGATCACCAGCACCGCGACGGCGCCGGCGCGTCGGGCCCGCGTGTCACGCGCTCCGGCCGCGGCGAAGGCGGGGGCGGGCGGCCGAGCCGGCGCGGACGCGGCCACCTTGTCGGTGGCGAGAATTGCGGTGACGCCGAACTTGTTGGGCACGTCGGCGCAGCTCACGAACGACGCCGGTCCGCGTACGCCACCCGAGGAGCCCGCGCCGGGCGCGGCCAGGAAGACGGCCACCTTGCCTGTGAACGCAGCCGGATCGAGCATCACGGCGGTGTCCCCCCACGTGCCGGCAAAGACGGCCGGCACGCCATTCAGCTCGGCTTTGCCGCCGAAACCGTTTTGCGCCGTCGGCACGGTGGGAATCCAGTCGCGCGTCGCCGCCTGCGCCGCGCCGCCGATCCGCAACGACGAGGTGCTGCTGTCGAACTGCGTGGGGCCAAAGGGGAGCGTCTGGAAGTACGTGCCGCTGTCGCCGGCCGGCTTGAGGCCGACGCGCTTGAACTCACGGGCGATGTACTCGGTGCCTTTGAAGTTGCCCTTCTCCCCGATGCGCCGACCCTGCATGGAATCGTCGGCGAACTGATAGAGCCGGGTGCGGAGATCGTTGGCCGTGATGGCCGACACGGTGGGCCGTGGAGCCCACGTGCGCGGACCCTCGTCGGGCCACACCGGGCGTTCCGGGCGCGCCACCTTGGTGGCGCTGGGGCGGTTCTGCGCGGGGAGCGCAACGGCGGTGCCGGCCAGTAGGGCTACGGCCATTGCAGCAAGACGTGTGGGTCGAGACACGAGACGCATCCTTGGTCAGGTGAAACTGGGAGCCGGACGCACTCTCGAGCGTCCAGCGATCCTCAACAATACGCCCCATATTGCTCGGGCGTTCATCCGTTTCCCGTCGACCTTGGTGCCCTATGCGCGTCCGCTCCTCCCGTTTCCTGCTTCCGGCCCTGCTCTGGGCCCTTCCTGCCGTCGTGTCCGCCCAGGCGGCGCCGCCCTTCTCGGCGGCTGATCTGGGGGCGCTCCGCCTGCGGAACATCGGCCCCGCCTCCATGAGCGGCCGTGTGGTCGACATGGACGTCGTCGAGTCCAATCCGAGCACGTGGTACGTGGCCGGCGCTACCGGTGGACTCTGGCGCACCGAGGACAATGGGGTGACCTGGGCGTCGACGTTCGATGCGCCGGTGCACTCCATTGGCGATGTGGCCGTGTTCCAGCCCAATCCGCAGATCATTTGGGTGGGCACCGGCGAGCGCGCCAGCCGCCAGAGCGTGGGGTGGGGTGACGGCGTGTACAAAAGCACGGACGGCGGGAAGACGTGGCAGAACATGGGCCTCGCCACGAGCATGCACATCGGCCGCATTCAGCTGCACCCGCGCGATCCCAACATCGCGTACGTGGCGGCACAGGGGTCGGTGTGGGGCGCCGGCGGCGAGCGCGGATTGTACCGCACCACGGATGGCGGCCGCAGCTGGACGCGCACGCTGGCGGTAAACGACGAAACCGGTGCCACTGATGTGGCGATGGACTGGAACGACCCGAACGTGCTGTACGCGGCCACGTATCAGCGTCGCCGCAGTGCCTACGGCTTCGACGGCGGCGGCCCGGGGAGCGCGCTCTGGAAGAGCATCGACGCCGGCGCCACCTGGACCAAGCTCACGGGGCACGGATTGCCCGACGGCGAATACGGCCGCATCGGCATCGGCGTGTATCGCAAGAATCCCAAGATCCTGACGGTCAGCATCGAGCAGGGCGCGCGCTACAATGCCAGCACGGCGTACATCGTGCGCAAGGCGGGTGTGTATCGCAGCGACGATGCGGGCGCCACGTGGACGTTCATGAGCGACTGGAATCCGCGGCCGATGTATGCCAGCCAGGTGATCATCGATCCGAACGACGACCAGCGCATTTACATGCTGAACGCGTATTCGTTCAGCGACAACGGTGGCAAGACATTCACCGCGCCTCGCACGACCACGCATGGCGACGACCGCTTCGTGTGGGTGAATCCCGCGAACAGCCGTCATGTGGTGAAGCTCGACGACGGCGGCATCGGCATCAGCTACGATCGCGGCAACAAGTTCCTGTACGTCACGTCACTGCCGCTGTCGCAGTTCTATCGGGTGACGACCGACAATGCGGTGCCCTTCAACATCTACGGCGGTCTACAGGACAACGGCTGCTGGATGGGGCCGAGCGCGAGCTGGAATACCAACGGCGTGTTGAACGATCACTTCTCGCGGCTCTGTGGCGGCGACGGATTTCACGTGACGCCGAATCCACTGAATCCACGCACGGTGTACTCGGCGTCGCAGTTCCTGGGGTTGCAGCGCAACGACACGAAAACGTGGGAGGTGCAGGACATCCGTCCCGGCGATTCCACCGGCCACATTGCCGGCCGTCGCAACTGGGAAACGTGGGGCAAGCCGGGGGCCACGCAGGTGCTGGGCAACGCGATGCATCCGGCCAACTGGGATGCGCCGTTCATCATCTCGCCGCACGATACGGCCACGGTGTACGCTGGCGGCCAGCATCTGTTCAAGTCGGTGAACAGCGGCCGCACTTGGAAGGACCTCGGCGATATGAGCACGGGCGTCGATCGCTCGACGTTGCCGCTGATGGGACGCAAGCCGGGCGAGAATACGCTGTCGCTGGATGACGGCGTGCCCTACTTCCCCGGAGTCACGGCGCTGGCCGAATCGCCGCGTGCCAAGGGCGTGCTATACGTCGGCACCGATGACGGGCGTTTCCGCGTATCGCGTGATGGCGGCATGACGTTCACGGACGTGCAGAGCCGATTCCCGGGGTTGCCGAAGGATTCGTGGTTTGCCGGCGTGGACGCGTCGCGTCATGCAGCGGGTACGGCGTATGTGGTGGTGGACAACCACCGCAGCAACGATTTCACGAACTACGTGTACGCCACGGCCGACTTCGGGACCACGTGGCGTCGTATTGACGCCGGGCTCCCCGCGAATCGCGTCGCGCGCACGGTGCGTGAAGATCCGCGTAACGCGAAACTTCTGTACCTCGCCACCGAGTTCGGCGTGTTCATTTCGCCCGACGCCGGTGGGCAGTGGGTGCCGCTGCGCAACAACATGCCGACGATGCCGTTCAACGACATCACGATTCAGGCCCGCGACAACACGTTGGTGCTGGGCTCGCATGCGCGTGGGCTCTGGATTCTTGATCAGCTCAATGCGCTGCAGGAGCTCACGCCGGCGGTGGCGGCCAGCAGTGCGCATCTGTTCACGGTGCAGCCGGCGATGCAGCTTCGCACCACGAACGTGCGTCCGCACACTGGCGACATGCACTTCCGCGGTGAGAACCCGGCTAATGGGGCGCTGCTCGATTACTGGGTGCGCGAATCGGGCACGGTGGTGGAGCTCACGGTGCTCGACAGCGCTGGTCGCACGGTACAAACGCTCAAGCCCACGAGTGTTCGTGGTGTGAACCGCATCGTGTGGAATCTGCGCTATGCCGATCTGCCGATTCGGAGTGGTGGTGGTGAAGACGACGACGCGGGTCCCAGTGCGACGACGCCGGGGCCGCTGGTGGTGCCGGGTACGTACACGGTGCGACTATCGACCGGTGGCGCGGCGCAGCAGCAGCGGGTCGTGGTGAAGGAGGACCCGCGGGTTACCGTGTCGCGCACCGAGCGGGCGGCCTGGACGGCGTTTCATCGTGAGATCGCGGCGTTGGCCACGTCTCATGCGCCGGTGGCAGAGCGGTGGCGGGCGATGACCGGCACCGACGCCGCCACGCGCGACGGCAAGCGACAGGCGAGTGAGCTGAGTGCGCGGATCTCGGGGCTGTATGGTGCCGTGGCGCGCTACACCGGTGCGCCGACGTCGGATCAGCGGTCCGAGCTGCGGTTCTACACCCGTATGGCAGCCGAACTGGGGAAGGCGGGACGATAAGGTTCGTGTGTGGTTGATGGTTCGTTGAACTTTTCTCTTTGCCTCTGTGTGATCTGTTCAAGTGGTGCGAGTAGAATTCACCCATGCTCCACCTCTGGTCCTCCTCGAAATACGCCATCGAGCTCCCTGACGGGCATCGGTTTCCGATGTCCAAGTACCAGCTATTGCGCGAGGGGGTATTGGCGGAGGGGTTGGTGCCACCGGAGCGGTTGCACGATCCGCAACGGGTGCGCGTGGATGATCTGCTGTTGGTGCATACGCGCGAGTACGTGGACCACATTACCAACGGCACGTTGCCGGCGGCCGAACAGCGACGCATCGGGTTGCCGTGGTCGGAGAGTTTCGTGGAGCGCGCATATCGGGTGGTGCAGGGCACCTGCGAAGCGGCCGAGTCGGCGCTCACGCATGGCGTGGCGATGAATCTGGCCGGTGGCACGCATCACGCATTTCCTGATCGCGGCGAAGGGTTTTGCACGTTTAACGACGTGGCGGTGGCGATCCGCCGCCTGCAGCGCGACGGGCGCGTGCGTCGGGTGGCGATCATCGATCTCGATGTGCATCAGGGCAACGGAACGCACGCCTGTTTCGCCGGTGATTCGCAGGTGTACACGTTCAGTATGCATGGGGCGAAGAACTTCCCGTTTCACAAAGTGCCGGGCACGCTCGACGTCGAGCTCGACGACGGCACCGGTGATGCGGCGTATCTGGCTCTGTTAGAGGCGCATCTTCCCACGGTGCTGCGCGAGGCGCGCCCCGATCTCGTGGTCTATCTGGCTGGCGCCGACCCGCATGAGGGGGACAAGCTGGGTCGCCTCAGGCTTACCGTCGAGGGGCTGCACCGGCGGGACGCCGTCGTCGTGCAGCTGTGCCGGGAGATCGGCGTCCCGGTCTGTGCGACGATGTCCGGCGGGTACGGGCGGGACGTGCGGGACACGGTGCAGGTGCACCTGAACACCGTACGGGTGCTGCAGAGCTTCGCGGGGCGCTAGTTTCTTACAGATTCCCCCCTTCCGTTCTCAGGAGACCTCCGGATGATTCGTCGTACGTTTCTGCTTGCGCGCGCGGTTGCGACGGCGAGCGCGCTGCTCGCGGTACCCGCGATGGCGCAGTCGCCCGTGTACAAGTCGTCGGCGCACGACTACCGCCTCGTTACCGTGGCTGAGGGGCTCGTGCAGCCGTGGTCGATGGCGTTCCTTCCCGGCGGCGACCTGCTGGTGACCGAGCGGCCCGGCCGTCTCCGCCTCGTGCGCGGTGGCAAGCTGCTGCCCACGCCCGTCACCGGTGTGCCGGAAGTCGTCTACCGCGGACAGGGTGGTCTGCTCGATGTCGTGGCGCATCCGAACTTTGCGGCGAACAAGCTGGTCTATCTCAGCTACTCCAAGCCCACCGGCGGCGGGGCCGCCACCACCGCGGTCGCGCGTGGGCGCTTCGAAAACAACGCGCTGGTCGACGTGAAGGATGTCTTCGTCGCCGACACTAAGGGCGCACCGGGCCACTTCGGGTCGCGCATCGCGTTCGACAAGAGCGGCATGATGTTCATCACCGTCGGCGAGCGCCAGGCGCCGCCTACTGGTGATCTCGAGAAGCATCCGGCGCAGGACCTGTCGAATCACCACGGCAAAGTCATTCGCCTGTTCGACGATGGCCGTGTACCCCCCGACAATCCGTTCGTGGGCAAGGCTGGCGCCAAGCCGGAAATCTGGAGCTACGGTCATCGGAATCAGCAGGGCCTCGCGATCCATCCCACGTCGGGAGAGGTGTGGGCCGTGGAGCATGGACCGCAGGGTGGCGATGAACTCAACCTGATCCAGAAGGGGCTCAACTACGGCTGGCCGGTCGTTGGCTTCGGCGTGAACTACGGCCCCGGTGTCGCGATCCACGCGGGCACGATGCGTGACGGCATGGAGAACGCGAAGAATGTGTGGGTGCCCTCCATCGCCACGTCGAGCCTCATGATCTACTCCGGTGACAAGTTCCCGGCATGGAAGGGCAGCTTCTTCGTGGGCGGACTCGCCAGACCGCGCATTGTGCGTCTCACCTACGACGGCAAGGTGTTCAACGTCGAGGACAACCTGGTGCGCACGCAGGGACGCATCCGCGACGTGAAGCAAGGACCGGACGGGTTCATCTACTTTTCGATCGATGAACAACAAGCGAAGCCGACCGCAGTGATGCGCATGGAACCAGTCGCGCGGCGGTGAACTAATGAACGGCGCGACGAGTCAACCGCGCTAACGTAAAACGCGCGAAGAGTAAACGGCGAATCAGTGCACAGTGCGCTGTTCGCCGTTTTCGCATTTTACGCTTCCGGACGGCCCGCCCGCCGTTGCGGGTTCGTTGCATGACCGACGCCGTCCCGCGACGTGATCGTCGGGAGACCGTCGAGTTTATCAACGACACTGCTCCACGAGGCACTCGGACACCGACACGACCACGCCACCGGAGCGACATGCCCGCCACACTCCTGTCTCATCAGGCGCTCGTACTCCCGCTGAAGCTCCGCTGGCCCGCGCGGTTCTCCGGCATTGCGCTTTGTATCGGGAGTATGGCTCCGGACTTGGAGTTCATCGGCCGCCTGCACGACGACTGGCTGCTCAGTCACACGGTGTCGGCGCAATTCTGGTTTACGGTTCCGTTGACCGCACTGTTGGTGTGGGTCACGACCGTGCTCCTGATTCCCGCCCTGCTGCCGTACGTCCCGGATCACGCCTGGTGGCGGCCGCATGATCTGGCGGCGATTCGCCCGCCGCAGACGATGCGCGCGTGGGGACGCGTGGCCGCGTCGGCGTGGGTGGGTGGCATGTCCCACGTGTTGCTGGACGGTGTGACGCACGGCAATCACTCGGGATGGTTGGTCCCATGGTTTCCGATTCTGCGTACCCCCGTTCCACATTTCGGCGGGACGGTCCCACTGCACGACGCGCTGCAGCTGTGGTGTACCGTCATCTTTGCCGTGGTAACGCTTGTACTCTGGCGACGCATCGTGCGCCAACGGGCCGTGTGGCAGTGGCGCGGTGTGGGTCAGTCTGGCGGAGCACACACCGCCGAATACCGCCTCCCGCGCATGCCGCGGCAACACGGCCTGCTGATTGCCCGACTGATTCTCGTCGTGGCGATGCTCGGCGCGGCGGCGGGGCGCACGTTACGGGAGGGAGAAAGCCCGAAGTTGGCACTGGCTGGGACGGTGTTTGGAGCGATCACCTTTTCGGTCGGCGGCGCGGTGCTGCTGGCGCTGGGCCTCCGACTGAACCGTGTGCGGACGGTCGCCGAGGCCTAACGACAGATCTTGGTCACCGTGCCGGCGGCCGTCTTGTCGCCGCGGTTCGCGGCCTCGGTCAGATCGGCACAGGCCCCGGCCGTGTTCCGCAGTGCCACTCTCGCCATCGCCCGCAGCGTGTACACCTCGGGTCCAGGCATCCGCCGTTCGATCGCCGCCGTGAAGTCCTTTTCGGCGTCGGCGTTGCGCCCCAACATCCCCGCGGCACGGCCGCGCAGCATCCACCCTTGGGCGGCGTCGGGCTCGGCGCGCACGTACGTGTTGAAGCGTGCCCACGCCTTGGCGCCATCATCGTTCATCAGGTGTCCGATCCCATCCACGAGGTCGAGTTGCGGATCGTTCATGCCGAGGGCGCGGGCGCTGTCGACGTCAGCGAACGCCGCGTTGATGTTGCCGAGACGCTGCTGCACGATCGCCCGGCCACCATAGGCGGCGGCAAAGCGACGGTCCACGGCAAGTGCCAGGGTGTAGTCCGCCAGTGCTTTATCGAACTGCGCGAGCTCACGATGGGCCCGACCTCGCTGCTGTAGTCGAGTGGCGTCACGGGGCGTCACCGTCAGGGCGCTGTCGAGCAGGCGCACCGCGTCGCGCCACTGGCTGGTGGCGAGGGCGCGGTCGATGGCCGTCGCGGCAGGCGCCGCCTGCGCTTGCGCCGGACGCGGCGCGAGCGAAACCAGCGCTCCGAGAAGGAGGGCCACCCGTACGCGGCGCCACATCATCTGCATCTGCATTTGCATCCGCATTCGTCAGGTTTCCTGTGTCGTCATGGTCCGCTCACGTGCACCCGTCGCGAAGAGTGTGAGCAGGGCCCCTGCCACTGCCAGCGCCGCGAGGAAAAGAAACCCGTAGTTCGCGCTGCCGGTGGCGGTTCGAATGCGGCCGATAATATCCGGTCCGAAATGGCCACCGAGATTCCCGACCGCGTTGATCCAAGCGATACCGGCCGCGGCGGCGGTTTGCCGGAGGAAGGCGGTGGGCAACGACCAGAACGTGGCGAAAAACGACAACACGCCTGCGGTCACGAAGCAAAGCGCGATCAGCGCCGGCACCACGTGCGCACCGACGAGCACCAGCCCGACCAGCCCTGCCGCCGCCACGAGCAACGCGCCCGCCACATGCTGATGCCGCGCGCCGGTGCGGTCGGAGCGCGCGCCGGCCCACACCATGACGACGCCGGCGGTGCCCCACGGGATCATGCTGAGCAGTCCGATCTCCAGGTACTCCGTCTTGCCGATGCCCAGCTCCTGCACGATGGTCGGCATCCAGAAGCTCACGCCATACAGCGAGAACGTGCCGGCCAGATACACGAGCGCCAGCACCCACACGCGGCCGCTGCGCAGCGCCTGCGCCGCACCAGTCGCGGCGACGCGCGCGGTGCTGTGCGCGATGCCGTGCGCGGCCGTGTCCTCCTGGGCGAGTTGCGCGGTAATCGCGTGGCGCTGCTCCGAGGTGAGCCACGATGCCTGCGCGGGTCGGTCGGGCAGCAAGCACCAGATGCCGATGCCGGCGATCATCGACGGGATCGCTTCGAGCACGAACAGCCATCGCCATCCGCTCCAGCCACCCATGCCATCAGCGTACTGCATGATGGCGCCCGACACGGGGGCCCCGATCACGTTGGCGGCGGCGACGGCGGTCATGAACAGCGCCACGGTGCGGGCGCGCTTGGCGGCGGGAAACCAGTAGGTGAGATAGAGAATGATGCCCGGGAAGAATCCAGCTTCCGCGACGCCGAGCAGAAAGCGCAGCGCATAAAACCCGAACTCAAGCGGTGCGACACCGAAGAGCGCTGGCAGCGGTCCCCAGGGAATGCGGTCCACGAACGCGAAGGCGCCGGAGATGATCGCCCAGGTGAACATGATGCGGGTAATCCACCGGCGCGCCCCGAACTTCTCGAGGGCGAGGTTGCTGGGCACTTCAAAGAGGAAGTAGCCGAGAAAGAAAATGCCGGCGCCGAATCCGTACACCGCGTCGGAGAAGCCGAGGGCGGAGGCCATCTGTAATTTGGCGAAGCCAATATTGACGCGGTCGAGGAACGCTACGATGTAGCTCACGAACAGCAGCGGCAACAATCGACGCGCGGCGATGGCGAAGCCGGTTTCAGCGACGTTCATAGGGGGATGGTGGGCGTGAAATTCGCCTCGAGCGCCCCGCACGCCTCGTAGCGCTGCAGCACGTCGGGGCCGATCCCGAAGTCATCGGCGAGCGACCGCAGCAGGGCGTCGCGGTTGAGCGAGCGGACATCGGTGCCGTCGGCCGTGCGGTGATAGCGCACGGCCGAGGACAGCACGAGAAATCCATCGGCGACATTGCGCCGCGCGTACGTGATCTCGTTGAAGCGTCCGAACCCGCGCGATCGTTCGTGCGCGGCGTCGAGAAACGCATGATCGATCGAGTCGATCATGAACCGGCACACGGTGTGCTCGGGACCGGGGGCAGCGCCGAAGCGCAGCAGGTGCGTGTCGCCGTCCATGGTCCAGGTGGTGGCGAAGGCGGGATCGGGATCACGGTAGGGTCCGGCGAAGAGCGGTACGGGGCGCTGCGTGAGCGCCGACGAATCCACCAGCCAGTCGCGTCCGTCGATGGCCACCACCGTACTGCCGTGGGTGATGAATCCCAGGTCGCGCATCGAGCCGGCGATGCGTCGTGCCGTGAAGCCGAGGGCGGTGACGAGCATGTACAGCGCATTGCTGGAGGACCAGCAGGTGCCGCCGGTGCCGTGCGCCAGCCAATGCTCGAAGAAATCGGCGGCCTGGGTGCCCGGCAGGGGCGGCGGGGCGGCCTCTCGCAGGGCGATGAGCTTGCGCACGTTGTCGAACGGCACGCGGCGGCACCACGCGGCGTAGACGGCCTCCAGAAAATCCAGCGTCGGTGGCGCGGGGGCGATGCCGAGCCGCGCACACACGGCATCGCGCAGCGGCGTCGGCAGCGGCGTATCGTCGGGTGCGCCGCACGGATGCGACGTGGTCATGCGATGGCGGGCCAGAGCGCGAGACTGCACAGCGTGCCGGCGATGGTCATCACGGTGCGCACGCGGGCGTTCCACGGGGGCAGCAGTCCGCTGCGCGACGCGGCGACGTCCCACGCCAGCTGGATCCCCCCGCTCAGTATGAGCAGCCCGAGCGCCGCCTTGAGTGGCGTTTGTGGCAAGAGGGCGGCGAGCCCAACTACGGTCGGCGTCGCGCCCGCCACCATGCGCCGGAGGTTCGGCGCGTCGGGGGACCGCGCCAGCTCGGCACCCCAGCGCGCCCCACCCAGAAAGCTGAGCGTGAGGGCGGCATACACGAGAAAGGTCTTCACCGCGGCGTCGTGCAACGCACTGACATCGGGTGAGCCGTAGGCGATGGCGAGGCACACGAGAAACGGGGCGAGCCCCGACGCGCTGATCAGCCAGAAGGTGCGGGTAGGCATCGCGCGAAGGTAGCGCCGACGGGCGCCGCGCGGTATATGTCGACGCCATGCCTACGACTGCTCAGCGTCTTTCCGTCTTCAGCGAATCGGTGATTCGCGGTACCACGCGCCTTGCGAATCAGCATGGCGCCATCAATTTGTCGCAGGGCTTTCCGGATTTCGATCCGCCGGAAGTGTTGCTGGAGGGGCTCGAGCGCGCCACGCGCGGGCCGTTCCATCAGTATGCGGTGACGTGGGGCGCGCCGCGCTTCCGGACCGCGCTGGCGAAGAAGATCTCGCACTTCAGCGGCCTCGAGGTCGACCCCGAATCGGAACTCGTGGTCACCTGCGGCAGCACGGAAGCGATGATGGTCGCCATGATGACGGCGTGCAATCCGGGCGACAAGGTGATCATCTTCTCGCCGTTCTACGAGAACTACGCGGCCGACGCGATTCTCTCCGGGGCCGAGCCGATCTACGTGCCGCTGCATCCGCCGCACTTCGGCTTCGACGAAGACGTGCTCGCCGCCGCGTTCGCGCAGCGCCCGAAGGCGATCGTGGTGTGCAACCCATCGAACCCCAGCGGCAAGGTGTTCACGCGCGAGGAACTGATGATCATCCTCAAGTACGCGCAGCAGTACGACACCTGGGTGATCATGGACGAGCCGTACGAACACATCGTGTACGCGCCGCACCAGCACGTGTACTTCAACACCCTGCCGGGCGCCTTCGAGCGCACGATCACCTGCAGTTCCCTGTCGAAAACGTACTCGATCACCGGTTGGCGTCTGGGCTACGTGCATGCGCCCGCCAGCGTGATCGCGCAGGCGAAGAAGGTGCACGATTTCCTCACCGTCGGCGCGGCGGCGCCGCTCATGGAAGCGGCGGTCGGCGCCCTCGAGCTCCCCGACTCGTACTATGCGGGCCTCACCAAGCTCTATAGCGCCAAGCGCGAGATCTTCCTCGACATTCTCCGCAGCACGGGGTTGCCGTTCACCGAGCCGCAGGGTGCCTACTACGTCATGGTGGACATCACGGCCCTCGGCTTTGCCAACGACACGCTCGCGTCCGAATGGCTGATCAAGGACATCGGCGTGGCCGGTGTGCCGGGCTCGAGCTTTTTCCGCGAGCCGGTGAATCATCTCATTCGCTTCCATTTCGCCAAGCGGGAAGAAACGCTCAGAGCCGCGGGCGAACGGCTGGCCGGACTGTCGGCACGGGTGAACGCGGGACGGTAAGGGGTCGGTTAGCACCGCCATCTGTTCGCCACCTGCGTCACGTCGCGTCGCTGTCGTGCGCGGTCGCAACGACGAACACGAAGGCCGAACCACCGCCCTCGCGCGCGCGGTAGCGCACATCGCCGCGCTGCGCGCGGGCAAACGTGCGCGCGATGGAAAGACCAACGCCCATCCGCTCCCGCTGCGCGTCGCACGGTGACGCCCGCCGATCGAGCGGGGTGAAGATGCGCTCGAGGCGTGAAGAGTTCGGGCAACATGCTCCACTGCTAACGGAAGCGACCTGCCGCTGTCAGCATCGGGCCAGGTGGTCAGCCTTCAAGCGTGCTGAGATCGATCACGAAGCGGTACTTCACGTCGGCCTTGAGCATGCGCTCGTAGGCCTCGTTGATGGCCGACGCGGCGACGACTTCGATGTCGGCGAGGATGTGGTGCGCCGCGCAGAAGTCGAGCATCTCCTGCGTTTCCGGGATGCCGCCGATGAGCGAGCCGGCCAGCTTCTTTCGTTTCATGATGAACGAGAAGGCGCCTGGGTAATGGTGCGGCTCGGGGGAGCCACCCAGCAGGCAGAGCGCGCCATCACGACGGAGCAGGGCGAACTCGGGCTCGAGATCATGCGACGTGCCGACGGTATCGATGATCAGGTCGAGCGAATTGGAGAAGGCCTTCATGGCCGCCCTGTCCTTCGACATCACGACGTCGTGGGCGCCGAGGCGCTTGGCGTCGTCGATCTTGGACGGCGAGGTGGTGAGCACCACCACGTGCGCGCCCATCGCGGCGGCCAGCTTCACGGCCATATGCCCGAGTCCGCCAATGCCGACCACGCCGACCCGACTGCCCGGACCGACCTTCCAGTGGCGGAGCGGCGAGAAGGTGGTGATCCCCGCGCAGAGCAGCGGGGCGGCGCCGGCCGAGTCCATGCCGTCGGGAATACGCAGCACGTAGCGGTCGTCGACCACGATCGCGTTGGAGTAGCCACCCTGGGTGGGGAGGCCCGTCTGCTTCTCCACGCCGCCGTAGGTGCCGGTCATGCCGGCCTCGCAGTACTGCTCGAGCCCGTCTTCGCACGAGGGACAGGTGCGGCAGCTGTCGACCATGCACCCCACGCCCACCATGTCACCCGCCTTCCAGCGGGTGACATCGGATCCCGTCGAGACGACCCGCCCCACGATTTCATGTCCAGGCACCTGTGGGTAGCTGATCGGGCCCCATTCGCCGCGCACCGTGTGCAGGTCGGAATGGCAGATGCCGCAGAAGAGAATCTGGATCTGCACGTCGCGCGGGCCGGGCGCACGGCGCTCGAAGCTCCACGGACCGAGGGGAGCGGCCGCGCCAAACGCGGCAAAACCGAGGGTGTGAGTCATTGGCTAAACGTGTGGGGGGGGGCGTACGTTTTCCATGGTGAGCCCGTAACACTCCCCCCACCGTTCCCCTATGTCCCGAATTTCTTCCCTCGCCTGGCTGGCTGGCAGCGTGCTCCTGGGTGCCCAGTCACTGGGCGCTCCCGCGCTGGGTGCGCAGTCGCTCGACTCCGCCGCCGTGGCCGGTATGCGCTGGCGTACGGTTGGCCCCGCCAACTTCATGGGCCGCATGTCCGACGTCGTCGGCATTCCTGGCCCCTCCAAGACCCTGTTCGCCGCCGCCGCCGGCGGTGGCATCTGGAAGACCACCAACAACGGCACCACGTGGCGTCCGGTGTTCGACGACCAGCGCGTGATTTCGATGGGCATGCTCGCCATCGCCCCGTCGGATACGCAGCAGGTGTGGGCCGGCACCGGCGAGCCGAACTCGCGTAACTCGATCGAGCCGGGCGGCGGCATCTTCAAGTCCACCGACGGCGGCATCACGTGGTCGGCCAAGGGACTCGAGAAGACCGAGCACATCGGTCGCATCGCGGTGCACCCGACCAACCCGAACGTCGTGTACGTGGCGGCGCTCGGTGCGGCGTGGCGCTCGAATCCGGAGCGTGGCTTGTACAAGACCACCGACGGCGGCACGTCGTGGCAGCTGGTGAAGTTCGTGAGCGACAAGGCCGGCATGATCGATGTGGCCATTCATCCCAAGGATCCGAACGTCCTGTTCGCCACCAGCTGGGAGCGTCGCCGCTCGCCGTACTCGTTGTTCAGCGGCGGCCCCGGCTCGGCGCTCTGGAAGAGCACCGACGGCGGCACCACGTGGGCGGAAGTAAAGGGGGGCGGATTCCCGTCTGGTCAGAAGGGACGCATGACGCTCGACATCAACCACGCGAATCCGAGCGTGATGTACATGATGATCGAAGCGGCGGCCAATGCGACCGGCCCCATCGTGGGTGAGCGCAGCCCGAAGAACAACGGGTTGTGGAAGAGCACCGACGGCGGCGCCACGTGGGCGCAGATGAACAACTACAACGTGCGTCCGTTCTACTACTCGCAGGTGCGCAGTGATCCGAAAAACCCGGACCGCGTGTACTTCTCGAGCACCGACCTGCAAATGTCGGAAGACGGCGGCAAGACGAACCGCGCCACCGCCAACGGCGTGCACATCGATTCGCACGGCATCTGGATCGATCCGAGTGATCCCGAGCGCTGGGTCATCGCCAACGACGGCGGCATCGCCATCACGTTCGACAAGGGCGGCAACTTCGTACAGGGACAGAACATTCCCGTGGCGCAGTTCTACGAAGTGGCCTACGATATGGCCGTACCGTACAACATCTGCGGCGGGGCGCAGGACAACGGCACCTGGTGTGGCCCGAGCAAGCGTCGCACGCCGACCACGAGC
>NSHR01000031.1 GCA_002737115.1 Gemmatimonadota bacterium | reverse complement strand
AAGCGGGATTCACCCCGGGCGAAGCGATTCGTGCCGGCACGCTGCATGCGGCCGAGACGCTCTTCAAGCCGATGGGCAAGCCGATCGAGTTCGGCGTAGTGGAGCCGGGAATGCTCGCCGACTTGGTGATCGTGGACGCCAACCCGTTTGCCAATCTCAAGGTGCTGTACGGCACCGGCTGGTTCCGCCTCAACGACAACACCGGCAAGGTGGAGCAGTACGGCGGCGTGAAGTACACGATCAAGGACGGCATCGTGTACGACGCGAAGCAGTTACTGGCCGACATCGAGAAGATGGGCGACGCGCAGCGACGCGGCGGCAAGTAAACCGGGACGTTCCCTGCCCGCTACCGCTCCGTCTTCGTGTCGACCAGCTGCGCCAGCAGGTCATCGTCGTCGCGCGTGGGATCGCCCCAGCTGTCATGCACCGCCATGTACTCGAGCCACCAGAGACCGGTGGCCGAGAGCATGGTGAACCGGCCGCCCGGGGCCGTGCGCACCAGCACCGACGGCTCGCCAGTGCACTCCCCGCCATGCTCACGGGTGTTCCGCGCAATGATCCGCTCGGCCTCGGCTTGGTGATCGCCGTCGCGCACCCAGGCAAAGCGCGGCGGGGAGTTGGGGTCGAATTTCATGGCGTGGCGGGCGTTCGAAGGGTTTCAGAAATCAGGTAAAGTCTTGTGCGCGCTGGCTGGTTCCGCCCTGTGTGGTGAGATCGCCAACAGCCAGAACACGGAAATCACGGAACAGCACCGAAACAACACCGATAAGATGAACAGCGCTTTTTATCTTATCAGTGTTGTTTCGGTGCGCTTCCGCGGTCTCCGTGTTCTGGCTGTTCGTTGTTGCCGTGACCCCGTCCGTCGCATATTTCCCCGCGAGTACCCTTCCCACTACGCAGCCCCACCCATGCGACTTTTCGTCACCACGCTCGCCACCGGCACCGCACTCCTCGCCGCGACCCCGCTGTCCGCCCAGCAAGCCTCGCTCGTGTACCGGCTCGGCAAGGACACCGTGGCCATCGAGCAGTACACGCGCACCGCCACCGGCATGATCGGCGAGATGGTGCAGCGCTCGGGCGCCGCCGTGGCGCGCTACCAATACATGATCACGCTGGCCAAGAACGGGCGCCCCACGACGGCGTCGATCAAGCGCCTCAACGCCGACGGCTCGCTGCCGCCGAACACGCCCAGCGACACGCGCTTCACCGTGACCGCCGATTCCATCGTGCGCGAAACGGTGTTCGCCGACAGCACGCCGCGACGGGCGTTCGCGGCCACGCAGGCGATGATCAACTTCCCCACGTTCATCTACGGCCCCACGGAACTGCTCGCCACGCTCGCCAAGAGCAAGGCGGCCGTTGATTCCCTTCCCGCCCTCGGCCTCACCGGGAATCTCGGCCTCACCGGCATCACAGCCGGCGGCGGCGACTCGTTGCGTCTGCGCGGTGGCGCGTATGCCATGGTGCTGCGCTTCGATGCCAACCAGCGTCTCCAATCGGTGGACGGATCGCTCACCACCAACAAGTCCACGGGCATGCGCGGCGCCGGCGGCCTCGACATCGCCGCCATCGCGAAGAGCATGAAGCCCACCGGCACCCTGTCGCTGCGCGAAACCGCGCGCGGCGCGTTCGGACAGGGCGGCATGGTGCTCATCGACTACGGTCGTCCGTCGGTGCGCGACCGCAGTGTGTGGGGCGGCACACTGGTGCCGTTCGACAGCATATGGCGCACCGGTGCCAACGACGCCACACACCTGTTCACGTCGCGCACGCTCACCATGGGTGACGTGGTCGTCCCACCGGGCGCGTACTCGTTGTTCGTGCAGCACACGCGCACCGGCACGTGGCTCATCGTGAACAAGCAGGTCGGCCAGTGGGGCACCGTGTACTCGGCCGCCAACGACCTCGCGCGCATACCGATGCAGATGTCGGCCACGCCGAGTCACGTGGAAGAGTTCACGATCGTGGTGCGCGCGATCAACCCCACGCGCGGTACAATCGAGATGTCGTGGGGACCGAGCGTGATGAGCGTGCCCTTCACCGCCACGGTTGGATCCGCCACGGCGGTGCGTCCGTGAGCACGCCGAAAAACTTCTCCGATTTCACCGTCACATCGATCACCGGCGACGCGCTACCGCTGTCGTCACTCGCCGGCGGCGTCACGCTGGTGGTAAACGTGGCGAGTCAGTGCGGACTCACGCCGCAGTATGCCGGCCTCGAAGAACTGAACCGCCGCTACCGGGCGCAGGGGCTCACCGTGCTCGGCTGTCCGTGCAATCAGTTCGGCGGGCAGGAGCCGGGCACGGAAGAAACGATCGTGCAGTTCTGCAGCACCAAGTTCGATGTCACCTTCCCGCTCACGTCGAAGCTCAACGTGAATGGCGATGACACCGACCCGCTCTGGCAGTGGATGAAGAGCGAGAAGCCCGGCCTGCTGGGCACCACGTCGGTCAAATGGAACTTCACCAAGTTCCTGATCGGTCGCGATGGACAAGTCATCAAGCGCTTCGATCCCACCATGGCACCGAGCGACATGATTCCGGACATCGAGCGGGCGCTGGCTGCTACCAGTGCGCCATAACGAAGATCTCGACGCCCACCAGACACGCCAGGGCGAGACTGTGCCAGAACACGTAGCGCAGGATCACGCCTTCCTGACCATGCTGCCCCGTGGCCACACCGGCCACGACGATGCTCTGGGCGTCGATCATCTTTCCCATCACGCCCCCTGAGCTGTTCGCGGCGGCAGCCAGCAGCGGCGACACGCCAACCTGCTGGGCCGAGATCTGCTGCAGGTTGCCGAACAACACGTTGCTGGAGGTGTCGCTACCGGTGAGCGCCACCCCAAGCCACCCCAGCAACGGCGAGAAGAAGGCGAACAGCACGCCCGTGCGTGCGAACGCCAGTCCGATCGTGGCATCGAGTCCGCCGTAGCGCGTCACGAAACCCAGGGCCATCATCGCGGCAATCGTGACCAGCGACAGTCGCACCTTCAGCAGCGTCTCCCCGTACAAGCGCAGCAGCGCCCGCGGCCTCATCCCCAGCAGCGCACCCGAGAGCACGCCGGTGAGCAGCAGCGCCGTGCCGCTGGCCGACAGCCAGTTGAGCGTGAAGATGGCGTCCTCCGCTTTGGCGATCGCCACCACCGGCGGTGTGCGCAGCACGGCCTGATGCAGGAGCGGCACCGGGAATGTGAACAGCGATTGCGCATTCAGCCACGCCTTCATGTCCGGCAGCCCCCACACAAACAGCAGCACCGACAGGATGCCCCACGGCATCCACGCGCGCAGCACGTGGGCGGTGCGATGCGGCGTGGCGTCCGCAGCAGCGCGTGGCGTCTCCCCCGGAAAGCGCCACACCGTGCGCGGGCGCCACACGCGCAGCAGCAGCAACAGCGACGCGATCGACACCAGCGAGGCACTGATGTCTACCAGCGTGGGTCCGTAGTACTGACTCACATAAAACTGCGTCACCCCGAAGCTCACACCGGCCACCAGGCAGGCCGGCCACACCTCGCGGATGGAGCGCCAGCCGGCCATCACCCCGATCAGCCAGAAGGGAATGAGCATCGCGAACAGCGGCAGTTGGCGCCCCACCATGGCGCTCAGTTCGTTCACGGGTAACTGCGTCACGCCGGCGAGCGCGATGATCGGTGTGCCGAGCGCGCCGAACGCCACCGGCGCCGTATTGCCGATCAGCGACAGGCCGGCGGCCGGCAGCGGCTTGAAGCCCAACCCGATCAGCATGGCGGCCGAAATGGCGACCGGTGTGCCGAAACCGGCCGTCCCCTCCACGAAGGCGCCGAAGCAGAACGCAATGAGCAACACTTGAATGCGACGGTCTTCAGCGATGGAGACCACCGAGTCGCGCACCACGTCGAACATCCCCGTGTGCACGGTGATGGCGTACACGAACAGCGCGTTCAGCACGATCCACCCGATCGGGAAGAGGCCATACAGCGCGCCGTGGGTTACGGCCGCCAGCGCGAGCGGCGTGGGCATCCCCGCCACCAGCACGGCCACCGCCACCGCCGCCGCGAGCCCTGCTACCGCGGCCAGATGCGCCCGCACGTGCCAGACACCCAGCAGCGCGAGAAGCACGATCACCGGCACCGCCGCCACCAAGGCCGACGGAAGCAGGGTGCCCAGCGGGAGATACGACTGCGGCCATGGAGTCATCATACCCCCAATGTGGGGCGTGGCAGCGCTGCTGTCCAAAGTGCTCGCCAACAGCGTACCTTTCCGCCCATGTCCAACGCAAAGACAGACGTGGTGATCGTGGGTGCGGGGCATAACGGCCTCGTGGCCGCCGTGATGCTGGCCGCGCGGGGCCTGTCGGTCACCGTGCTCGAAGAGCATGGCATGGTGGGCGGTGCCGCCCGCACCGAATATCCGTTCCCCAAGGCGCCGGGACTCGGCACCTCCACCGGCGCGTATCTGCTGGGGGTCATGCCCCCGGAAATCATGCAGGCCACCGGCATCGCGCTGCCGCTCAAGCGCCGCGATCCGCATTACTTCCTGCCCACGACCGACGGGCGCTACCTCATGCTCGGCTCGGACCGCGACGCCACGCGCGATCAGCTCACGCGCTTCTTTTCGGCCGACGACGTCCGCGCCAACGACGCGTTGCAGGATGAAATCGGAGCGATCCGCGACGACATCGCGCCCACGTGGATGCAGGAACCGCTGTCCATCGAGGAAACCGCCGCCCAGTTCGTGCGTCCCGCCCTGCGCGACGCGTTCGTGCGCCTGTGCCGCGGCTCGGTGGGCGAGTATCTCGAGCGGTTCGATTTCAAGAGCGATCTACTAAAGGCCATGTACGCCGTCACCGATGGTTTTTCCGGACTGTTCGGCACGTGGGATACGCCGGGCACGGGGATGAACTTCCTGGTGCACAACATGTGTCGACTGCCTGGCAGCGACGGCACGTGGATGATCGTGGAAGGGGGCATGGGCACCGTCACGCGGCAGCTCGCCGATCGCGCACGCGCGAATGGTGCCGTGATCCGCACGGGCGCGAAGGTGGCGTCCATCATCGTGGAGCGCGGCGTGGCCGTGGGCGTGCAGCTCGGCAACGACGAAGTGATTCGGGCCAACACGGTGCTGGTGAACGCCGATCCGTTCCGCATGCGTGACCTCGTCGGTCGCTCGGAGTTTCCCGAGTCGTACAACGAGCGGCTGGACGGCATGGCGCGCCCCGGCTCGACCTTCAAGGTCAATCTCGCGCTCAAGGGGCTGCCGAAGTTCACCTGTCTCCCCGAGTCTGCGCAGCGCAATGGCGCCGCGTTCGGGCCCACGATTCACCTGCTCCCCGACGAAGCCGACGTGATGCGGTCGCTGCGGGAAGGGTTCGAGGACGTGCAGGCCGGGCGCCTGCCGCAATTTCCCACGATCGAGTGGTACATCCACACCACCATCGATCCCACCCTGCGCGATGAGCACGGGCACCACAACAGCGCGCTGTTTGTGCAGTGGGTGCCGCACACGCTGGCCGAAGGGTCGTGGGACACCGCGCAGCACACGTACACGTCGCACCTGCTGTCGCTGTGCGATCGCTTTGCCCCCGGCACCAGCGACCTCGTGGTGGACACCTTCCCGCTGCATCCGGCGGCCATCGAAAAGCACTTCGGCATCACACGCGGGCACATTCACCACGTGGACAACGCCTTCGGATTTTCCGACCGCGTGCCGTACCGTCAGCCGGTGGACGGCTTGTACTCGTGCTCCGCGGGCACCCACCCGGCCGGCTCGGTGATCGGCGCGGCGGGACACAATGCCGCGCAGCGGGTGTTGCAGGATCTCGGGATCACGCGCTAAGCCGCTGGCGTCACCGCACCACGCGCACGAGGCGCCGCACCACGAACAGCAGCACCGTCCCCGCCACGTTCACCACCACCGACAGTTGCAGCGCGCCCGATAGCACATCGCTGGCGCGCGCGACCGAGGTGGCGGCCTGCCGCAGCAGCGGCGCCACGTGCGCGGGCCACACGGTAGGCGCGAGCTGCAACAGCGCCCACCACACGGCCAGCGACAACAGCAGCGCCGCCGCGATCCACACGCCCAGCGTGACCACGCCGCGCCACGTGCCGCGCACATCCGACGCACTCAGGTGCATCGAGCCGCCCACCGACAGACTCACGTAGGCGAACAGCGTCCAGCGCCACGCTGCCACCTGCGTGAGGTCGGCCAGCGGCACCAGCGGTACCCCCAACAGCAACCGCGCCGCCAGCAGCAGCACAGCCGCGCCGGCAAGCAGCGGCGCGAGACCGATCACGATCGTGCCCACGCGCTGATACGCGCTGGACGGATCGTAGGAGTGTTCGACCGACCCCAGCGCGCCATCCGTGGCCGAGGGATCGAACCACTTCACACGATGCACGCGATGACGGAAGAGTACGCAGGCGATCACGTGACTCCCTTCGTGCACGATCGTGCCCGGCAGCCCGAACAGGTACAGCTGCAGGCGCCGACCGAACAGCTGCGACGACTGCCGCGCGAGAGACTGCGCCGACCAGTGCATGGCCAGCAGCGTCAGTGCCAGCAGCGCCACGGAGGACAGGAGCGGTGCGGCGGGCGCGAGCCGTGACCAGTCGATCAGCGCGCGTCGCACACCGGCACGCCCGGTGTCCTCGCGGCGTACGCGACGATGCCTTTGTCACAGGTCAACAACGACGCGCCGATCAGCTGCGCCTGCGCGATGAGCATGCGGTCGGCGGGATCACCATGTGGCGTGCCGGCCAGTCGTGTGCTCTCGATCAGCACGTCGCGCGTGAGCGGGAGCAGCTGAATGCCGGGGGCCAACGCGGCACGCCGTAGCCAGATCGTTGGATCGGCTGCCAGTTCGAGACGTCCTTTCGACACCAGCATGGCGACCTCCCAGAAGGAGATATCGCTCACGAACAATCGTCCCTCGGCCGCCGCCCGATCGATGATCCGGATCGCTGGCTTGGTGAGCGCTCCGGCCGTACCGTCCAGCGTCCACAGCCATGCATGGGTATCGAGCAGCAGCGGCGTGTCACGCAACGGTGAATCGGCGGCACGCCACAGAGCCGGGCTCCCAACGTAGAACGGTGCCGGCTCCTTCACGCGGGAAGACGTTTTCTTTGCCGCGCTCATCGCGCACGCGCACGCAGCGGATCGGTCTCGGTCGTCGCCCACCCTTCTTCATCGGGCGAGATCAGATCACCGTGCCGAACGATCGTGCCGCGCATGAATCCCGTCGGCGACGCTGGGGCGATCGTCGCGGGGCCAACTCGAACCACTGGTCGACCATGCTTGGTCACGATCACGTCGCCGCCGGTGGCCACGATCTCGTCCATCAGTTCGAGGCACGTCGCCTTGAAGGCGCTGGCGGAGATCGTGGGCGCAGCGATTGGGGATGTCGACGGTGCCGACACGCGGGGCTTGGTCATCAGAGTCTCCAAAGTGGTCATAATATTATAACCATGGACAGATTTATTGAGAAGCCACCCCTCCTTCGACCCCCCCACCCGACCCGCTAGCTTTGCCCCAATGGAAACGGAAAAGCTCTACATGCTGGTCGGACCCGACGGCTCGCGCGTCACCGGCACCACCAAAGGCACGATTGGCGGCTATCGCAAGGAACGCCGCTACGGCCGCCTCGACTGCAAGCTCGCCCGCCGGGCGCTGGCCAATGGCGCGCTGTACGCGCAGCAGCGGGTGTTCTTCGCCGACGAAGCCGCCGCGGTGGCCGCCGGATACCATCCGTGCTCGGTGTGCATGCCGGTGGAGTACAAGGCGTGGAGAGCGGCCGGAGGCCATGCGGCCCGTCCGTAGTGCCCATCGGCGCCCGTCGCCTGTAATCACAGCACCTGTCCCACCCGCCGCGTACTGACCGATATGCCTCACCACTCGACGCCGCGGCGTTTTTCTTGTCTGCTACTCGCCGCCGCGATGCTGCTGGCCGCCGCCGCTCACGCCCAGGGCCCCGGCCTGAACCGCGCGGCCGTGTCGGTCAATCCGGAAACGGTGGCCCGACCGTCCTTCCGCGCCGCGCGCGCCCCGAGCCCCATTGTCGTAGACGGCACGCTCGATGACGCCGCCTGGGCCGCCGCCCCCGTGCTCACCGACTTCGTGCAGCAGCTGCCGAGCACCGGCTATCCGGCGCGCTTCCGCACGGAGGTGCGGGTGCTGTACGACGCCACCAATCTCTACGTCGCCAGCGTCAACTACGACCCGGAGCCGGAGAGGGCGATCACGGTGGGGCTCGAGCGCGACTTCGTATCGTCGAACAGCGACATCTTCGGCGTGGTGTTCGACACGTTCAACGACAAACGCAACTCCTTCCTGTTCCTCATCAACCCGAAGGGTGCGGTGCGCGACGAGCAGACGTTCAATGACTCGCGCCAAATCGTCGAAGCGTGGGACGGCATCTCCACTGTGCGCACGGTGCAACGCGACTCAAGCTGGACGCTCGAAATGCGGATCCCGCTCAAGACGCTGCGCTTCGATGCCACGCGCGACCCGCAAACGTGGGGGATCAACTTCATCCGTCGGGTGCGTCGCGTGAACGAAACGTCGTACTGGGCGCCCCTCGAGCGCCAGTATCGCGTGCATCGCATGTCGAAGGCCGGCACGATGGAAGGCATCACGGGGCTCAAGCAGGGGCGCAACCTGCAAGTCAAGCCCTACGCGCTGGCGCGCAACTCGGCCGGCGCGCAAGTGCCCAGCAGCCTGCTGGGCAGCAAGGCCGACATCGGTGGTGATCTTAAGTACGGCGTCACACCGTCGCTCACGCTCGATCTCACGGTCAACACCGACTTCTCGCAGGTCGAGGTAGATCAGCAGGTCGTGAACCTCACGCGCTTCGGTATTCTCTTCCCTGAACGCCGCGAGTTCTTCATCGAAAACGCTGGTTCATTCACCTTTGGTGATGTAACCGAGCGCAATTATCGGATGGGCGCGTCGCTGAGTGATTTTACGTTGTTCAACTCACGCCAGATCGGGCTCACGAAAGACGGCCTGCCCATTCCCATTGCCGGCGGCGGTCGTCTCACCGGCCGCGTGGGTGGATGGGAAGTGGGACTGCTCGATATGCAAACGCAACGCGCGAGCACCACACCGACCGAGAACTTCGCCGTGGCGCGTGTGCGCCGAAACATCTTCGGCAACTCGGACATTGGACTGCTGGCCGCCAATCGTCAGGCCACCGACAGCAGCGGCACCTACAATCGCTCGTACGGTGTGGATGCGAACATCCGCCTGCTGGGCAATCTGATCATCAACTCGTACGTCGCCGTGAGCGCGTCAGACACCGCCAGCTCCAACGGCACGGCAGGACGCGTATCGGCGGCGTATCGCGGAAAACTCTGGAACAGCTCCGCGATGTACAAGCGCGTGTCGGATCACTTCGATCCCGGCATCGGCTTCGTGAATCGCCGCGGCTTCCAGCAGATGTATGCCACCACCGGCCTTCACGCGCGACCGAAACTGAAAGGCATTCAGGAGCTCAATCCGTACGTCGAGGCGGACCTGTACACCGATTTCGACGGCAGCGCGCAGTCGCATCAGATCACCGCCGCACTGGATGTGTTCTTTCAGCCTGATGGTGAACTCAAGCTCCAGGTGAACGACTGGTTCGATCGCCTCGATCGCACCTTCACACCGTTCCCGGGCCGGTCTATCCCGGTGGGCCGCTACAATTTCCGCAACGCCAAAGCCACCTACACCTCCACCCAGCGCTATCCGGTGTACGGCAACGCCGGCGTACAGGTCGGTGACTTCTACAACGGCACCAACACCACGCTGAGCGGCGGACTCACCTGGCGCCCGCGCTACGATATCAGCTTCGAGGGCACGTATCAGCACAACGATGTATCGCTGCCCAGCGGCGCGTTTGCCGCCGACCTCGGCGGCGTGCGCGTGAAGTACGCGTATTCCACCACGCTCTTCGGCAGCACGTTCGTGCAGTACAACACGCAGTCACGCAGCTTCGTGACCAACGCTCGTCTAGCATGGCGCTATGCGCCGCTCAGCGATGTGTTCCTCGTGTATACGGAACGGCAAAACACGTTCACGAACGTGCGCAACGAGCGGTCCGTCGCGATCAAAGTCACGCGCATGGTGGCGTTTTAGTGGCATCAACAGCAACAGCCAGAACACGGATATCGCGGACGAGACGGAATCAACACGGATAAGCAAAAGCGCTGTTGGCTTATCCGTGTTGGTTCGGTGAAATCCGTGTCATCCGTGTTCTGGCCGTTAGCGATCCAGCCTTATAGGCCGTCAAATCCGTGCTCCAGTCGGGTCGCGTGCAAGAAATTGATTCAGGCGTACATTTGGACATGCCTTTCTTCAGCCTTCGCCCCGTCCGGGGCCCCGTTGCCGTGACCGCCGCCGTGACCGCCGCGCTGATGGCCCTGCTCGTGGTGCCGCAGCCCCTGCTTCACGCGCAGTCGGCCTCGCCGAGCCGTAGCTATCCCCAGCTGCTGTCGCTGTTCACTGAATGGCGCACCTTCGAGGAGCCGCCGCGCCGCGACGGGATTCCCGATTACACCCCACCCACCAACGCGCGCCGGCTCACCGCCCTGCGCGCCTTGCAGGCGAAGCTACGCGCCATCGATACCACCGGCTGGCGCGTGCCGGAGCAGGTAGACTGGCACCTGGTGCGCGCCGAAATGAACGGCATGCAGTATCACCTCACCGTGCTGACGCCGTTTTCGCGCGACCCGGCCTACTACGCCTCGGTGCGCACCGAAGAAAGCGATACGCCGGCCGAGGAGGGCCCCATGATTCATGGTGCCGTCCGCTTGTGGCGGTATCCAGTGTGGCCGCGAACCGTGCTCGACCAGTCGCGTGCCCTCAACGCTGATGAATCACGCCGTCTCACGGCGCAGTTGAACACGATCCCCACCTTGCTACGCCAGGCGCGGGTGAATCTGGCCAATGGCAACGCCAAGGACTTGTGGGTGGGCGCCGTGAAGACGTTCGAAGAACAGCACGACGCGCTCGGCACACTGGCCACGTTGGTGGGCACTGCTAACCCAAACGACAGCGCGCTCAAGGCCGCGATTGCCGGCGCGGCGAGTGCCACCGAATCGTTTGCCGGCTGGCTCCGCACCGAAGCGCCCAAAAAGACGGGCAAGTCTGGCATCGGCACAACGCAGTACACGTGGTTCCTGAAGAACGTGCTGCTGGTACCGCTATCGTGGGAGGAAGAAGTCACGATTACGCGTCGCGAACTCGCTCGCGCGCACGCGTCACTGCGCCTCGAGGAAACACGCAACGCCGCGCTGCCGCCCATGGCGGTGGCTAAGTCGGCCGCGCAGTTCGCGACGATGCAAGCCGAGGCCCTGCCGAAGTACATGTAGTTCTTCCGCGACAAAGGCATCGTGACGGTGGAACCGTGGATGGAGCGCGCGTTGCGCGAGCGCTTTCAGTCGTACTCGCCCGAGGCCACGCGCAATTTCTTCTCGCAGGCCACGCACCGCGATCCGCGTACGTTGTGGACGCACCTCTGGCATTGGTGGGACAACGGCCGGTTCCGCGAGCATCCGCACGCGAGCCCCATCCGTCGCACGCCGCTGCTGTACAACGTGTGGATGAGCCGGGCCGAAGGGATGGCTACGTCGATGGAAGAGTGGATGATGCAGGCGGGCTTATACGACCAATCGCCGCGCTCACGCGAGATCGTGTGGACCATGCTGGCGGCACGCGCCGCGCGCGGCCTTGGCAATCTGTACGCGCACGCCAACACACTCACCATGGCTGAGGCGGCCGACATGCACGTGCGCTGGACGCCGCGCGGGTGGATGCGTCGCGATCCGCTGTTGGGATTCGAGCAACACCTGTATCTCCGTCAACCGGGCTACGGCGCCAGCTACGTCACGGGTGGCCGACTCATGGAGGAGACGATGGCCGAGCGCGCGCGGCAGCTTGGCGGCGCCTTCACCATGAAGCGCTTCTTCGATGAGGTGAACACGGTGGGCATGATTCCCGTGTCGCTGGTGTATTGGGAACTCACCGGCGACGACCGGATGGTGCGCGAACTCCGAAACGGGAGCGGGCCGCTGCCGTTCCGGTAAGGCGGTCGGGTTCTTGCCAGATCGGTCGAGCCTAGTACATCGTAGGGGAGCGCGTGGCGCCACCGTTCGCCGGTATGTGCTGGTGTTGGTCGTACACCGCAGCCTTGGCCGAATACTATGACGATCGAAGTCTGGAACGGCGTCACCAAAGCCACCAACGTGTTCGCGGAGAGCCTCACCGCCGTGACACTCGACGGCCTGCCCACGCAGGTCGTCGTTCTGGATCCGAGCGGAACGATCCAGTACGTCAACGAGGCGTGGCAGCGTTTCAGTTCGAGCAACGCCGGGCAGCGTCATAGCAGCGGTGTCGGTCAGAATTATCTGGCGGTGTGTGATGCCGCTACTGGCCTGTTCTCTTACGAAGCCGTCGCCGCAGCGAGTGGCATCCGCGCCGTGCTTCGGGGTGACCAAGCCGAGTTCTCGCTCGATTACCCTTGCCACGCTCCCGATCAGCATCGGTGGTTTCGGTTGCGCGTCGCACCGATCGAGTTGGGAAACACCATCGGCGCCGTCGTAATGCACGCGGACATCACTGGGACTGCGCTGGAGGCGGCGGCGCTTCGCCAAGCGGAGCACCTCGCCCGTGAGAGCGAAGAACGGCTGAACTTCGCGCTCGAGGCGGCGCGCATCGGCGACTGGCATCTCGACCTCCGCACCAACGTCCTGCATCGCTCGCTGCGGTACGATCAGTGCTTCGGGTACGACACCAAGCTGCCGGGATGGAGCTACGGCACGTTTCTGGCGCACATCGACACGGCCGACCGCGACCGCGTGGATGCGAACTTCAAGCGAGCGCTGTCCAAGAACGGAGACTTTAGCGACGAGTTCCAAGTCATCTGGGCCGACGGATCGCGTCACTGGCTTTGGACGCGGGGGAACGTGTACGTCGACGAGGGCGGGGAGCCCATTCGCGTGGCCGGCATCATCCTCGACATCACCGCCCGCAAGCAGGCCGAGATGGAGACGGAGTGCCTGGCGAGCATTGTCGCATCCTCCAGTGACGCGATCGTGGGCATGCACCTCAACGGCATCATCGCGAGCTGGAACCGCAGCGCCCAGAATATTTTCGGCCATACGGCCGAGGATATCGTTGGCGCCTCGATCATGCAGATTACTCCGCCTGATCAACAGGCAGAAGAGACACGGCGCTTGGAGAGTGTCGCGCGCGGAGAGAGCGTGGAGCGCCTTGAGACGAGCCGGATCACCAAGGACGGACGACGCATTGAGGTTTCGCTCACCATGTCGCCGATCTGGGACGCAAACGGTGGCGTGATCGGCATTTCGAAAGTGGCGCGCGACATCTCAAAGCAAAAGCAGCTCGAGCGGCAGCTCCTGCGCGCGCAGCGCCTGGAGAGCATCGGCACGCTGGCCGGCGGCATCGCGCACGATCTGAATAACGTGCTCACGCCGATCATGCTGTCGCTCGAACTGCTGAAGAGGTCGTCTCTCGACCAAGAGAGTCGGGAGCTGATCAGCGTGATTGAGGGGAGCACGCGCCGAGGGTCCGAGATGGTCCAGCAAGTACTCTCCTCCGCACGCGGGGCGAAAGGACAGCGTCTCGAGATCGACGTCGCAAATCTGATCTTCGAGGTGCAGAAGATCGCGAAGGATACATTCCTCAAGCACATCGCTCTCCAGACCGTCGTGCCAGCCAACGTGTGGCGCGTCATTGGTGATGCAACGCAACTGCATCAAGTGCTGCTCAACTTGTGCGTGAATGCCCGTGACGCGATGCCCAACGGCGGTCAGCTCATCATGGCCGCCGAGAACGTGACACTCGATGCGCACGATGCCGACGTCAATAGCGACGCGGACGCCGGGGTGTACGTCGTGCTTCGTGTTAAGGATAGTGGCACGGGCATCCTGCCTGACGTGCTCGATCGCATCTTCGACCCCTTCTTCACGACGAAGGGAGTCGGCCATGGCACCGGCCTCGGGCTGTCGACGTCGATGGGGATCGTGAAGAGCCACGGCGGCTTCATCCGCGTGTACAGCGAACCGGAACGTGGCTCGACGTTCGACGTCTACATTCCGGCGCGCGCCGCAACCTCAGTCGATGTCGGCGCGCCCGCGGCCGCGCCCGAGCTTCCCCGGGGTGACGGTGAACTGGTGCTGGTCGTGGACGACGAACCGGCGGTGCGACAGATCACGCAGCGGACACTGGAAGCGTTTGGCTATCGCGTACTGGTCGCCGTGGACGGCTCGGATGCTGTCGCGGTCTACGCGCGACGCGGCGACGAGATTGCGGTTGTGCTCACCGACATGATGATGCCGGTGATGGACGGACCGGCCACGATTCGCGTGCTACGCAAGATGAATCCGCTGGTGCGCATCATTGCCGCCAGCGGGCTCGACGCCAACGCATACGGCGCAGGACACGGCATTACACACGTCTTGCCGAAACCCTACGCCGCCGATCGCTTGCTGACGACGCTTCGAGACGCGCTCGCCGTGGGCGCGTAATCAGACGGCTTACGCCGTCTTGTGCTTGGCCAGACGCGGGAACCAGTTCAACAGCTTCACCGCGGCTACGATCTCGGGGCGCAGCGTCCAACGCGTGTGCGGTGCTTCCGCGCCGCCTTCGGCGAACGTGGCAAACACCGACGCCTGCGGTTCCTTGGGCGGCACCGTGTACAGCAGACGTCCGGCCAACTTCGCGCCGAACCGGCCGTAGTTGAGGTTCACGGCGCCCGGCTTCTCGAAGCCAGCGGCCTCCGCCAGTTCGACGGTCGTGAGCGTGTACTCAGGGGCCAGGCAATGCGCGCGAAGCATGCTCCACTGCGCATCAGAAATCGTATTGGCGACGTACAGCAGTCGCAGCGCCTTGTGGTACTCGGTCGACGTCGGGATGGGCATCGGCGCCGGCGTCGACGCGGGTGTGGCAGCAGCGGTGGTCACAAGCAAATCTCCTGAAAGAGAGCAGCCGCGCGCAGGAGATCGCCGCCGTCACATCGCACACATCACGTCAAAACGCCGACGGACGGGGGTGTCCAACCGAGTCCTCACCTTTGGAACATCCCTTGAATACCGCTGGGGCGCAACGGGCGAGGGTCGAATCGCGTGCGGTTTCTCTCCGCGCGCGTCACGCCACCTCGTTTCTCGTCACAATTATGCTGCTTTCAACCGTTTAGATCACGGCACGATCTTGGCGGGCGGCACGATCTTGATGCCATCCGCGAAGGTGGCGGTGAGCAGATACAGCAGCTTGGTCGATGGCAGCGCGCTCGAGGCCAGCGCGAACTCGGTGAGCTGATGCGCGCCGCTGGCCTTCGAACCGCCAATGGCGATGCTGGGAATCTTGCGCACCACGCCGGGATTGGCGTCGGTGGCGCCCGTCGCCACGGCTTCGGAAGCGCCGGACATACCTGGGGTCATACCGAGTGCACGATTGATGTCGACCGCGGTCTGCACAAGGGGATGCGCGCGCGCGCCTTCCAGCTGCTTCTCGGTACCGCCGGCGCCGCTCTTCTGCTCAATCTCGATCTTGAGTCCCACCTTCTGCTCGGCCGCCACTTCCTGCGTGATGCGCGTGATCATGCGATCGAGCGAGTCGAGCAGCACCGGATCCGAGCTGCGCAGGTCCACCGTGAAGTACAGCTCCTGCGGCACGGCATTGAAAATATTGCCGCCGTGGATCTGCCCGATGTTCATCACCGCGCCATTGGGAAGCGCCTCGAACTGCAGCTGATACAGTCGATCGATGGCCTTCGCTACCGCCTTCACCGGCGTTGGGATACCACGCGATGACAACGTGTGCGCACCGGGATGCGTGAACACGAACTTGGTCCAGTAAATGCCAAGCGCGCCGTAGGACACGCTGCCGTACGCGCCATCGGGCACGATGAGTAGGTCGGGCTTCGGGTTGTGCTCCAACCAATAGGCCATCCCCTTGAGACCGAGTTCCTCCTGCACGGTGCCGATGAAAATGATGTCGCCTTTGCTGGTGAACTTGGTAGCGTTCATCACGCGCAACGTGGAGAGCATGTTCCCCACCGATGCCGTGTTGTCACCCACCCCCGGCGCGAACAGCGTATCACCGGAGCGACGCACCTTGGTGTTCGCTTCGGGCGGGAAAACAATGTCGGTGTGCGCCGCGATCACGATTGTGGGACCGCCACCGGTGCCCTTGCGCACGCCGGTCACGTTGCCGATGGAATCGACGGACACCGTGAGGCCTTCTTTTTCGAACACCGACTTCACATAGGCGCCGCGCTGCTGCTCGAGCCGCGACTTGCCGGGCATTTCGGCAATACGGATCCACTCGTCGACCTGACTCGGGAAGCGCTGCTCGATCATCGCCATCGCCGACTTCACATCGGCGCGCTTGAGGAGTTCAGGATTCCAGCTGGTCGGGTATGTCTGTGCCGACACGGGTGACGAGAACGACAACGCGGCGCAGGTGAGCGCGAGCAGGGCGAACGAGCGATGCATGGCTGATGGCGTGGTGAAGGTTACGGAAAGAGCGGCGGACGCACGCGCTTCTTGGTGGCCTGCTCGAACGCGTACGCCAGCCCAACCAGCGTTGGCTCACCGCACGCCGACGCGGTGAAACTCACGCCGAACGGGGCGGGCTGGGGGTTGAAGCCCTCAGGGAACGCCTGCGCGCCCTGTCCCGGCGGCACCGGTAGCAGGGCATACGGAACGGTAATGGTCGGATACCCGGGGCGCGCGCCGATGTTGGCGCTGCTGGTGCCAGGAAAGAGTAGGGCGTCGAGTTGGTGAGCCTTCATGGCCGCATCGATGCCGTTGGTGGCCGACAGCAGGATGTCCTTGCGACGATCGGCCTCGTAGCGCGCTCGGTCGGCCTGTACGTCCATCTCGTCGGAGATGTCGAGCAGCGCCTGTCCGTACTTGATCGCACCGGCGCGCTGGTGCGCGATGTTCCACTGGCGGAGGCCGAGCAGATTCTTCACGGGTGCCCGGTCGCCCAAGAGCGTGAGCCACCTGTTGAAGTCGCGCTTCATGCCGTACTTGAACGCAATCGAACAATCGGCGTCGCGCCCCTTGGCCTGTTCGAGGCCACTGCACGGACTCCAGTTCAGGAAGTTGTTGGCCGGCACCGGTTCCACCACACTGGGAATGTCGGCCGGATCCACAATCACCGCGCCCTGTGCCTTGAGCACCGCGATGACCTCGTCCATCGCCGTATGCTGCGCGGCCGTGAGCCCACCGCGCGGCGTGCTGCTGCCCCCGGCCGGCGGAACGGTCGGCTCGTAGAAAAAGGCGCGCGGAATCCCGATGCGGGCGCCCTTGAGCTTATCGGCGCCGAGAAAGGAGGTGTAGTCGTTGCGCGGTGGTGGGGTGCAGGCCTTCGTGGCGGCGTCGTTCGCATCAGGCGCCGTGCCTTCCAGCGCGCCCAGCATAATCGCCGCGTCGCGCACGGTGCGGGTCATCGGTCCCGGGGTATCCTGATCGGCCGTGATCGGAATCACGCCATATCGGCTCACGCGGCCCACCGTGGGCTTGATCCCCACCAGGAAGTTTTGCTGGGCGGGGCTGAGAATCGAACCCGACGTTTCCGTGCCCACGTTGCCGGCCCAGAAGCTCACGTTGGTGCCCACCCCGGAGCTCGAGCCGCCGGTGTTCATCACTGGGCGACCGTCGAAGAGACCGTCGCGCGGATCGCGCCGTGGATCCCATGGATTCATGCCGTAGCCGGTGAGCCCCGTGTAGTTGCCGGGCATGCCGCTGGCGGTCCAATTGGCGAGTTCGGTGAGCTGCGTCTTGGCGATGATGATCGCACCGGCCGCCTTGAGGTTACGCGTGACCGTCGCGTCGTAGTTCGGCATCAAGTCGGCGAAGGCCAGCGCGCCGCCCGATGTCGCCATCTCGACGGTCTGAATGTTGTCCTTGAGCGCGATCGGGATGCCGTGCAGTGGTCCACGAAGCCGTCCCGCCGCGCGCTCGCGGTCGAGCGAGTCGGCGATCGCGAGGGCCTGCGGGTTCACCGTGATCACGGCGTTCAGTTTGTCTTCGTACGTCGCGATGCGCGCGAGGTACTGCTGCACGATCTCGCGCGACGTGATCCGCTTCTGCTCGAGCGCAGTGCGCAGGTCGGCGAGACTGGTTTCGACGACCGTCACGGGGCCCTGAGCGGGCGGACGCTGGGCGGCGAGAAAGGCGGGACGGCACAGGAGCGCCGCCACGGCGGCGAGGGCCACCCGGGAGAACCGGGTGCACGCAAGGAAGGTGAAAAGAGGCATACGCCAAAGTGGCGACGAATCGGACCCGCGTCCATTGGGGATCCCAGACGGACATCAGGTGATGCCCGTCAGTCAGCCCGCACGTCGAGGCCCATGGCCTGCACGAGCGACAGCGCCTGCTGCATGTCGATGATCGCGCCCTTGAGACGGGCCACCGCCGGATCGAGCGAACTGAGGTCGCTGCCACGCAAATCACAGTCGGTGAAGTCGGCCCCCGCGAAGTCGGCGCCTGACAGATCCGCATCGCGGATCGAGCCATCCTGACAGCGCAGGCGAGAGAAGTCCGCCTCGCGTAACCGCGTGCCGCGCACGATCGCCCGCGTGAGGTCGGCACCGGACAGCCCCACGTGCGACCAGTTACCACCAACCACCTGCATGAGGTCGAAGGTGCAGCGCACGAAATTGCTGCCCACGAACTTGCACTCGGTGAAGCGCGCGTCGAAGAACGAGCAGCCGTTGAACGTGCAGTTCACAAACGCCGCGTCGGTATGCACCGAACAGTTGAACGTGGCCCGCATGAACGTGCAGTCGGTGAACACCGCGCCGCGATTCACCACTTCGGTGCAGTCGAGATCGGTGAACTTGACGCCGGTGTGCGTCTGCCCGGAGATGTCCTGTCCTTCCCAGTTAGGTTGCGCCATCTCAGCGACTCCGACTGAAGACGGCGCCATGCGGAATACCCGGACCATTGCCACGCCCGGGCGCCGCCACCGTGGTCACCAACGCGCCATAGCGCGCCGCCTTTGCGTTGTCACGAGAAATCAGCATCCGCTCATTCTACGGCCGCGAATCAGACTCGCAATGCCTTGGCGAGCACGCGGTCCAAGGCATTGGCGAATTGCTGTTTCTCGCGCGCGCCATAGGTGCCATGCCCACCGGTTTCCACGCCCGAGCCGCGCAGCCCTTCCATGAAGTTTCGCACCGACAGCCGCTCGCCGATGCTCTCCGCGGTGTACAGCTCGCCGCGCGGATCGATCACGTAGATGTGATTCGGCACCAGAATGGCGGCCAGCGGAATATCAGCCGTGATCACGACATCGCCGGCCACGGCGTGCAAGGCGATGTACGCGTCGGCCACATCAGCGCCGCCATCGACGCGCACCGCGGAGAGCTTGGCGTATCCCACGGGGAGTACGAGCCGCTGATTGGCGACGAGGATGGTCTCGAGCGCGAGACGATCGCAGGCTCGATAGCACACCTCCTTCACATCGCGCGGGGCGGCATCGGCGTCAAGCCAGAGTGTCGGCATGCGGCAATCTACACGCCGACGCTTACTCCGTCGTGTCGTCGGTCGTGTCTACAGCCGGACGCGCAGCAACGATCTCAGCCTTCTCGCGAAACGTGAATGTCTTGCCGCACTGCGTACAGATGTGATTCCCCGTGCGCTCGCCCAAGTCGTATTCCTTGGCAAAAGCGGGATGATCGCAGAGCTTTCCGCCCCACTCCTGCTGGAGGGCAACGGCTCGTTTCTTTTGCATCGGGACAGGCTGAAGGTGGAAT
Source organism: Gemmatimonadota bacterium (assembly GCA_002737115.1). Taxonomy (GTDB): domain Bacteria; phylum Gemmatimonadota; class Gemmatimonadetes; order Gemmatimonadales; family Gemmatimonadaceae; genus Gemmatimonas. The sequence goes on along the minus strand of NSHR01000031.1, from coordinate 28,195 downwards.
TCGGTCGAACGCGAACGATAAGGAAAGCTACCACCGTCACCAGCATTTATGCCGAACCTCTGCGCGCTACACCGCTCGAGGCCAAAACAAAACAGCCCCCGATCCTCTGCAGGATCGGGGGCTATTTCGTTTACGCGGCGAGCAGGCTTACATCGCCAGCGTCTGCAGATCCTGCAGCGCCTTCTTCAGCAGGTCCGTCTTTTTCGGGTCGCAGCTGCGGCTGGCTTCGACATCTGTCACCAGCCTGGTGAGCGTCGCGTTGCGCGCCGCACCCGACGTCTTCTCGGCGCTCGAGATCGACGAGCGGATCTCCGAGATCTTCGCCGGCGCCACACACCCCTTCCGCTCCAGCTGGTCCGTGAACGCCTTCGCCAGCGCGAAGCTGGGCGGCCACGAGATCTTCGGCTGACCCTGCGCGTTCAGGTAATCCCACTTCACCGTGTTCGCCGCATCGATCTCGTTCTGCGAGATGAACTCGCTGGGCACGAGTTCGGCCACGTCGAGACCACGCGCGATTTCCGAGCTCACGATCGAGCCATTGTACCAGTACACCGACCACGAGCCGCCCATCGCCATGCGGGTGGAGTCCACCGGACCGCGATCGAACGAGGCGATTTCCTTCGGCGCCGACGGGTCCGTCCAATCGAACACCGAGACGCCGCCCTGATACCACGACTGCACCATGACGTCGCGGCCCGGGATCGGGATCAGCGAGCCGTTGTGCGCCACGCAGTTTTCGTTCGACGACTGCACGGTCGGAATCTTGTAATAGCTCTTGAACACGAGCTTCTTGTTCACGATCGAGAAGATCGCGTTGGCGCCCCATTCCGGCTTGTCACCGGCGCGGCACTTGGGCGACGAACCGCCGCCCCACTCATCGGAGAACAGCATCTGCGTGCCGTCGTTGTTGAACGTCGCCGAATGCCAGTAGGCGAAGTTCGAGTCGGCGGCCGCATCGAGACGCACCGGCGCGATCGGGTTGCTGATGTCGATCAGCAGGCCGTGTCCTTCACAGGCGCCACCCGCCAGTCCGAGCGCCGGGTACACCGTGATGTCGTGGCACTGCGAACGCTCGCCACCACGACCCGCCGGCGCGCCACCTGCCGCCCCGGCGAACATCGTGTTGATCGCACCCTGCGCCATACCGCGCACCGCGGCGCTATCGGCCGCGTTCACCGACGTACCGCCACGCGCCTTCATGGCGTTGTCCAGCAACGGACGAAGCACCTGCGGCGGCACCACCATGTCCATGCCCGACTGCGGGTTCTTCGCGATGAACGCGCCGGCGGCCTTCGCCGTCGCGAGCGTCTTCGCCGCCGCTTCCTTGTCGGCATCGGACAGGCCATGCGCCGGCGCGGCGCTCAGTCCAGCGAAGATGTTGGCACGACCAACCACCGCGGCCGAGGCCGGGTTGGCGAGCGGCACCTTGATGATCTCGATGCGCAGGCGCGACGAGTTCGGATCGTCCGCCGCCACGTCGGCGCAACCGGCGAGTTCGCCGGCCGAACGGATGCCCGACGAACCCGACACGTAGATGTACACGTTGTCCTTGTCCTTCGGATCCTCGAGCACCGTGTGCGTGTGTGAACCGCGGCACGTCTGCACATTCGCAATCAACTTCGGCTCGCGGATGTTCGTGATGTCGAACACGCGCACGCCACGTATCCGATCCTTGCTGACAGGATCCGGCACGCCACCCGGCTTGCAGTCCACGCGGCCGTTGTTCGCTTCGGCCGACATGAACATCAGGTTCTTGTACACCGAGATGTCGTTCTGCGAGGCAGGGCAGGTGTACGCCACCACGAGCACCGGCTTGGCCGGGTTCGAAATGTCCCAGATCACCGGGCCATTGTAGTTGCCCTGAATCGCGTACTTGCCAGTGAAGGCGAGATCGGAATTCGTGATGCCGAGGAAGCCCGGCGGTGAGACCGCCTTCGCCACGACCTTCATGTTCGAGATCGCTTCGCCGGCGTCAAACAGGCCGGCCTTGAGGCCGACACGCGGATCGTTCATCGGCGTCGGTGCCGTCTTGGGCTTGGACGGGGCGCAGGCCGCGAGGCCCAGTAGCGCCATGGCCGCGTACCCCGTGACCACACTCGCCCCGCGACGACGCGGAAGTGCTTTTGACATGTCTGTTCCTGTGTTCGAAAGGTGGTGGTACTCCGACAACATCACGCTCAACATCACGCTCAACAGCTCGCCCAACCGGCGCTTCACCTTACGCCGGCGGAGCGAATCCCATCTCCAACATCATCGTGAACATGCGCTTGATCTCGGTGCTCTGATCAACCTCGACATCGTTCGCGAACTTGAACACGGTTTCATCCTGCCCCGCGCCCTGCGCCGAGAACAACGTCTTGACCATCGCCACGGCGCCCCGGTGGTGCTGAATCATGTAGGTCAGAAACAACCGGTCGAACTCCGTGCCACGCGCCGTGTTGAGTTCCTTCAGCTGCGCGTCGGTGAGCATGCCCGGCATCGACATCTGGCCCATCGCCATACCGCCCATCGCCGCCATGTCGTGGCCGGCCATGGCCGCCATGTCGTGGCCCGCACCGCCCATCGTCACGTTGCCGAGCGAATCGACCATCGGCACCGTCTGACGGCGGTCTTTCAGCCACGTCTGCATGATCGTGATCTCGTCGGTCTGCGCATTGATGATGCGCGCCGTGAGCCGCTGCACCGACGCGCTCGCGCCGTGCGACGGCGCCCACCGGGAAATCGTGATCGCCTGCGCGTGGTGGTGGATCATGCCGCTCATGAAGTCCACGTCGGCCGTGACCCACGGATAGCGCAGGCTGTCAGCGCGGGCGCGCACGAGCGCACCGGCATCGCCCATTTGAAACGCAGGTCCGGCCGATGAGGCCGACCGCGAGGTGGCGCAGGCCGTCATAGCGACGATCCCGGCGCTCAAAGCGGCCAGGCGGATCGAACGGCGAAGGGACTTGGCCATCGGTTTGGTCACGTGATTCAACACCGGCCGCAGGCGGAAAGGGGGAGACGGTAAGGGTATAGAAGGAGAGGGCTCGCAGCAATCGGCCGGCCCGTCCCGTCAGTCACCCTTAAATAAGCCGTCTTGCGGATGAGTCTGCACTAATTTGGGGCTAAAGGCCCTTGAGCGTTATGGGACGCGATCCAGCCACCGTGACCAGTGCGAGCCGCCGCAGCTGTACCGAATCGGCGGCCGCCACATACGCCGACGTCTGCGGCGACGACACCAGCGCCCGCGTGAGCTGGGCCAGACCGCCGCACACATACCGGTTGCACAGATTCGAGCGCAGCGCACGCGGCAGATTGCACCCTGTCGTGGTGTGAAACACGCACGAACCACGGTAATGACGAGCCGGCAGGTACGACGCGTACCGCGCCTCCAGCGACTCAGGGGTCACCGTCTCCCCGCCGTCGGTGAGCTGCGTCCGCACCCGCATGATGCTGTCGGCGTGCAAAAATCCGTGCGTCCCGCCGGCGGTGCAGCACTCGCCACCACAGGTCCCACAGCTCGCGCCAATGATAGCCGGCATCGCCGGGATCGACTCGGGCAGCGCCCAGCCCGCATCCTCGCGGGCCGACTCGGCCTCGGCGGTCATCGGCGCGCCGGTATCCCGGACCGCGTCGAGAAACGCCGCGGTGATCGTCCCGCGCAGTTTGTCCAGAAACGCGGCGCGCGACTCCTCGGGGAGCTCGGTTGTGGTACGCGAGTTCGCCGGCAGCAGGATCACCGGCAACTCCGGCAATCCGTGTTCGGCGCCATCCACGCGGGCGATCTGTTCGGCCTGCGCGGTGAGGCGGGCATTCCGGGCCCGCTGGGCCGCGATCGGACTTTCGCGCGAAGACATGCCGCAAAGTACCCGGCACGGATCGGGCGGATATATGGTTGATTCCGCCATATGTCGAAATCTCGATGGACCATCCCGCTCGGTGCCGTCCTCGTCCATCTGGGCATCGGCTCGGTGTACGCCTGGAGCACACTCAATCGCCCGATCGTCGCTGCGCTCCCGCCGCAGCCGTGGTGGGGGAGTCCGCCGTACACCACGTTCACCGCCGCGCTCGTGCTGCTCGGCCTGAGCGCCGCCACCATGGGTCCGTGGGTGGAGCGCGTCGGCGCACGGGTCGCCGCCAGAACGTCGGCCATGTTCTTCGCCGCCGGCTTGGCGCTTGGCGGCGTGGGCTTGCTCTGGCAGCAGCCGCTCCTGCTCTTTCTGGGGCTCGGCATCCTCGGAGGCATCGGGTGCGGGATCGGATACATCGCCCCCGTACGGACGCTCGTGAAGTGGTTCCCCGAGCGACTCGGCATGGCCACCGGCTTCGCGATCATGGGGTTCGGTGGCGGCGCCTTTCTCGGCGGCTACGCGAATGCGTTTCTCATCGAGCAGGTGGGCGTCGCCCGCACCCTGTTCGTGCTGAGCGGTGTGTACTTCGCCTTGATGATGGCGGGTGCCCAGTTACTGCGACCGCCCCCGGAAGCCCAACCCGGCCAGACCACGGCGGTGACCGCGAACCTCACGCGACGCGAGGCGGTGCGCACGCCGCAGTTCCTGCTGCTGTGGGGCATCCTCTGCGTGAACGTCACCGCCGGGATCGGCATTCTCGCCCAGGCCTCGCCGATGATGCAGGACCTCTTCGGCCGCACGCCCAAGCAGGCCGCCGCCATCGTGGCGGTGATCAGCCTGTTTAACGCCGGCGGACGGCTGCTCTGGTCGAGCGCGTCGGACCTCCTGGGCCGACGCACCACCTATCTCATCTTCTTCGTGGTGCAGTTCGCGCTCTTTCTCGCCATACCGCGCTTTGCGCAGATAGGTGCGTGGTGGCCGTTCCTGGCCTGCCTCCTCACCGTATTCACCATGTACGGCGGTGGCTTCGCCACGATGCCGGCCTTCCTGGCCGACCTGTTCGGTTCGCGCAACGTGGGGGCGATTCACGGCGCCGTGCTCACTGCGTGGAGCGTGGCGGCCGTTATGGGACCGGTGATCATTACGCAGCTCTCCGAGCGCGCTCGCGCGGCGCTGGCCCCGGGCGAACCGCGCGTCCACATCTACGACCAACCACTGATGCTGCTGGCTGGGCTGCTGGCCGTCGGACTGGTGCTCACGCTCGCGGTGAAGCCGCTACCCATCGCGACCGAATCACGCCCGTCCGCCTGATTGCGAAGGGGGGAGATCAGCCACAGGTTAAGCCCCGATGCGAACCCAAACCCGACTCGCCGCGCTCGCACTATTCGCGCTCGGCACCGCTTGCACCCCCGCCGAACAGGCCGCGGACGCCGTTCCCGCCACCGCCGGGTTCGCCCCATTCGTGGACCGCTATCTCGACGGCTTCGCGCGCCGTCATCCCTCGATCGCGGCCGGCAACGGCTTGCACAATCACGACGACCGGCTCGACGACTTTTCCGCACAAGCGATCGCCGCCGAAATCGCCACGCTCAAGACGGCAGCCGCCGAGCTCGCGGCGTTCAGCGATTCGTCACTCACCCCCGACGAACGCGTCGACAAACGCATTCTGGCCGGCGTGATCGACGGATGGCTGCTCGAACAGGAAACGCTGGAGAACTGGAAGCGGAATCCGATGACGTACGCCAGTGCGTTGTCGGATGGTGTACACAACCTGATGACGATGGAGAACGACGCGGCGCCGGTGCGCATGCGTCGGATCATCGCCAAGCTCGCCGGTGTGCCCGCATTGCTTCAGGCGGCGCGCACGAACATCGTCAATCCGCCCCGGATCTTCGCCGAACGCGGACTCGGCATGATGCGCGGTGCGTCCACGATGCTCACCACCGACGTGTCCGTCGCCTTCGTCACGGAAAAGGGCACACCGCTCATGGATTCACTCTTGAGCGCCGCGACGGCCGCGGCTAAAGCCATCGACGCGTACACCACCGACTTCGAGAAGACGGTGCTCCCCACCGCCAACGGCGAGTGGAAGATTGGTGGTGACGCCGTGGCGCGACGCTATCGCGCGGAAGAGCTCATCGATGTACCGCTGGTCGACCTGGCCGCGCTGGGTGAGCGCGAACTCAAGCTGGCACAAGAGCGCTTCCGCGCCGCGGCGCAGCGATTGGCGCCCGGCGCCGATCCGCAGGCCACGTGGCTCACGATCCGCCGCAATCATCCCAAGCGCGGCGAGGTCGTCGCGGCCGCACAGGCTGTCGTCGATTCGCTCACGCGCTTCATTTCCACCAAGAATCTGGCCGTGGTGCCCAATGGCGAACGTGTGGTGGTCAAACCCGCCCAGCCGTTTTCGCTGGGCTTCGCGTCGATGCACGCGTCGCCTCCGCTCGAGAAGACGCCGTTGCAAAGTTTCTATTACATCACCGACGCCGACTCGCTCGAATCGCCCGCGCAGCAGGACGCATGGCTCGAGCGCTTCAACTATGCGTCGCTCGCCATCACATCGGCGCACGAAGCGATGCCCGGTCATTGGCTGCACGCCGTGCACATGCGCGACACGCCAGGCAAGATCCGTCGCATTTGGATCGGCCTGAATCCGTTTCCGCAGCCGTCGTCGGGACAGGATGGCTGGGCGCACTACGCGGAAGAACTCGTCGTGGAACAGGGCTTCATGAACAGCGATCCGCGCTACGAACTCGCGCAGCTCAGCGACGCGCTCACGCGCATCTGTCGATTACTGTCGGGCATCCGGTTGCACACCGGCGAATGGACACTCGCCCAGGCGCAGGCCTGCTTCGAGCAACAGGCGTACGTGGCCGCTCCCGCCGCCAAGCGTGAAGCGGAACGCGGCACCTACGACCCCACCTACGGTGGGTACTTCCTGGGCAAGCGTGGCATGCTCACGCTGCGGCGCGATGTAAAGGCGGCCCAGGGTGACAAGTTCGACCTCCGCGACTTCCACGAACGCGTCATGAAGAACGGCATCGCGCCGATCTGGGCGCACCGGCAGCTCTTGTTGCCGGGTGACACCTCACGGGTAATTCAGTGACCGCCAGCAACGACATCGTTCGTGTAGGCGTGCTCGGCGCCGGCGCCTGGGCGCAGTTCGCGCACCTGCCCGGATGGAAGCGCGATCCGCGCTGTACGATCGTCGCGATCGCCGATCCCATCGTCGAGCGTGCCCGCGAGTTCGCGGCGCAGTTCGACATTCCCAATGTGTATGCCACGCACGAAGAGCTGATCGCGCGTACCGATATCGATGTGGTCGACGTCTGTACCCCCAGCGCTACGCACTTTACGTTGAGCTGCGCGGCACTGGAAGCCGGCAAGCATGTGCTGTGCGAGAAGCCGGTGGCGTACGATTTCACCGAGACGCGACGGGCAGCCGCCCTGGCCGCCAGCAAAGGCCTCAAGACCAAGCTCGGATTCACCTTTCGCTACTCGCCGGCCATGCGCTACATGAAAGCGCTGATCGACGAAGGCTACATCGGCACGCCGTTCATCTTCAACGGCTACGAGCAGAACTCGCAGTGGCTCGATCCGCAAACGCCGTTGCGTCAGGTCGATCACGAAGCAGACCAAACGGAAATTCACGTGTCGTCGCTGGAAGGCTACGGCGCGCCGATCATGGACATCGGCCACCTGTTCATGGGCAGTCGCTTCAAGTCGGTGGTGGGCACGATGAAGAATTTCATCCCCGAGCGCGTGGTGCGAGCGACCGGGACGATGATGCGCATGAATATCGACGATGGCGACATATTTATCGGCGAGTTCGACAACGGCGGCATCGGCTCCATTCAAACCAGCTTCGTGACCGTGGGCAACTATCCCGGCATCGAAGCGCGTGTGTACGGCAGCAAGGGTGCGCTGATCTGTCGCCTGGTCGAAGAGAACGGCATTTGCGAAACGCTGAAAGGTGCGACGGCCGACTCGGTCGAGTTCAAGGAGCTCGAGATTCCGCAGCGCTTCTATCCGGCCGGCGGCAGTGCACGCGAATCGTGGCGTTCGCTGTTCTACGCCAACCTCATCGGCTCGTTCATCTCCGAGATCCGCGGTGAAGTGGAAGGCAACGAAGGCAATTTTGAAGATGGGGCGCACGTGCAGGAGCTCATCAACGCCGTCGAACGCTCGTTCCGTGAACGGCGCTGGGTGAACATTCCGCTCGAACAGACTTCAACCGCGGGATCGGCATCCTGAGCCACGATACGACGGCCGCACTCGACCGCTTTCTGTCGCACTACTTCGCGCGACACCCCGTAAACGCCACGTTCACGGGACTACACACGCATGACCATAGTCTCCCCGATTGGTCGCGTGACGCGCGCGACACCGAAGTGGCCGAGCTGGCCGAGCTGCACGACGCGCTGTTCAGCGCGTCGCCACACCGCAGCAACGACGTCCTCGCCGCCGATATCGATGCCGTCGACGCCGAGTTAGCGCGCGCCAACATCGACCTCCGCATACTCGAAACGCAGAGTCGTTTCTTTCACGACCGGAATCCCGTGCTTTGGACCGGTGAGGCGATTTTCAGCGTCGTCTCGCTCTTGCTGCGTCCCACACAACCCATGCCGTCCTGCACCGCGGCGATCATGGCACGACTCCGCGCCATCCCGGCGTTCCTTGGTGCGATGCCGGCAGCGCTCACCGAATCGGTTCCTGCGATCTGGATCGATCGCGCTACCCGCGAGGCGCGCGCATTCGCCGCGTTCCTGCGGGGGCCACTGCGTCTTTGGTGCGACGAGCACCAGATCGACAGCGTGGAACGTCAGTCCATCGCCGAAGCGGCGGCGGATGCGGCGCAGGCATTCGACCGCGCGGCACACTGGCTCTTCCTGTTGCCACACGACGTGCAGTCGGGCTACGCCATCGGCGTTGAGGCCTACGACATCCTGCTGCAGCGCGGGCACTTCTGTGCGCAGTCGTCTGCCGAATTGCTGCAACGCGTGCTCGGCGACATGCCCGCGGCCAAGGCGCGTTTCCACGCGCTCGCGACCGAAGTCGCCGGCTCCCCCGAGGCCCTCGGCGCGAAGCTCGCCGACGATCGCCCCGCCGAAGCCGACTATCTCGCCACCTTTACGTCGCAATTCGAGGCGTGCCGGGATCTTGCACTGCAGCACGATCAGGTCAGCTGGCCCGACTGGCCGCTGCGTTACGTGCCCATTCCCGTGTGGGCCCGCGATATCGCACCGCAACTCTACTTTCTGTTTTATCGCTCGCCGGCACCCTACGAACCCCGCCCCGAGCACCGGTATCTGGTAACACCCGTCGACGACACCATCGCGCCCGACGAGCGTGAGCGCCGACTGAAGGCGTGGAATCACAGCACGATCACGCTCAATCACGTCGTGCATCACGGCGCGCTCGGCCACCACGTGCAGAACGGCCACGCCACCCATCGGTCGCACTCACGACTCGGCAAGATCGCCGCGGTAGACTGCGCGAGCCGTATCGGCATGTTCCTAGGCGGCTCGATGGCGGAGGGGTGGGCCTGCTACGCTACCGAACTCGCCGACGAACTCGGATTCCTCACGCCGCTGGAACGTGCGGCAGAACAACAGAGTCGCGTGCGCATGCTGGCGCGCGCTATCGTCGATATCCGTTTGCACACCGGCGCGTTCACCTTCGCCGAGGCCGTGGCGTACTACGTGCACGAAGTCGGCATGCCGGAGGCAGTCGCCCTCGGTGAAGCCACCAAGAACTCGATGTTCCCCTGCACCGCCGTGATGTACTGGCTGGGCACGCAGAGCATTCTCGATCTGCGGGACACCATGCGCCAGCGACCGGACTACTCGCCGCGGCACTTTCATGATGCGCTGTTGAGCCGGGGATCCATCCCTGTGGCGCTTGCGGCGCGACTCCTCACGGCAACGTCATGATGCGTTGGTCAGTTCGCCTATCCCGCCGCTCGGCGCGTTCCTCGGCGCTTGGCGTCGCCGCCGCGCTCGTCGCGACACTCGTGGCCTGCGGCGGGGAGACGTCCCGCACCGGCCCGTCGAATGAGCTGCTCATCGTGGGCTACGACCGTGAGCCCGATACGATGAACCGCTACGCCACGCACATTCTCGAAGACATCGAGGCGGGCGTGGTAGAGGGCCTCGTCACCAATGACGAGGCGATGAAGATCATCCCCGTGCTGGCCGCCGAGATTCCGACCACGGAAAATGGCGGCGTGGTCGTGCGCGCCGACGGCGGCATGGACGTGACGTGGAAGCTCCGCCCCGGTGTGAAGTGGCACGACGGCGTGCCGCATACGTCGGCCGATGTGAAGTTCACGGTGGATGCCATCAACAAGGGTGACTGGAAGCCCGAAAGCGTTGATGGCTTTGACCGCATCGCCTCAGTGGATACGCCCGACGCGCTCACGGCCGTCGTGCACTATAAGGAGGTGTACGCGCCGTACCAGCTCCAGTTCGTGCGCGGTACACTGCCCAAGCATGTGCTCGAGGGGCGCGATCTCAACACCGCCAACGATTACAATCGCGCGCCACTCGGCACCGGCCCGTACAAAGTGAAGGAGTGGAAGACGGGCGAGTACATCCTGCTCGAGCGCGCTGAAGGCTACTGGCGTGGCCCACAGTACCCCAAAATCAAGCAGCTGCTCTTCCGCTTCCTCACGAACACCACCACGCGCATCAACCTCCTCAAGTCGGGCGAAGTGCACATGGTGGCCCTAGTCTCGTGGGATAAGGTGCGCGAACTGGAGGCTATCCCCGACCTGCGGATGAATCGCGTGGTCGGCAACGGCTACGAACATGTCACGCTCAACCAAAAGCATTTTACGCCGTTCGCCGAGGTGAAGGTGCGGCAGGCGCTGGCCCACGCGGTTAATCGCGATCTGCTTGTGCGCACCATTCTCGACGGCCAAGTGGAAGTGGTGAACGGTCCGATCCAGCCGCTCTCTGCGGCCTACGAGCCACAGGTGCCGACCTACGGATTCGATCCCGAGCGCGCCCGCGCGCTGCTAACCGAAGCGGGCTGGGTGCCCGGCGCCGATAGCATCCGCATCAAAAACGGTAAGCGGCTCGCGTTTACGCTCATTACGCAGTCGGGCTTCGCGATTCGCGAAAACGTGTCGCAGGCATTGCAGCAGGCGTTTCGCGACGTTGGTGCCGAGATGACGGTGAAGCTGCTTGATGGTACGACCATTAGCAGTGTGTGGTTCAGTGGCGATTTCGACGCCATGCTGCACTGGTGGCAGATGGGCGCCGACCCGGAGCTCACGCTGTTCTTTGCCGGCGATCGTATGCCGCCGGCCGGCCGCAACATCAACTACGTCAACGACGCCGAGTTGTCGGCGCTGCTGTATCGCTCCGATCGCACCGCCGATGTCGCGCAGCGCAACGCACTGCTGCGTGACGCGCAGCGTCGAATTGCTGCGCTCGCCCCGGAGATTGTGCTCTACAACACCGCCAAGGTGGATGCCGTGCCGCGGTCCCTGAAGGGCTTTACCGGCAATCCGACCAACGCCGGCCCGTTCTGGAACGTGTACCAGTGGGAGATCGGCACGCCGTGATGCGTGGCGCCATGCGTGGCATGATCATGCGGCGGGTGCTGCAGAGTGCACCGCTGCTGGTCCTCATCTCGGTACTGGTGTTCGCCCTCCTGCAGGCGGTGCCTGGCGGTCCGCTGGCGGCGTACCTTGAGAATCCGAATGTACGCCCACAGGACATCGAGCGACTGCGGGCCGCCATGGGACTCGATCGACCGCTCGCGGCGCAGTATGTGTCGTGGCTGTCGGCGTTCGTGCGCGGCGACTGGGGCTACAGTTTTGCCGACGGTCGTCCCGTGCTCGACCGTGTGCTCGAGCGCGTGCCCGCTACGCTCGAACTGGTTGGCGCGAGCACCGTGCTGGCGCTTTGCGTGGCGCTGCCCGTAGGCGTCCTGGCGTCGGTGCATCGCCTGTTCGATCGCGTCACGTCGTTGGTCGCGGTGGCGGGCATTTCGCTGCCGGTGTTCTGGTTTGGCTTGCTGCTGCAGCTGGTGTTCGCGATCACGTTGGGGTGGCTGCCGTCGTCGGGGCGCGCGTCGTTCGGTGCCAATTCGCTCGCGGATCGGATCGCGCACCTCGTGCTGCCGGTAGTCGTGCTGGCCGCCGTGCAAGCGGCCGCGTGGTCGCGCTATTTACGCCGAGCCATGCGCGAAACCATTGGCCGACCGTTCATGAATGCGGCGCGTGTGCGCGGCGTCTCCGAGCGCGGCGTACTGTGGCATCACGCGCTACCCAATGCGCTTGGTCCGTTCATTACCGTAGTACTGCTCGATGCCGCCATTATGGCGTCGGGTGCGGTCGTCACCGAAAGTGTGTTCGCCTGGCCTGGCGTGGGTAGCCTGTTCACCGAGTCGCTCGTGAAGCGCGACTATCCCGTCCTCATGGCCTTCCTCATGTGCGGGGCCATGGCTGTGATGGTCCTCAATCTGCTGGCTGATATCGCGGTGCGGTCCATCGACCCGCGCACGCGGGGCGCCGCATGAAGGCCGGACCGCGCGGTGGTTTGCTCTTTCTCGCCACGCTCGTGGTAGCGTCGCTGCTGGCCCCGTATCTCGCGCCCTTCGCCGCCGATGCACTCGATTTGGCCAACCGTCGCGCCGCGCCGTCGTTGCTGCACTGGTTCGGCACCGATGAACTCGGGCGCGACGTCCTCACGCGTGTGCTGGTGGGAGCCCGCGTTTCGCTCGCCATCGGCGTGCTGTCGGCACTCATGAGCGCGGCTATCGGCGTCGCGGTCGGCGCGGTGGCCGGATACGCTGGCCGCTGGGTCGACGACGCGCTCATGCGCGCCACCGACGCGATGCTCGCCATTCCGCGCCTCCCGCTGCTGATGCTCGGCGCCGCCGTCTTACAGCCGGGCGTGCCCATGCTGATCCTGCTGGTCGCCGCCGCCGGATGGATGGAGACGGCGCGCGTCGTGCGGGCCGAAGTGCAATCGCTGTCGTCGCTCGATTTCGTGCAGGCCGCGCGGGCCATCGGCGCCAATCCGTTCGGCGTCATCGTGCGCCATATCGTTCCCGGTATCATTCCCGCCGCTACGGTCGCCACCACGCTTGCCATCGGTCGCGGTATCCTGCTGGAAAGCACGATGAGCTTCTTCGGCGTGGGCGTGCAACCACCCACCGCCAGCTGGGGCAACATGCTGTACCAAGCGCAAACGGCGATGACCAGCGAACCGTGGCTCGCGATCTTCCCCGGTCTGTTCATCTTTGCCACGGTGCTCGCCTGCAACGCCGTGGGTGATGCCATCGGTTCGTCTCCCACTCAACGTCAGGCCGCCTGATGACCTTCCCGCTCCCGTTCGCTCCGCGTCGTATCGCCATCGGCGCCAACGCCCACGTGGGGATCGCCGAATCCATTCGCGCGCGTCGCCCCGACCTCGAGCTGCGCGGCAAGGTATTCACCGAGATCACCGCTGAGGATCTCACGTGGGCCGAGGCGTACATCGGATTCAAGCGTCCGCCGTCGGTCGCGGATATGGGCAACGTGCGCTGGATTCAGTGCACCGGTGCCGGTGTCGATTCGTGGATGTCATCCGATCTTGAGCCGTCCATCCTGCTCACGCGTAGCCCCGAGTCGTTCGGCCCCATGATCGCCGAGTGGGCGGTATCGCGCATCTTCGCGATACAACTGCAGGTCCTGGCGTTGGCCGAGGCGCAACGCGAACGCCGTTGGGCGCCCCGTGACATCGCGCAAGTGGCGGGGACGCGTGCGCTGGTGGTGGGCACGGGAGACATCGGCCGCGCCATCGCGCATGCACTGCACGCGTTGGGCGTGCACGTGACCGGCGTGTCGCGCAGCGGGACTGTAAGTGGAACCGCCGACAGCGCGGCGTTTAACGCGGTGCACGCGGCGAGCGAAATCGCGAATCTGGTGGGGGACGCTGACTGGATCGTGGTGGCCGTGCCCGATACACCGGCATCGCGCGGCCTGATCTCGCGCGACGTGCTGTCGCGCTGTCGGGGCGCGGTGCTCTTGAACGCCGGCCGCGGCTCGGTGGTCGAGGAAACCGCGCTGCCCGAGGCGCTCGACAACGGCTGGTTGCGCGGTGCGGCGCTCGATGTATTCGCCACCGAACCGCTGCCAGTCGACTCGCCCTTGTGGAGCGATCCGCGCGTGCTGGTGTCGCCGCACATTTCCGGACTCACCACAATCAATGGCGCGGCACACGGCTTTCTGGAGTGTCTCGAATCACTCGAGCGCGGGGCGCTGCCAAAGTGGGCGGTCGACCGCGAACGGGGCTACTGAGCCCGTGTACTGATCCATATTCCGGAAAAAGGTACGTCTCCAAACCGGGGCGGGCGACGCCTTGGGGCGCGCTGGGGACTCGACTCGGGTCTAGACTGACGCTCCACGCTGCCCGATAGAGTGTAACGGTTCGGCACGTTGTCGTAGAAAGACCGGAACGGTAGTTGAGTTTTTTCTCTCCGGAGGAATGTTTCAGCTAGCTAACTCATCCGTCGCGGTGGGTTCTTCCTTCCCTTCATCCATCCCGCCCGTGATCAAAACGACGCTTTTTGCTGCAGCCCTCCTCGTGACGATGATCGTCCCGTCGCGCCCAGCCACGCCCAGCCCCCTCGACTTCGCCCTCGTCAACAAGACGGGAATGACGGTGACCCACGTTTACGTGTCGCCGACCCATGAGGATCATTGGGGGGAGGACATTATGGAAGAGGACGTGCTCCCGAACAACGAGACCGTGGACATCGAGTTCGACACGAAGGAGACCGTCTGCTCCTGGGATCTCAAGGTGACGGACAGCGACGGGGATGAGGTGGAGTGGGAAGCGCTGAATCTCTGCAAGGCGTCGAAGATCACGTTGAAGTACGAGAACAAAAAGCCGACGGCGATCGTCGAATAGCTACGAACCATCCGCCGGCCCGTCGTACCGGCAGCGCCACCCGGGATCCGTGCTCATTCGCGGCGGCCTGGCGCTGCTGATCGCACTGATCGGTACCGCCTGCGCTGGTGGTACCGACGCGTTGCCACTCGCCCCGCCGCCCGCACCGCCCAGTGGCGGCGTGGCCACGCTCGCCATTGGCGCGCGGGCGGCGGCGCTTCCCGTGGGCTTCCAAACGCAGCTGTTCGTGTCCGGCACCAACGGCGGAGGGGTCGCCCAAAGTAATCGCAGCGTGGCGTGGACGACCAGCGATCCCGCGGTCGTGGCGGTGGATGCCAACGGAGTGATTTCGGCCGTCGGCCCAGGCGGCGCGCGCATCAGCGTCACCGCGAGCGATGGTTCGACGGCAGCCACCACCATCACGAGCGCCATTGCCTCCGTGGCAACGACGGCGCGCGTGGGCTTCAACACCGCGCTCGGACTGCCCACCGACGCCGATTCCACCGATGACGTGCTCATCGCCCGACGACAGTACACGCTCTCGCTCAATCCGCGCCGCGGCGTGGCGAACTGGGCCGCGTGGCATCTCGATGCAAGCCATCTGGGCGCGGCGGCACGATGCAATTGTTTTTCTGCCGACACCGCGCTCACGCGACTCGGCCTGCTCCGCACCACGACCAACGACTGGATCAACGGGGGCGAGTATTCGCGCGGCCATCTCGCCCCGTCGGCCGACTGGACGAGTGCCGACGGCGACAACGCGGCGACGTTCTTTCTCACCAACATGTTGCCGCAGCGACCGGACATGAACGGCGGTCCATGGGCGGAGTTCGAGACTTTCTTGCGCACGCTTCTCACCGGCGGCCGCCAGATCTACGTCGTCGCCGGCGGCATCTGGACGCGGAATCGCTCGGGCCCCGGCGTCGATGGGTTGGGTGTGATGCCAGGTGCCCCGCTCGCGATTCCCGATTCGATGTGGAAGGTGGCGGTTGTCATCCCCGACCTCCGCACACCGGCGCAAATCACAAACCCGTCCGACGTGCAGGTCATCGCGGTCAACATGCCGAATGTCAACGGGATCGCCAGCCGACCCTACACGGCGTACCTCACCACGGTCGATGCAATTCAGCGCTCGACGGGCTACGATCTGCTCTCGCTAATCACGCCCGGCGTGCAGTGCGTCCTCGAGCAGCGATCATGCAGCGCCCGTTGACGGTCCCCTAGTCGCGAATCCGCACCGCGCGCTGCCGCTCCCGGTTCACCTCGAGCTGCAGCACGTCGGGACGCGCGTAGTGCCCCATCGCGTCGAAGTTCTGCCGCTCCTCGCGTACCCGCACGTGGTGCACGTCGGCGGCAATGATGCGCTCCTCGTGCGCCACCGGCGCCACCAGCCAGGTCGCATCGGGACCCGCAATACAGGTGCCGCCTTCGCCCATCACCTCGGGAAGCACCCGCTGCAGCAGGTCGAAGTGCGGCGTCTGTTCCGGTACCTGATCGCGTCGCAGCAGCCCCGACACCGACATCACGTACGACCGGCCCTCGCGCGCCATGAAGCGCGTGATCTCCTCGGTGTTGCGCACGCTCCCCGGCCACACCGCGACATGCAGATCTTCGCCCTGCCCGTACAGGCTGGCCCGCGCCAGCGGCATCCAATTTTCCCAGCAGTTGAGCGCGCCAAGTGTGAATGCGCCCACCCGATGCGTACGCAGTCCATGGCCGTCGCCGGGTGACCAGGTCAGTCGCTCTTCGTACGTGGGCATCAGCTTGCGATGCACCGTCACCAGCGCACCACCAGAATCGATCGTGACCACGCTGGCGTACACGCTGTGCCCGCCCCGGTCGAGCGGTCGCTCGATGATGCCCAGCACCACCGTGATCGCCCGCGCCTTCGCAGCCGCGCACACATCCAACAAGTGTCCCGCCTCGATCTGCACCGCCTGATCGAGATAATGCGCGTGCAACGCTTTCTGCACCGACGAGTCGAAGCGCGCGCCGTCCGTCCACTCGATCCACCACGGATAGCCGGGCACGAACGCCTCAGGAAAGGCGAGCAGCTGCACGCCGTCGTCGGCCGCCGCATGAATCGCCGCGATCACCTTCACCAGCGTGCCGGCACGGTCCAGCCAGATCGGCGCCATTTGCGCGCCGGCGATACGGAGACAGTCGGAGGTCATCAGAAGGTCGGTAGAAAACGATGGCGGAAAGACTACTGATCCGGCTCGTGAAGGCGCACCACCATCCCCGGTCCGGTAAGCGGCTCGCGATCGAGACGTACCTCGATAAACGTGGTCGTGAACGGATGAAAGAATCGCACGGCACCACCCGGCAGCACACTCGATAGATCCAGTGACCCGTGCCACGTACCGGCGCGATTCGGCGCCGCGACAGCAACGCCAGCGCCCGTGGTATCCACCGTCGCGCTGGTATAGAGCACGCGCGGGGTGCCCGTACTTGCGTACAATTGCGCCGTGAGCCGGAGCGGCCGCCCGCGCAGTACCGCCGAATCCTTTAACTGTGAAAGATTCACGTGAAAGCTGCGATAGCTGGCATCGCCGCTATACACATGCACGTCCTGCGTGAACGGCTCGAGCGTGGCGCCGTCGCGGAGACCCAGCTGCAGATTCCAGTCACGAATCCCATCGCCCCGTTCGTCCACCGCCCGCACAATGAACTGCTGCCACGGCACCATCGCCTCTCGCGTGCTGCGCACCGTTGTGTCCGCGCGTTTACACCACGCAGCATACGAAGGGCGAGACGACACCCGCAGGGCATCGATCACCATCTGTTGGAGAGCCGGCGGCGGCGCCGAGAGAATGCTGCCGTGATCCACGTTCGCGATCGGATACATCGGCACATCGTCCTGTGTCCAATCAAGCGCCTGTACGCGCGCGGTGTCTGCGCAATCGGCCGAGAGATCGAGGACCACCTTACGGCTGTTCAAGGCGCAGCCGGCCCATCGGACTGCACCGTCAGTGCCAGGGCTGTTCGCCTGCGCGCTCATTCCGCGATAGCCGCGCGCCCCGCAGAACACGAACACATACGGCGTGGTGCGCTTCGAATCGTAAAAGCATTCGGTGCCGAACAAGTCGGTGTGCGACAGGTCCCAGCCGAACCGACTACCCAGCTCGAGTGCGTCGAGCACCTGATCGCCCGCTTCGAGAAAGTCGGGGCCCAGTTGCTTGCGTCCCTTCACCAGCGCCCCGAGAAAGCTGCGCCCCTTGTGCGCCAACGGCGACCCGAACGTGGCCGGCGCCAGCGCGATCACGTGCTTCACGCGCGCGCGCCGCTGTGCGGTCATGCCACGCCGAGTCAGCCACGCGCGTAACACCAGCATGCCGGCGGAGTGTACCATCATATCAAACGGCTCGTCGTCGGCCAGCCCCACGCGCTGCCGCAGCACCTTGTCGAAGCCCTCGGCGATATCGCGCACCGACACCTCGTTGGTGAGCGACTCGTAGCTCACCGTACACAGCTGCTCCGCACTCCATCCCGCCTCGCGCAACAGCGTGCGCCACGCGCCGAAGGCACTGCCGTCGGCGCTGTACCCGTGCAGCAGAATGAGCGGACGATTAGCCATGACGGATGCCGTTCGACTAGCGGGTATGCATCACGAGCCACGGCACGGCAATCCAATCAGTCATGTAGCAGAATCTACAGCCGTTCCAGCGAAGAGACCCGGTATTGCTCCGCTTCCGACACGTAGCACTGCATGCCCACCGGAAACAGCCCCGTCCGCTTCATCAGCCCACGATACCATGACGCCGACTTGGGCGCCGGCCAGTCGGTATCCCCCTCAAAGTGATCGTCCTTCGTGAACAGCTCGAGATACGCCATGCCGCCCGTGCGTTGCGCGACCTGCGCGATGCCGCTCGTGAGCTGGGGGATCGACAGATAATTCAGCATGCCGCAGCACACCACCAGATCGTACTGCTCGCGCAGATCGAGTCTGCCGAGATCCTCGATGCCACCCTGCTGCAGATGCCGGCGCGCGCCGAACTTGCGCACTGCATACGCGCTCGGATCGACGCCCTGATACGCTACGCGGGGACGAAGCGCCCGCAGCGCCGGATACCAGTGGCCCTCGCCACAGCCCACGTCGAGCACCGTGCGCACGCGTCGCCCTAACACCCACTCGGCCGTGTGCAACACGAACGACACCTGCCGAGCGAGCTCAGCCGCCGTCTTCACGCGATGCGTGGGATGCCGGTACCACTTGTCGAAGTACGCCGCGTCGTAGCGTTCGCTCAGAGAATCCCCCAGAAGCCGCGATCGATGTCGATGGCGAAGCGCCACTGTCCGTCGCGCACACCGCGCGATACATCGGCCCGCACGAGATCGTAGAAAAAGAGCACGCCCATGCCGGCTGAAGGACGCAACGCCGCGGTGGTGGGGCGATCGGGCGTGCCGCTGGCGGTGGCCAACAGTTGCACGAACGGCGCCAGCGTGACATGCGGCGGAGACTTCCCCCATCGCTTGAGCGGAATCGACGGCGCCGGAATCGGCTGCCGGAACTCGAGGCGTTGCGACAGCATCGCACGCGAGGCGAACGCATGGAAGTCATAGCCCGGCGCCGACCACGGGCCGCCCGCGAAAATCAGCCACTGCGGCGGCAGATCGCGCCCACCGGCCACGCCGGCGAAGGTCTGCAGAAACAGCGCGCGATCGCCGCCCAACGGCTTCGTGATCTGCACCAGCCCCTGCGCGCGGGCCACCAGCGTCTCGTTGCGCTCATACGAACCGGCGCTCAGCTGCAGCGACCAAGCCCCGCGCGCCGCGCGTGCGTCGGTCCCGACCCAACCGCCCGTACCCTGCACGTCGGCGCGCACGCCTTCGATCTCCCAGGCGGCCAGCGCCGACGCAAATCGACCGGATAATGGTGACGCCTGCACCGACAGTGGTCGATCGCGCTCGTACGCCAATCGCCACGTGAACGCACTCGTGGGCCTGCGACGCCAGAGTAGGCCAATCGCGCGCGTGTCTACCTGCGTGCTGTAGTCGCTGCCGAACAGCGCCGCCGCCATCGAGTTCGTCACGCCAGCGCGCTCGGCAAACGCCAGATCGCGGTAATCGCGCTCGGCGAACAGCTGAATGAGTGGCGTGCGTCCGAACGCCGGCACCGGACCGATCGCCAGCTGCCCCTTGAGCTGCGCATCGGCAAACCCGTAGCGCACGCGACCACCCACCTGCACACCGATGCTGCTGCGATGCGACGCGCCCATGCCGATCGCGAGACCTTCCGTGCGAGAGAAGCGCGCCAGATCACTGATGCCGCGACCCGTCACCGACGCCGTCGCGGGCCGCGACAACATCGAACTGCGAATGGCCGCCTCCGCCTGCACGCGGGCACGCACCACCTCTTCACTGCTGGCGATCTGGATCTCCGGGGGCAACGCATCAATCACGCGCCCCGTGAACGGATACGCATTGGCCGAATCGCGCGGTGCGGCACTCCATCGCGGCAACAGCATCGTGCTCGGCGCAATGCGCTCGTTCACGGTGTACCCCGAGATTTCCCAACGCCCGCGCACGATGCCGCGCGCCGGAATGTCGAACCACGTACTGCCGCGCGACACTTCCACTTCTTGCCGGCGCGGCAGCCAGTATCGCTCGCGCACCAGTCCGTTCTCGAGCGTCACCACCAGCGTCTCGATGCGCTTGTCGATGATCGCGGCGCGTGTAAACGTCATCGACAACCGCACCACGGCACCTGTTTCGCGATCGAGATAGACCGATCCGACGGCCGCCGGCAACGCGGCGTTACGCGGCCGGAACTTCACTTCGTCCACCACGATCTCGCGACCGGGAATACGAATGCGCAGCACCGCACCCATCGCGTACTCGTAGATGCGCGGGGCCAGCGCGGCCAGCGGGTGTGGGACGTCGCGCACGTCCTGGCCGTCGCCGAGTCGGATACGATCGGGAAGATTGTCGAGCACCACGCTGTACCGATCGCGATAGTAGCCCACGTCGGCCGGCAGCAACGTGGTATCCCGGCGACCCACCAGTCGCTGCGCACTACGCCCCGGTTGCCACCAGGCGATCGACAGCTGCAGCTCTTCGCTCTGCACCACCTTGGGCGGAATGATCACGCCTTCGCCCAGCTGCGCCAGAAACGCCAGGAAGCCGTGCGCACTGGCGGTGTAGCTCAGCAGCGTGCTGTCGGCCAGTTGCACGCTGCGCCGATCGATCGCGCGACGCACCAGCGAATCGGCCAGCGCATCCCGCCACGTCTGATTGCCACGGGCCGGTGCCGCCAACGGCGTTTGCCCCTGAGCCTGGGCCTCCGCCACCGGCGCCGGCACGGCGAAGGCGATCAGCGCAACGGCTAATGCCGCCAACATCGGCGGCGTGGACCGCCGTGGGTTCGAGGTCACGTCAGGCGTTTCATAGACGACGGGCAATGTAGCGGGAATGGTGCGCGCGAGCGTGCTGTCGACGGTCCGGTCTGTAAAGTTGGCCGGACCTGCCGCGCATGCCCATTGCTTGCGTTCGAGCGATGTCCCATGCCTATATGCTGGTTGACGTCTGATCGGTTCTTCAACGCCCCACCACACCACCAGACACGAGAGGTCTTGTCCAATGTCCGCTATCACGAGCCGCCCACGATGAACGCAGAGAAGGTTGTCGCGAGGCACGCCCGATGACCGGCCAATCGATCATCGCCGGCTGCGCCATTGGCACGGTGCTGGCCTGCGAAGACGGTCTCAGCTTTTGGGGCGGCGTTGATCCGCTCACCGGCATCGTGATCGACGTGCATCACCCCCTCTGCGGGCAATCGCTGGCGGGAAAGGTGCTGGTGATGCCGACCACGCGCGGATCGTGCAGCGGCAGCGGTGTCATGCTGGATCTAGCCCTGAATGGTATCGCGCCGGCGGCATTCGTGTTCCGCGAGGCCGAGGATGTGGTCACCCTTGGTGCGATGATTGCCGGTCGGATGTTTGACCGACCGGTACCGGTGGTGCGGATGGAGGCCGAGGCGTTTGCGACGGTGATGGCGGCACACAGCGCCGAGTTAACCGAGGGTGCCCTGATCGTCGACGGGGTCGCCCTGACCCTGGAACCTCCGGCGACGGCCGCGCTCACCCTGTCGGCACAGGATCGCGCCATGCTGGATGGCGCTGATGGTCCGGCCCGGCGCATCGCGATGGAGGTGATCTGCGCCATGGCCGCGCTGCAGGGCGCCACGGCCCTGGTCGATGTCACCCAAGGCCACATCGATGGCTGCATCTTGGCCAACACGGCCAACCTGCGCTTCGCCGAAACGATGGCCGAAATGGGCGGGCGCGTCTGTATCCCCACCACCATGAATGCCATCTCGGTCGATCACGGCAATTGGCGCACGCAAGGGGTGCCGCCAAGCTTTGGCCTGCGCGCCGCCCGCTTAGCCGATGCGTATGTGAAGATGGGCGCACGCCCCACGTTTACCTGCGCGCCCTACCTGCTGGAGACCGCGCCAGAGGCGGGCGAGAATATCGGCTGGTCGGAATCGAACGCGGTGATCTTTGCCAATACCGTGCTAGCGGCGCGCACGGTGAAACACCCCGATTATCTCGATCTTTTCATCGCCATGACCGGGCGCGCACCGCTGTCCGGCGTCTATGTACCCGCCAACCGCGCCGCCCGCCGCCGGCTTCATATCGACCTGCCGCTGGGGCATGATGACGCCCTGTGGCCAATGCTGGGCTATCTCGCCGGCCAGCTGGCACCGGACCGTATCCCCCTGTTGACCGGACTGGAGGCGACCCGTCCTTCGCGCGATGACCTCAAGGCGATGTGCGCCGCCTTTGGCACCACCTCGGCCGCGCCGATGCTCCATGTCGCGGGCCACACGCCCGAGGCAGCGGACTTTCCGGAACCCGCCGACCATGTCACTGTCACCCGCGCCGACCTGGCGCGCGTGTGGGCTGAACTCAACCTGGGGCCGCCGCAGATTGATCTGGTCGCCTTTGGCAGCCCGCATTTCTCGCTGACCGAATGTCGCGCAGTGGCCGAGCTGGCCGTCGGCCACCGGACGGCCGGCACCGACGTCATCATCACCGTGGGGCAAGACGTGCTGGCCCGTGCCCGCGCCGAGGGTACGTTGGCGCGGCTCGAGGCATTTGGCGCGCAGCTGTTCCCCGACATCTGTTGGTGTTCGATCACCGAACCGCTGATGCCCCCGACGGCCCGCAACATGATGACCAATTCCGGCAAGTACGCCCACTATGCACCTGGCCTGTCGGGGCGCATGGTGCGGTTTGGCTCGTTGGCCGAGTGCGTGGAAACGGCACGGACCGGGCGTGCCCCCACATCTCCCCCCGCCTGGTTACACGAGGCGTGAGATACTCGGCCGGAAGACGATCCGTGTGATCTCGGCCCATGCCGAAAGCAAAGTCGGCGATGTGATTCCGAGACCGGTGGCTCTACCCTTCCCCGACCAATGGATGGGATCGCACAGGCTGGCGCGCTTAGCGCGCCGGGCTAGCTTTCCCCTTCTGTCCGTGCCTTCGGCACGTGTCACGACGCGCACAACAAGCGACAAGACATCTCCCCGATTGGTCGGCTTATCGCGGGCGAAGAACTACACGGAGTAAACGCATGGCTGATGTAACCTGCTCGCGCTGTAGTCAGACCAGAGAGGGTTTCGAACGTCCGCCGTTTCCCGGCGCCGTCGGCGCCAGAATCCTGGGTGAAATCTGCAAGGATTGCTGGGGACAGTGGTTGAAGCAGCAGACCATGCTGATCAATCATTACGGACTCAACGTGATGGATCCGCAGGCGCGCACGTACCTCACGCGCAACATGGATGCCTTTCTGTTCAAGAAAGGTGATGCCGAAGACGTCGACACCACCAAGCAGGGCACGATCAACTGGTGAGATCGTGTGGTGAAAATTTCGCACCACGCCAACGAAACGCCCCGCCCGGATGTCTCCGGAGCGGGGCGTTCTCAGAACCACAGCGCGAATATCAGTTCACACCGAAGATGTAGCGGGCGAGTCGACCACAACTCGCACAGGTCAGCGTGACGTGCGAATTCTGGGCCGGTGGATGCAACACAGGATCACGTTCAATGTGACCCTCGCAAGACGGACAGCTAAGAGGAAGTCCAGTACGGTCGGCCGCAATGAGGTGCAGCGCCTGCGCTGGGTTGTAGGTGTTCGGTCGTGGCTTACGCATCTCGCCTCCTCGCGCAAAGTGCGCCGGCCATGATCCAGCGGCCGACGAAGAAAAATGTAAAACACCCTTGCGAGCTCTGGCACCGTCGACGCCAAAACTTCATGTGCACGATCAACGGGCTACCGGCGATAAGACGGATTGGTCGTCGGAATGCACGGCGACAACCGCACGAGTCGGACGATGCTGTTTAGTCCCACGGGGCCGGCCGGCGCCACAATTTCCGGCCGAGACGCCACGACCGCTTGGCGGAGACTTCGATATCAGAGCCAGGAGGGAACAGCTCCGGATCGGCCAATTCGTCCACCATGTCCGTCGCCTTCGCCGACGCCTCGTCGGCCCAGTGGACGATCTCAGCCTCCACGGTCATCGGCTGCACCGGGCTACCGAACTCGAGCGCCCCGTGGTGCGACAGGATGAAATGCAGCAGCTCATCGCGCTGCGCGACAGAGAGGGCCAAGCCCGAGTCCCGGAGCTTCCGATCGAACATCAGCGCGCCGAGGGTCACGTGGCCGAGCAGCATGCCCGTGGGCGTGTGCGCGAAGCCCTCAGGGGAGGTGGAATAGGCTTCGACTTTACCGATGTCATGTAACATCGCGCCAGCGACCGCCAGGTCGGCGTTCGCCTTCCGCACGGTCGTGGCAATCGTCTTGGCGATCTTCGTTACCTCGAACACATGCAACAGCAGCCCGCCCAGCTGCGAGTGGTGCCCGTTCACCGCGCCCGGGGTGCGCTCGAAACGCACGCGGAATTCGTCGTCCGCAAAAAACAAATCCACCGCCGCCTTCACCGTCGGCGACGTGATCTTGGCGCGGAGATCGTCAAAGGCGTCCCAGACGCGCTCCGTTTCCACGTCGATTCGGGGAAGGAAGTCGGTGGGATCGAATTGGTCCGCCGGAAGCACCCGCAGTGGCGCCGACAGGGTCAGCTGCCGTTTCCCGGCACCCTTGTCACCAAACGTGCCGATGTCACCGATGACCTGCACGACTTTGCCGCGGTCGGCCCCGAGGCACCAATCCAGCTTCTCCGACCAAATCGGCGCTGTCTCGATGCTGCCGGAGCTGTTGGCGAGCGTGAGCACCACGAACGGCATCCCGGCCTTAGTCATCTTCTCGGCGCGGTCACGCACGAGGAATTCATGTTGTACCCGGTCGCCCACGGCGGCGGTACGCAAATCAAATTTCGACATGCCGAAAGCTCGTGCACCCGTGTGACGGAGGGAAGGTGAGCAGGCGCCCTTGCGCCCCGCGCCCGGGTTGGAGAGGCTTTACGACATGGCAACCAGTACGCGTCCTGATTCTGTCGCTTCGGGAACGCCTCCCAACCCTGAAGCGCACGAGCCGCGCCTTGATGACGCGTCCTCGGCCGCCCTTCGGCTGTGGGTCATCATGTCGCGCGCCCATGCGGCGATTGCGGCCCATGCGTCGGCCGACGTGGCGCGCCACGGCCTTACCTTGGCCGAGTTCGGGATCCTCGAGGCGCTCTACCATCGGGGGCCGATGCTGTTGGGTGAGGTGCAGCGCCGCATTCTCGTGTCGAGCGGCGGGATCACGTTCCTGGTGGACCGCCTGATTGCGAAAGGCGTGGTCGAGCGTCGCGCCTGCGAGGCCGATCGCCGCGCCCGCTATGCGGCACTCACACCGGCTGGCACGGAACTCGTTGCACGGATTTTTCCCGAGCACGCGGCTCTGTTAACGCAGGTGATGGAAGGGCTGACCGTCGCCGAGCAGACCACCGCCGCCGACGTGATGCGTGCGCTCGGCCGCTACGCCGCCGCCGACTAGCAACCGATACACAACACGCCCGAACGCCGCTGACCGTACATCAGCGCGACGGTAACGATGAGGACAGACCGAGGCGGTCAGTTCTTCCAGTCGGCGAGGAACAGGTTCGTTTCGCCCGGCTTCGCATCGTGTCGATTCGAGGCCCAGATCAGCGACTTGCCGTCGGGGCTGAACATCGGGAAGCCGTCGAAATCACCGTTGGTGGTGATCCGCTCGAGGCCGGTTCCATCGAGTCCCACCAGGTACAAGTCGAAATTGCGGCTGCGCGGATTGACGTGATTCGACGAGAAGATGATGCGCTTGCTATCGGGCGTCCACGAGGGGCCGAAGTTGGCACCGCCGAGCGTGGTGATCTGCGTCTGGTTGGAGCCGTCGGCGTTCATCACAAAAAGCTCCATGCGATTCGGGCGGATCATGCGCTTGCCGAGCAGATCCTGGTACGCCTTGAGCTCGGCCGGATCGGTGTAGTGCCACGCACGATAGACAATTTTCTTGCCGTCGGGCGACCACCACGGGCCGCCGTCGTAGCCCGGGGTCGTGGTGAGGCGCTTCACGTTGGTGCCGTCGATGTTCATCGTGTAGATGTCGAGGTCGCCGTCCTTGAGCGACGTAAACACGATGGACGTGCCATCGGGAGACAGCACGCCCTCGGCGGTATACACACCGTAGTTGGTGAGACGCTTGAGATCCTTGCCGTCGCGGCCGACGGTGTAGATGTCGAACGGATCGATGCCCCACACGTAGCCTTGCGACGGATCCGGCTTCACCGGACACACGCTATCGGCGGCGTGCGTGGAGGCGAAGAAGAGGCGCTGGCTGCCCGGCAGGAACCATCCACACGTGGTCTTGCCACCGACCGACACCTTGGTGAGCCCCGAGCCATCGCGGCGCATCACATACTGCTGATCGCAGGTGCGTCCGTCGCGCGTGGACTGGAAAGTGATCCACTGGCCGTCGGCGCTGAAATACGCTTCGGCGTTCTCGCCGCCATTCGTGAGCTGACGGATGTTCGCGATGTGCGATTCGCCGCTGTCGGGGGCGATAACGTCGCCCATCGGGGCGGCATTGGTGGCCGCGCTGGAGCGCGACGTTGAGGTGCAGGCCGCTGCGAGGCTGGCGGCTGCAACAAGAACCGGAAGTGGGGCAAAAATACGCATGGGCTGAACCGTAGAGAGGTTCAGCCCATGCGGCAATTCAGTAGAGATACGGACAGTGAGCGGGCTGTACGGTTATTTCCCGCCGCGGCGGGCGACCCCGGGCTTGGTAACGGCCGGCGCACTACCGGCGGCGGTGAAGACGTCCTTCTGAGTCGCGGCTTTTTTGAGCAGGTCGATCGCGGCACGCAGCTGGTTGTCGTCCTTCAGGCTGCGGCGACGAACCAGTGTATCGCCGAAGGCGACCTTGGCCACGCGATCTTCGATGGCGCGGTCGATATCCGGCGCGCCGCCATCCCACACAGCCTTGTCGATCTTGACCGTGTCGGCGACGAGCTTCTGGTACAGCGCTTCACGCCACGCCGGGTTTACCGTGAAGTCGGGCTTCACCTTGCCCTTCTGCCCCTCGGCAATCACAGCGATCTCGTTGAAGTACTTCTGGAAGCTCGGGGCGATGGCGCGACGGAACGCCTGCTCGGCGCCGGAGAGCGTGTCTGGCGCCACGATCACGTCGGGCGTGATGGCGCCACCGCCGTATAGCGTGCGACCGCTCGCCGACTTGAAGGTGGGGCGCGCCTTCCGCACCGAGTCGGTCTCCATGGAGTCGGGGAGCACTTCGGCGAACTGGCCGTCCGCGTTGATCTTGCGCTCCTTCTGAATGGAGCGACCCGAGGGCGTATACCACTTGCCGGTGGTGATCTTGAGGGCGTAGCCGCCATCGAGATTGTAGACCGACTGCACGAGACCCTTACCGAACGACGTGGTGCCGAGCACCAGCGCGCGGTCGTAGTCCTGCAGCGCGCCGGCGACGATCTCGGACGCCGAGGCGGAGCCGCCGTCGACGAGCACGACCAGTGGCACGTCGGGCGCAAGCGGATCGCGCTCGGCGACGAACTTCTGAAATTCGCCGCGGCCGCGCACGGACAGCAGTTCCTTGCCCTTCGGCAGGAACAGGTTCGACATGGCGAAGGCCTCGTCGAGAATGCCGCCCGGGTTGCCGCGGAGATCAATGACGATGCCCTTGGCACCCTTCTTCTCCAGCTCCATCACTGAGTTGGCGATGTCCGCGGTGGTCTGCTCGGAGAAGCGCGTGAGCGGGACGTAACCGGTGCGCTCGTCGATCATCAGGGTGTACGGCACGGCCGGCACGGTGATCTGGGCGCGCTTGAAGCTCATCTTGATGGGCTGGCCAACGCCGATCCGGCCGAAGGTCACGCTGACCGGCGTGTCGATGGGACCGAGCAGCTTGTTCTGGACCTGCTGCGTATTGAATCCCCGCGCATTGGTCGTGTCGATGATCATGATCTTGTCGCCTTCTTGCACACCACCGCCCTCGGCGGGGGAGTTCGGGAAGACTTTGTCGACCACGACATAGTCGCCGCTTTTC
>NSHR01000030.1 GCA_002737115.1 Gemmatimonadota bacterium | reverse complement strand
TTTATCGTGGCGCTGCTCACCGACCCCGACTGGCTGCGCTACATCGGCGATCGGGGCGTGCGGACGCTGGACGATGCGCGGCGCTATCTCGAGTCGGGGCCGATGGCGTCGTATGCCGCGCACGGGTTCGGCCTGTATCGCGTGGCGCGGCGGGACACCGGCGTGCCGATCGGGATCTGTGGGCTGCTGAGGCGCGCAACGCTGCCCGACGTGGACATCGGCTTCGCGTTCCTGCCGGACTACCGCGCCCAGGGCTATGCCTTTGAAGCGGCCTCAGCCACACTCACCTATGCGCGCGACGCCCTCGATCTGTCGCGCATCGTGGCCATCGTGTCGCCGGAGAACGCGGCGTCGATCCGGCTGCTGAAGAAGCTGGGGATGGCGCTGGAAGGGACGGTACAGCTCAGTGACGGGGCCGACGCGGTGTGCGTATACGCGCCCACCGCGATGCAGTCCATTCGCTTAATCGATCATTTATCGACACAGTAAAGAACCAGTAAAACACCAGCATAGCGGCATTTTACCATAAGTTCGGCCTATCTGCTTCCCCACGGTGCCGGCGGAACCGCCACCGGCTTGGTGAGGTCAAACTCCACGCGAAATCGACGGTCGCTCCCCGTTCGGGTGAGCTGATACACGAACTGGGTGGGCGTCACCTCCACCGTCCACACGTTGGTGCGCGACGCCGGGAGCAACGCCGCCGTGAAGGAGTCGGCGGCAAAGGCCATCGACTGGGCGGTGCCGCCGGCGCGCGCGTCGCCGCCATACTGCGTGACCTGATCCTCGCTGCCGTCTGCATGCCGGTGATCGTGTTTGAGCCGCACGCTGGCGGGCGTCTTCGTAAACACCCACGTGCGCGACCGATCGGTGCCCACATGAAACGGCACGCGCACCGTGTCGCCACAGCCGCGCACGTGCATCACCAGCGCCTGCCCCCGCATGCCGCTGTCGGCCGGCTGCGGGTTGACGAGCTGGCCGGCGAAGGCCTTGCCGCAGTGAGCTCGAAGCGCCGCCAGGAACTCGGCGGCGGGGTCGGCGGGGGCGCTGGTGGTATCGCGTCGCGTGGCGGCGACCGACACCGCCACGGTGGCGACCACGAGCGCGGCCGCGCGCACGCGCGATGACAGGCGGAATGAAGTGAGCATGCCCTAAGCTACGCCAGCGAGACGACCTCGGCGAGACTACCTCGGCGAGACTAGCTCGGCGACTGCTCCCGCGCCCTGTACGTGCGCCCCAGCCAAATGGTCAGCGCCAGCCAGGCGATCGACAGCGGCACCATGCTCAGGGCCAGCCCCGACAGACTCAGGCCGAGCATGCCCATCCAGGTGTACGACCACGCGCCGACCTGATCGCCGAGCCGGTACACGAAGGTGTCGCTGAAATTCTTGGCTTTGTACTTGTCGCTGCGACCGAGCACGGTGAACAGTGCTTCCCGTGCCGGACGCTGAATCGCGAAGTTGCCGGCCCGTCGAATGGTTTGAAAGCCGATCAGCACCGCGAGCGCCGGCACGAACCCCATGACGCCGAAGCCGATCATGGTGATGAGCGGCAGAAACGCCAACGCCGCGCCGATGCCGAGCCACTTGATGAAGCGGCCGGTCAGGAACAGCTGCGCCAGCAGCGTGAGTGCGTTGACGGCAATATCCATCGCGCCGAACACGCGCGTGCGGGCTGCTCTGTCGTCGCCGAACACGCGGGCCACGACGTCAACTTGCTGGAAGTACAAAAACGTCGACGAGATCGTGTAGAACAAAATGAGCGACGCGATGCCCATGAGATAGGGCGACGACATGATGTGCTTGATGCCGTCGAACATGCCGCCACCGATCACGTCCTGTGACGAATCCGCGGCCGTCACGTTCGTCGTGGTCGGTGAAGCCGCCGCCTCGGTTTTTGCTTCGACACTCCGCATGCCGGCTTCGGCGCGATCGAGCACGTGCGACGCGCGCACGGCGAGTTCGAGAATCACCGCGGACACGAGCATCAAATTGAGCGGACCGAGCACGCCCACTAGTCCGGTCGTGATCGATGCGCCGAGCATGGCGCCGATGGTGCCGCCAACGGCGACCACGCCGAAGAGGCGTTTGCCCTGACTCGGATGGAACACGTCGGTGAGGAGCGACCAGAACACCGACACGACGAACAGGTTGAAGATGCTCGTCCAGATAAAGAACACGCGTCCCACCCAGATCGCCTGCTCGGCGTTCACGGAACGGAAGACGAGATAGAACGCGATCAGGTTGACGATGAAGAACCGGTACGTCCACGCAATGAACGCGCGACGTCGCAGCTTTGACACGAGCGACGTATACAGCGGATGCACCAGCAGCATGCCCACCATGGTGCCACTGAACAGCCACGCCAGATTCTCGGCCCCACTGGCGGCCCCCATGTCATCGCGAATCGGGCGGATCACATAGTACGCGCACAGCACGAGGAAGTAGTACGCCGTGGCCCAGAGCAGGACGGCGCCTTCGCCGGGCTTTGCGCCAATGCTGGTGCGAATACGCGCCAGCACACCTGATGGGAAGATCATGAGATCAACGCCCCGGCAGCGCGGGGAGTGCGTCCACGAACTCGATGATCTGTTGGCGGTGCGCCGCGGTGGGCAGTCGACCGATCCCGCCGCCAATGTTGTCGAGCATATTTTTAGCTTGGCTCGTGGCCGGCGTGACGGCCGTGATGGCCGGATGCGAGAGCGTGAACTTGAGGAAGAACTGCGCCCACGTGGTGGCGTCGAACTCCTTAGCGAAGGCCGGCAACTCCTTGCCCGCGGCACGACGGAACAGGCTGGTGCGGCCGAACGGGGCGTAGGCCAGCACCGCGATCTTCTTCTCGATGGCGAGCGGCAGGATCACCTCTTCCACGTCGCGATTATCGGCCGCGTAGTCCACACCGATGAAATCGAGCGGCTCGTTGCGCATCACCTCGATGAGCTGCGCGTACTGATTGGGGAACGTGGTGGTGATGCCCACGTAGCGCACGCGGCCGGCCTTCTTGAACTCGCGCACGATGGGCAGCTGGGTGGCCGGGTCGCCCATGTTGTGCACTTGAATGAGATCGATCTTGGGCTGCTTGAAGATCGCCAACGACTTCTCGATCTGCGCGCGCGCCGCCGCCGGATCGGCTGCGCCGGCACCGCGACCCGCCACGTTCACCTTGGTGGCCCAAAAGAGCTTGCTGGCGATGCCGAGCTCGTTCACGATGCCGCCGGCCACCACTTCGGACGCGCCGTAGCTCGGCGCCGTGTCGAACACCCGGGCGCCGCGATCGGCCATGGCCTGAAAGACGGCCTTGAGGGCGCTGGCGTCTTCGGCCCGCGCCACCGTGGCGAAGGTGGCCGAGCTGCCCAGCCCGATCACGGGGATCATCTCGCCGGTGCTGGGGATGGCGCGCTGGAGCAGCTGTCCTTGGGGAAGGCGGCTAAGGGCGGCCAGCAGTCGGGGCGAGAGGCCGAGCGTGGCACCGAGGCCAGCGGAGAGGCCAAGGAAATCGCGGCGGTTGATCATGGTTAAGATACCCGGCAGATTACGGTGAGCGTGGCGTGCCGATCAGGCAGCGGGCATGATCACGAACTTATGGTGCTGGGCCCATCCTGCGCTCATCCTGCGTTGGTTTGGGCGCGGGTCCGTACACTTGCATAGCGAAGTCGAAGTATAACACCATCTATTGGCCTCCCCTCACCTCCCAGCTATGACAGACTTCACCGTACGACTCGATCGAGAAGGGCATGCCGCGGTGGTGGTCACCGCGGGGCGCTTGGACGGCAACTCGGCCGCCGCGTTCAGTCGTTTTCTGGTTGAGCATCTGACTGAGGATGATGTCGAGATCGTGCTCGACGTGACGGGGCTCGAGTTCATCAGTAGCGCCGGGTTGCGGGAGTTCATGATGCTCCTCAAGCGCCTCGACAAGAAAAAGGCCCGTCCCGCCATCTTCGGCGTTGGCACGACGGTCGGTCTGGCGCTCGAAATCGCCGGCTTCAACGTGCTCTTCCATCGTGCCAAGGACCGCGCGTCCGCCATCAAGGCGGTCAGTCGCTCCGCGACCTCGACACCCGGCTTGCTCGGGCGCCTGCTGGAGCGTGCAAAGCCGGCAGCGTCATGATCATCCCGAGTGCATACACCGAATCGTACGCCAGGGCTCGCGCATTCGACGCGCCGAAAGCCGATCTGTACATGCGGCACGTGCATCTGGGTGATCCGGCTGCCGACGACGTGGTCCGCACACTACACGCGCTCGGCGGTGCGCGGCGCGGGGCGATCATGCAGGCCGGTATCGAGGGTGGCCCGATGGCGATCCCTGATGCGCCGGAGAACGTGCGTGAGTTTTTCGCCAGTATGGACAAGGTCCCGGACTGGTACGATCACGACTTTTCTCTGCTCGGCTCGCGGGGGTTCTACCGCAACTCCAACATGTTCCTGGCTGCCTTCGTCGCCGGTGTGCTCATCGAGGGGTTTTCCACGCTGATCAGCAAGTCGTTCGGCATTACCGGTATGATCATCGACAAGGGCGTGCGTCGGCTCAAGCAGAACAACCGGCATGTCGCGGAGATCTTCCTGCCTGGAGGCTTGGCTCGAGACGCCGACGGGTGGAAGCTATCGGTCCGGATCCGCATGATTCACGCGCAAATGCGGTTTCTGCTCACCAGTGCCGAGGAGTGGGATTACGACACCTGGGGAAGCCCGCTGAGCGCCGCCCACATCGCGTACGGCGCCTCCACGTTTTCGTCCGTGCTTCTCAAGTACGCCCGTACCCTTGGTGCGAAGGTCACTGACGATGAGAGCGCCGCGTTCATGATGATCTGGCGCTATTCCGCTTCACTCATGGGCATCGTTCCCGAGATGCTGTTCGAAAATGAGAAGAATGCGCTCGAAATCAATGCGATCGGCAACCTGTGCGAACCGCCGCCGAGCATTGAGTCGTGCCACATGGTGCACGCGCTCATCAACGGCGCCGCGATTCTGGCGGGCATGGAAACACCGGCCGATCGGCGTCGGATGACCAAGATGATCTATCGGATTTCCCGCGCCCTCGTGGGCGACGAACTCGCCGATCAGCTGCGGTACCCGCCCGCCGTCACCTTCCATGCCATTCCCCTGCTGCGCGTCACTAACCGTAGTCAGGAGCTGCTGAGCAAATACCTACCCGCGCTGATGCCGAAGGGATATAAGGGCCAGTTCGAGATGATGCTCTCGTTGTCGCTCTATGAAGACGAGGGCATGAAGTATCGTGTTCCCGAAACGCACCACAACGAAGACGACCCATCGCGCTGATGCTGTGACCGCTTGAAGTCGCGTCACCGCCGCCGCGGTTAGCTTTCCTCGCATGCCACACGACCAACTGTTCCTCTTGCGCGCCGACTTCGCCGACCCGGCCCTTGGCCCGGGCGCGTACCACTGCACCGACTGCGCGCGCATTGAGGGGCTGCTGAGCTACTTCCCGCGGCTCCGCACGCAACTCACGGTCACGTATGTCGACTTGCCGCGGCCCCGCGCGGCGATCGTGGCGCTGCTGGGACAGGCGTATCAGAACTGTCCGGTGCTGGTGGTGCTGGATCCGCGCCCGGAGCACGCGGCGCTGTTACGTGAGAGTCCCGACACGGGGCGGCGGTATTGCACGGGCGCGGACGACATCACGGCGTATTTGCAGGCGGCGTACGGGGTGAGTGCGGCGCATCCGTAGGCTGGCTTGAACGGCAACGGCTTGACGCGAAGGGCGCGGAGTGCGCGAAGGTGCGCGAAGAACAGAAATTCGACCCGACGCCGGCTGACTGTACCATACGTCGAATGCATGGTCACGCGGATCGTTCAGCGCCTGGCTGCGAAATGCCCACTCGTGCCTTAGTTCAATCGCGCTCCCGGCCGCGGCGGCCGGCAACAAGGATGTCACCAGCAAAGTCTTCCCCGAGATGAATCATCTGTTCGTGCATGATCCGGTGGGCTTCCCCGGGAACTACACGAAGCTGGTGAATCCGCGCGTGGAGCCGGAAGTGGTGGGCGCGGTGGCGGAGTGGTTGCTGAAACGCATGCGTTGACGGTGGCCGGTCTTGCTGATGTAGATTGCGCTCTCTACGAAGTGCTTTCCGCCCATTTTTTTCTGACGGTCCGTGCCCCTAATGGCAGTCGATCAAGCAACCAACGCCGCGAACGCGCCCGTGAACGCACCCGCTGAGGGGGCAGGCGGTCGTGGTGAAAGTGTGAGCCGTGCCTACGACCAGCTGCGTGAGCTCATCGTGCACGGTCGTCTGGCGCCCGGCAGCCGCATTATCGAGAGCGATCTTGCCGATTGGCTGGGCTTGAGCCGCACGCCAACGCGCAGCGCGCTGCACCGCCTGCAGCAGGAGGGCTACGTCGTTGCCCTCGATCGGACCAAGGAGCGTCGGCTCACGGTGGCCCCGCTCACGCAGAGCGATGCGATGGAGTTGTTCCAGATTGTGGGACAGTTGGAAGGGATGGCTGCGGGCGCGACGGCCGAGCGTCCGGCGGTGGAGCGGGCGGAGCTCGTGACACGTCTGCGTGCACTGAATGCTGATCTGGCGTCGGTGGGCCGCGCCACGCCGGCCGATCCACCGCAACTGTTCGACCTCGACAATGCGTTCCATCGCGCGTACGTGGAAGCGGGCGCGGGGGCGCGGCTGCTGGCGCTGCACGATGCCATCAAGCCGCAGGCCGAGCGCTATGCGCGCCTGTACGTGAACTATTTGGTGGTCGAGATCTCGACCTCGGTCGCGGAGCACGAGGTGATCAACCAGTGCCTCGAAGCGGGTGACCCCGAGGCGACGCGGCAAGCGGTGGAGAACAACTGGCGCAACGCGGCGCAGCGACTGTCGCGCGTGATCGGCACGCACGGCGAGCGCGGCAGCTGGTAGTGAGCAGCTGGTGGTGAGGCGGCTAACCGCGCGGTAGGGCACGACGTCTTGCTGTGAGCACCGAGAGGCCGTACGTTGGCGCGATCTTAGTGTTCAATCCTGTATACAAAGGCCACGCCATGCCTCTACGACGTTCTGCCGCCGGCCTCGCCGCCTGCTGGCTTGCCGGCGCTGGTCCACTCGCCGCCACGGCTGCCCACGCGCAACTCGGGCCGGCGACCCCGGCGGCCGTTGCCCGCTTCGGTTCCGCGTACGATGGTGACCTCTCGCACTGGCAGTACGAGACGTTCCACGCGCGCTGGGTCCATCGCCAGAACGGCGAAGGCAGCATCACGTTCAAGCCGGATGGCAACGGTCGCATTGCCGCGCTCCAACTCCTTGGCCACACCTTCACCCGCATCGCCCCAGCGCGCTGAGCCCTCCTATGGCAGACCAGACTCCTTCGATCTCCCGTCGCACCCTGCTGGTGCAGGCCGCCGCGGTGGGCATAGCGACCGTCGCAGCCCCGATGATCAACCTCGGTCGCTACCAACTCTTCGGGCAACCCGCGCCGCAATACTCCGCGCGCGCCATCTCACTTGTGCAGCGCTCGCTCGTGATCGACATGCTGAGCGTGTTCACGCTGAACTTCCCTGATCAGGCAAAGTGGGAGGCCAATCCGGAGACGTTCACCGAGGCGGAGTTCAAGGTCTTCCTCGACTCGGGTATCAACGTATTCCACCCTGCCGTCGGACTTGGCGGAGCGAACGCGTACGAGCAGGCGCTCGAATTCTTCTCGCGATGGAATGCCTTCATCGCCGGAAGCGACGAGCGCCTCATGCGGATCGACTCGATGCAAGACTTCGCGCGTGTGAAGGCCTCGAAAAAGATTGCGGTGATCCTCGGTTTGCAGAACGCGCAGCACTTCCGTCGTCCCGACGATGTGAACTTCTTCTACAACCTCGGGCAGCGGGTGTCGCAGCTCACCTACAACAGCCGCAATCTGATCGGCAACGGGGCGACGGAGCGTCGCGACGAGGGCATCAGCGACTTCGGCGCGGCCATCATCGATCGCATGAACAAGGTCGGTATGGCGATCGATGTGTCGCATTGCGGCGATCGCACCACCCTCGATGCGTTCGAGCTCTCGAAGAAGCCGGTGTTGATCACGCACTCGAATTGCCGCGTGCTCGCCAATGGACATCCGCGTGACAAGACCGATGAAGCGATCCTTGCGGTCAAGAAGAGCGGCAGCGTGATCGGCATTACCGGCGTACGTATGTTCGTGCGCGACAAGGAGCCGACCACTATCGAGCATGCGCTCGACCACTTCGATCACGTGTCGAAACTGATCGGACCAGAGCATCTCGGCGTTGGCAGCGATATCGATCTGTACGGGTATGACGCCATGCCGGCGGAGCTCAACAAGCAGCTGCGCGCTGGCTACAAAGGCAGCTATGGCTTCCGGGAAAAGATCGACATCGAGGGGCTGAACCATCCCCGGCGCATGTTTGATCTGGCAGAAGGCCTCATCCGCCGGAAGTACAGCGACGCGAATATCGAGGGCATTCTCGGCGGCAATTTCCGTCGCGTGCTCACGCAGATCTGGACGGCATGACCATGTATCGTCTCGTAACGTGCCTGCTCCTTGCCGGTTGCGCGCTTCCTGGCGGCACCTCGGGCTCACCGCGCCAGCTTCAACCGGCGCTTCAACCGGTTGCGTCGCTGGCCGACGTCGACAGCGTGTACGACGTGGTCATTCGCCATGGCCGCGTGCTCGACGGGTCGGGGAATCCATGGATTCTGGCCGACGTGGCCATCAGCGACGGCCGGTTTGTGCGCGTTGGACGCGTGACCGGCCGAGGGCGCCGCGAGATTGACGCGACGGGGAAGTATGTGTCGCCGGGCTGGATCGACATGATGGACCAGTCGGGCAGTGTGCTGCCGCGCGGCGGGCTCGCCGAGAACAAGTTGCGCATGGGCGTGACCACCGCCATTGGCGGCGAAGGCGGCACTCCGGTGGCGGCGGCGCGGATTCCCGAGTACTTCGCCACGCTCGAGCGGCAGGGCATCAGCATCAACTTCGGCAGCTACTTCAGCGAAGCGCAAGCGCGCACCGCGGTGCTGGGACAATCGTCGCGCGCACCGAATCGTGCGGAGCTCGATGGCATGCGGGCGATCATGGATACCGCTATGCGTGCCGGCGCGATGGGCATGACCACGGCGCTGATCTATCCGCCGTCGAGCTTCGCGCAAACGGACGAACTGGTCGCGGTGGCCGAGATCGCGGCGAAGTACGGCGGTGTGTATGCGAGCCATATACGCGGCGAGGGCAAGGAGGTGGTGCAGTCGGTGCGCGAGGCTATCGAGATCGGTGAACGTGCGGGGCTGCCGGTCGAGGTGTTCCATCTCAAGGTGGCGCACCAGCCGGGTTGGGGTATCCTGATGGACTCCGTGCGTCAGGTGGTCGAGGCGGCACGCGCGCGCAATGTGGATGTGGCGGCCGACCTGTATGTGTACACGGCCGGTGGCACCGGACTCGAGGCAACCATTCCCAGCTGGGCGTTCGAGGGTGGGCGCGATTCGCTACGGGCCCGTCTCGCCGATCCGATCACGCGCGCGCGACTCAAGGGCGAAGTGCTCACCGGCTCGCCGGGATGGTGGAACATCATCGAGGCGGCCGGCGGCTGGGACGGTGTGGTGCTGGTGAATGCGCAGAATCCCGCCAACGAGCGGTACCGCAACAAGTCGATCGCGCAGATCGCGAAGGAGATGGGCAAGGAACCGCCCGATGCCGCGTGGGACTTGGTCATGCAGGGCAGTGCGCGCGTGATGGCGGTCTATCACATGATGTCGGAGCCCGACATCGAGACGGCACTGCGCTTCCCGTGGACGAGCATCGGCAGCGATGCGGGAGCGGTGGCGCAGGTCGGTGTCGAGGATCCGTCGGCGTTTCCACATCCGCGAGGCTTCGGCAACAGCGTTCGGGTCATCTCGCGATATGTGAAGGAGCGGAAGGTGATCACGCTCGAGGAGGCCGTGCGCAAGATGACGTCGTGGCCGGCCACGCGCATGCGACTGTCTGATCGCGGAGTGATTCGCGTTGGTGCCTGGGCCGACGTCACCGTGTTCGATCTCGAGGCGCTAAACGATCGCGCGACGTACGAGAAGCCAACGGAACTCGCCAGTGGTGTGGAGTACGTGCTGGTAAACGGTGTGCTTGTAATCGATCGCGGCACGCACACCGGGGCCAAGCCCGGGCACGTGTTGCGTGGACCCGGTGCCGCGGCACCAAGCGCAGCACGGGGCGCGGCTCAATGAAACAGCTGCCCGCTGGCCGGCTCGCCATCCTCGCGCTTCTCATCGTGCCCGCATCGCCGGCGTTCGCGCAGAGTGGCCGATTCGATCTCCAGAAAACGAAAACGGTGTTGACCGGCCTGGTCGAGAAGACATTGCGCGACAATGGCATTCCGTCGATGTCTATCGCGCTGGTGCGCGGCGACTCGATCGTTTGGACCGCAGCGTTCGGGTACGCCAACATGCGCACCAAGACGCCGGCGACCACTGAGACGATTTATAGCACCGGATCTTCGTTCAAGTCGGTCACGGCAACGGCCGTGATGCAACTCGCCGAGCAGGGAAAGCTCAAGCTGGACGAGCCGATCAATAGGTACCTCGGCGATGCCAAGGTGAAGGATTCGAGCTCCACGCCGGTCACGTTCACGCACATTCTCTCCCATTGGTCTGGCCTGAAGAACGGCGCGGAGACGCAACCAATCTGGGGTCGGAGACTACCGAGCACCCTCGAGGGTTTTACATCCGCACTGACCTGGGTGCGTGCCCCCGAGACGAAGTGGGAGTACAACAACTTTGCGTACGGGACGGCAGGACTGCTCGTGCAGAAGATCTCCGGCGTCGAGTACGAGAAGTACATGGTTGACAACATCCTGATGCCACTCGGCGTGACCACGCCGCATCCGGTCTATCCATCGCCTGAGATGGTTGAACGCATGGCGCTTCCGTACAGCGCCGGCGGCACCTTCGGCAAACCAGCGCCGGTGGCGCAGGTGCACTTCGACGTCTATCCTGCCGGTGACATCTATCTCAGGGCGGCGGACATGGCTCGCTACCTCATTGCGCAGCTCAACGGCGGCGTCTTTCAGGGCAAGCGCATCCTGTCAGAGGCGTCCGTGCACGAGATGCACACGGCGCGCTTCGGTGGAGATTATGGATTTGGATTCTGGATGGTGCATGACACCGCGAGCGGGCACACGCTCATCCACCACGGCGGCGCGATCGCGGGACAGCGCGCGTTCCTGATCGGCGACCTCGATGCGAAGGTCGGCGTGTACTACATGACGAATTCCGACTTCCTTCCCGATGGGACCCCGCCCGTGCAATCGGAGATCGTCTATGCCGCGCTCAAACTCTTGCGCGGCGAGAACTACATCCCTCGTGCCGAGACGAAAGGCATCGCCGTCGCCGAGACGCTGCTCACCAGCTATGTGGGTAGCTACAGTGTCGGTGGGGCGACCATCACCGTCAGCCGCATCGGTCGGGCTCTCGCGTTTCAGCAGAACGGCCAGTCGACCATCACTGAGTTGCTGCCAGTGACCGCCACGCGTTTCTTGCTGCGCGGCAGCAAGATTGCGGTCACGTTCGAAGGTGATGCAGGAGGCATCGAACGACTGGTCGTGGAAGCCGGCGGCCAACGCCAAGTCGCGACACGCCGCAAGTAGTGGCGGCGTTTACTCCACGCCGTCGAAGTACTCCACGATCAGCTGCGCCACGCGCCCAATGTGATCCTCGGCCTCAGCGTACGAGCCGCGGATGCCGTTGAGGAAGAACGCGACCACGATCGGGCCGCTTCGCGCGTAGATGATGCCCACATCGTTCGCGAGCACCGGCGGAAAGTCACCGGTTTTGTGGCCCACCGGCACCGCGAGGAAATGCGGCAACCGACGCGCGCCCGATTGCTGCGCTCTGAACATTTGCAGCATGTCGGCGCACGCCGCCTTTGACGCCACCGCGGGCCGTGCGCCATCGCTACACCGCTGAATGTCCTCGAGCATGCGCCCCGTGGCGCGTGGGGTCATGCTGCCCAGCCAGAATGCCGGATCGTTGATCGTCTTGTCGTCGCGCTGGGTTGCCTGCAGCGCTCCATACTTCGCGAACAGCTCACCGGTCGTCATCGTGAGCTGCAGGGGATCGTAACCCGCACGCTTAATCATGGCGTTTACCGGGCCGATGCCGCCGACCTTCCCGATCGCGAGGTCGGTCGCGGTGTTATCGCTCGTGATGATCATTTGCAGCAGCACGTCGCGAAGCGTGGGCTGCAGTCCGGCATCGTGATAACGGAACACGCCCGAGCCGCCGCGCACATCAGCCGCCTGGATCGTGATGCGCTCGGTCAGTGACAGCTTGCCCTGGTCGGCGAGCTGGAACGCCAGCAGCATTACCGGGATCTTGATCACGCTCGCGCTGTTGAAGACCCGGTCGGCGTTCACCGCCGCCTCTTCGCCCGTGGTCAAGTGCTTCACCCACACGCCCGCCGTGCCGGGTATTCGAGCCAACTCGGCATCGAGCAAGCGCTGCAAACCACTCGCGGTGCGCGACGACGGCGGCTGGGCCGCCGACGGCGTGGCGAGGCGGAGCGCAACGACAGCGCAGACGAGAGCAGCGATGCCGGCGGATTTCACGGTGTGAGGCGTCATGTGGGAAGCGAGTTGTGCCGAGGTGGTGGTGCGTTGGTCGCGTGCGAGGTGTTCTCAGTTTACGAGCGAAACGGTCATGGCGCGCTCTTATTTTGTCTATAAATCGGTAAACCGCGTACCTCAGCCTCCGTAAGCACGTGCGCGGCGCGGGAGCGTGACGTGCGGGAGTCGCTTACGTCTGAAATCCCAGTGCTTTCGCGACGTTACGCTGCGCCAGATCGAGCGTGAGAAACGTGAGCGCGGACGGATCGGGTGACAGGTACAGGGCGGTGGCCAGATGCCAGCAGTCGGCGCCGCGCACATATCCGGCCTCTAGCACGCGCGCGATCTCGTCGGAGAGTGCGCGGTCGGGCGCGATGAGCGACAGGTCGGCGTGAAACGCGTCGGTGATCTCGCACTGTTCGCGCCGAAGTGCGCTGAACACTTCAGCCTCGAGCAACGTGGATGAGACGACAAGTGAAAAGCTCCGGCGTCGCGCGAGCATCGGTTTGGCGCCGGACTCGCCGAACGCCGCGGCGACAACGCAGGAGCTGTCGATGTACGCCGTGCTCATTCGCGCTCGTCGAGAAAGCGACGAAGCGCGCCGGCCTTTCGTGGGCCCACGGGATACACAGTATCGCTGCGTGCGGGTCGCTTCGGCGGCAACAGCACGCCACGCGAGCTCAACTCCGCGACCCGCTCCTCGAGCGTGTGCGGTCGTGTGGCGGGATCGATGGGCCGTAGCTCGGCGGCTGGCTGGCCATGTACGGTGATGATGACGGTACGTCCTTCCCGTACTTGCTTCACCAGCGCCGACAGCTTGGCCTTGGCTTCGTAGAGCGAGTATTCGTCAGGCATACCATCAGTCTAGTCTGGTCAGACTATACTCGCAATCGGCTGGCGGTCTATTCCACGTGCGGCTGAGATTGTGAGCTTCCATCGTAGACTCATTATTATGAGTAGTATAGACTCATTACATGACTCAACGCCTGCAGGTCCTCCTCGAAGACGACGAATTCGCCGAGATTCGCCGGGTGGCCGAACGTCAGCGGATGACGGTGGCCGAATGGGTGCGACAGGCGCTGCGGGCGGCGCGCCGGGATGCTCCGGCGGCTGATCCGCGTCGAAAACTGTCGGTGGTTCGCGAGGCGGCGCAGGGCGGGTATCCGGTAGGCTCGTTGCCCAGCATGCTCACGGAGATCGAGTCCGGCTATCTGCTGGACGGCGTGGATGAATCGCCGGGCTCCGGCGCATGATCAGCCGGGAATTGCTCGAGCCGGAGAGCACGGTCTTCATC
This sequence comes from Gemmatimonadota bacterium, assembly GCA_002737115.1. Lineage (GTDB taxonomy): Bacteria > Gemmatimonadota > Gemmatimonadetes > Gemmatimonadales > Gemmatimonadaceae > Gemmatimonas. The sequence goes on along the minus strand of NSHR01000030.1, from coordinate 35,418 downwards.
GATTCGAACGTGCCGATGTATCTCATCGGGGCGCCGCATCCGCACAAGGAGACCGTGCGGCGCATGCTTGAGGACGCGATTGCTCGCGGCGATCGGTTGGTAACGGACGCCGAGGTCTTTCAGGAAATCCTCCACCGCTATTTCGCCATTCGTCGCCCCGACGCGATACAATCGGCGTTCGACGCGCTCCACGGTGTGGTGGACGAGATCTTTCCTGTCGAGCTGGCAGACGTAGAGCAAGCCAAGACACTCATGCTCAGGGTGACGTCGTTGTCGGCCCGTGATGCCGTACATGCCGCGATCATGAAACGGCGCGGCGTGCGCCGTCTCATGAGTCTCGATGCCGGCTTCGATGCGCTCCCGTGGGTGGAGCGCATCGGGCGCTAGTTGCTCCTGCTTCCTGCGGCGGCGCCGGTCCACACCAACGCCGTTCGCGCCATCAGATCGGCCCGATCGCGTAATCGATCAGCACCCCATTCACGAACGACGCGACCACTTTCTTGCCGTCGTGGATATAGCTGCGCTTCATGAGCGTGAGCACGCCTTCCTTCGATTCGCTGGCCGTATTGGCGGGGCCGAGCAGCGCCTCGACGTCAGCGAGCAACAGGCCTTGACGCACCGACGCGAGCGCACTGCCGCCGGCCGCCGGCCGACTGCCAGCGTTGTCCGCCGCCATGGGCGCGCTGGTCATCGCGACGCCCGGAAAATCGATATAGGCGGCAAGGGCTTGCATCACGCCCGCGGGGGTCATCGCGTCCGACGGCACGGCGGGCTTGTACCGGATGTTGAAGCGACTGCCGCTGACTGAACGTTTCGATCGCAAGTTGACCTCGCGCAACTCGTTCGCCTGTGCCGCCTGCGCACGCGCTTGCGTGTTTTCCCGTTCGCGCGCGGACCGTGTGTCGTTCAGTTCCCGCTCGAAGGCCTTTTTCTTCGCCGCGTTTGGTGCTGTTTTGACCGAGTCCCGCAGGGCGCGTTCCCGCTGGCTTTCGCCGGCCTGGGACGCCGAGATGTCGGAACCGGCGTTGTCAAACAGCGTGCCGTATCCGCCCCCGCCAAGCTGGAATTCAATGAGGTCGCGCTTGACGACGATCTTCGTGACCATCACCTGCTGCCCCATCTTGAGCGCGACCGTGAAGTCCTTGGTGCGATCGGCGACGTCGCGAAAAGACACCGGAATGGCTTCCTGGGGGTACACGTCCACGCCGCGGCTCGTACCCGGCATGTCCAGTTTGACGGTGACCGTTTTGCCTTCGAACGCGGTGCGCAGGGCGTATTCGCCTTGAGCGAGGGCAGAGGATGCGGCCAACGTGCTGGTGATGACCGACGCAATGACGGCAACGGATAGACGACGCATGTGACGTTCTCGTAGGGAAGAAATTTCAGTAGAGAGCCGAGAGTATACCCGGCGGCGGCACCACACATTCTGCTTACTGCGGCGGCACCGGCCCACGCGGGCTCGCCACGCGCGGATCGCGCATCCACTCCTGATTGTCCACGCGGTACACGCTCTTCGGGCGCAGGTTCCACTCGAAGAAGGTCCACACGCGGTTCCACGAATCGATCTGCTCGGGCGTGTCGTCGCGCTCGGTGCTCGACGCGTTCACGCGGCGATTGAAGGTGTGGCCGCATCCACCACCGCCCTGCGGCGGGTTCACGTAGATCTTCGTTTCGGACAGATCGGGCTTGAGCGCGCGCAACGTGTAGATGAACTGCTGGTTCTCGCGGAAGTACACGTCGCAATCGTTGGTGGCCACGTGCGCCAGCAGCGGCACGTTCAGCTTGTCGAAGTGAAAGGTGGGCGAGCGGCGGATGTACTCGGGCACGTTCTCGAACGGCAGCCCCTTGATCCCTTCCTCGGCCGCGTAATCGCGCTGGTAGCCCGGGCCGTGATCGGACAAGCGGAAAATGAGATTGGTGACCGGCACCATCGCCACGCCGGCGCGGAAGGGCTGCCCCTCACGCGTGAGGTTGAGCGACGTGATGAAGCCACCGTGGCTCCAGCCCATCATCCCTAAGCGATCCATGTCGACATACGACTGCGTTTTCAGGTAGTCGATGGACGAGTACACGTCGTCCACTTCCATGCCGCCGTAATCGATCTTGCGATGGAAGTCGTTGCCGTAGCCGGTGCTGCCGCGATAGTTGGGCGTGATCACGACGTAGCCCTTCTGCACGGCCTCGCGCACGAAGGGCCACATGCCGAGTCCCCAGTTGGAGTGCACGCCGCCGTGCACCCACACCAGCGCGGCATGACCAGCGGGATTCTTGACGAGCGGCGCGAACAGGTAGGCCGGAATCTCGAGGCCGTCGGCGCGGCTCTTGTAGGTCACCTTCTTGAACTCCACCACGCCCTTGGCCCGCGCTTCGTAGGCGCTGTCGGTGGCGATGCGCGCCTTGATGTCGCGGTCACAGTTGGCGCCGCAACCGGCGAGGTCGGCGGGGTCCTTGCTCACGAAGAGCGCGCGGGCGCGGGCGGTATCGGTGATCACGACCCCGCGGCGAGCCGGGGGGGCATCCTGCGCGTGGGTGAGCGTGGGGGCGAGCGTGGGGGCGAGCGTGGGGGCGAGCGCGGTGAACAGCGTTACGAGCAGGGGGCGGACGAAGCTACGGGGCATGGCCTAGGGGATTTGGAGGGGTTGGGTCGTTTTTCAAATTGAGGGGAGAGGAGGGCGGAGGATAGAGGGGGCTGTGGGCTGTGGGCTGTGGGCTGTGGGCTCTCGGCTCTTGGCCGTGGGTACTGGGTGGTGGGTGGTGGGTCACAAATCAGAACTGAGTTCTTAGTGTTCAGTCATGAGAACACTGCTTGGGGTCGCGATGGCGGCGATGATGGTGGGGTGTGCTGGGGCGCCTCGCTTTGCGTTGCCGATTCCGTTGGTGGAGGGGAGGGTGGAGGAGCTCTTTTCCCTGCGCGCGATCGAGGTCACTACCGGGGCGGGGACTGCGCTTACGGCGGGGCGCTGTGTGTATGCGCACTACACGGGGTGGACCACCGACGGCAAGAAGTTCGACTCGTCGCGTGATACCACCAATTCCGGCCGGGTGAAGGATCCGATCAGCTTTCCGCAGGGATTCCGCCGCGTGATTGCGGGATGGGATCTGGGCTTTCAGGGGATGAACGTGGGCGGGTTGCGCCGGCTCATCATTCCGTGGCAGCTCGCCTATGGAGAGAAGGGGCGGCCGCCGGTGATTCCGGAGCGGGCCACGCTGATTTTCGACGTGGAGCTCATGCAGGTCGCGGATACGCTGCCGCGCGCCGACGGCCCGCCACGGCCCGCGGGCCAGGCGCCGTCGTGCCCGGCGTGGAACGCGGTCAAGGCAGCGCCGTGAACGATCGGGTGCCGCCGCTGTCCGAGTTCCCGGCCACGTCGCCGTGCCTCAAGGTGTGTCTGCTCGACGTGGGCCAGGAATGTCGGGGCTGTCGCCGCACGCTCGCGGAAATCGGGGCGTGGTCGCGGATGACGCTCGATGAACGACGCGCGGTGAATCAGCGCCTCGGCTTTCGCGGACACGACGAGCGGCGATAAGTCGCGCGTGAGGGTTTCGCTTACGGCTTGATGACGGCGGCGATCGCGGTGGCGGCCACTTGTTCATCCTGCGCGCTGGTGGCTCCACTCACCCCGACGGCGCCGATCACCTTGCCGCCCACGATGATGGGCAGGCCGCCCTGCAGGGCGACGAGTCCGTCGACCGACAGAAACGTCAGCGTGTCGGTGAGAATCCGGTCGGCATACACTTTCGTGGGCCGGCCGAAGCGGGCGGCGGTGCGGGCCTTCCCCTGTGCAATCTGCACGGAGCCGGTGCTGGCGTTGTCGAGCTTGAGGAAGCCGAGCAGGTCGCCGGCCGCATCGGTGATGGCGATGGCCACGTTCCACTTGTTCTGCTTCGCGGTGGCTTCGGCGCTGGCGAGCAGGCTCTTCACCGCGTCAGCGGTGAGCATCTTGGTGTCGGCCAGCTGCGCCGCGGAGACGCGGGGCGTGGTCACGGCGAGCGTGGCGATGGCGATGGCGGCGAACAGGCGAGTGATGCGCATGCTTGGGGGAGGCTGGAGGTGGGATGGTGGTGAGACGTGAGGCAACAGTTAGCTGGATGCTTCGCGTTGCGCCAGCGCTGGTGTGATTGACTGGGCTCGGTAACTGCTCGTTCGCGCGAAGCTCGCGGAGGGCCGCGAAGGCACGCGAAGAACAGCAGAGCGTACGACAACATGCCCCACCGTCGGATCGCTTCGACGGTGAGGCATTTTCTTTTCTGAACAGCACACAAGCGTTGTTGGCTGTTCTTCGCGTGCCTTCGCGTACCTTCGCGAGCTTCGCGCGAACGAGCAGTTTACGGCCTCGCCGAAAGCACTCCGAAAGCACTCCTACAGCGATCCCAGCAAGTCGTCGATGGCTTTTCGATCCGCGTCTTCCAGCGGCTCGGCCCCATGGATGATGCGCGTGAGAATGTCGACCGCTTCTTCGGCCAGGTTGTCCGGATACTTGCGGTCCTTGGCGAAGCGCACGATGTGGCCGAGGAGGATCGTTTCGTACGGTGACTCGTCGTCGTCGTCCTCGTCGTCGTCCATGTCGTCGTCCATGTCGTCGTCCATGTCGTCGTCCATGTCGTCGTCGGCGTCGCGCATCGCTTCGTAGCTCGGGACGCTGGCCTTCCACGGTTCCGACGAGTGCGCGTCGGAGTCGAGTGACGTACGCGGTACGAGGGCGAACAGTCGGCACTGCAGCCCCGGGTCATCTTCGAAGGCGAACAGGCCGAGGGCGACCGGCTCTTCGAAGAGCTTGAGATCGACGAGGCGTTCGATGGCTTCCGGCGGCATCGCGCTGCGGGCGACCATGCGGCCGTCGATGTAGGCGGCCAGCGCCGACGATTCCGGGGCGCGCGGATCGTCCAGACGTGACACGGCCAGCGCGATCGGCTCGCGCGTGGTCACGAAGACGGCAGGCTTCTCCTCACCATCGACATCACCGGTGCCAATGCTGTCGGTGACGCCGTAGGCGTCATCGTCCTCGTCCTCCTCGTCGTCCTCCTCGTCGTCCTCGTCGTCGTCTTCGCCGTCGTCATCGCCCTCGACCCCTTCGTCTGCCGGGGAGTCGGGCGTGTCGTCGGGCGTGTCGTCGTCGGGCGCTTTGAATTCGTCAGCCGGCATGGCTCATGTACATGGTTCGTGAATGCTGCATGCGGGGACATACCCCGGCATGGCAGGTTAGGCACCAAACGATCGCACCGGAAGGGCGATGTCAGGTGGAGGTGGCGACTTCGCTTACATCGATCTTTTCGAACACGCCGCCCAGCCAGAGCAGGAGCGGCCAGAGTTCGGCCATGACCACGGCCGAGGCCATGATCGTGGCGACCAGCACCGACCAGCCGCCCCAGTCGTTCGTGATCCAGAGGACGAGGGCACCCAGCCCCACCGGGAACACGAGGGCGACGGCGGCGACCAGCGTGGTGGCGCCGGTGGTGAGCAGGTTCTGCCCCATCGTTTCAAAGCCGCGCGCTTCGGTGCCCAGGCGCACCCACGCGGGAAAGAGCAGCGCGGTGCCGTTCTGGATCGTGAACATGAGCGCGTTGAAGATCGGTACGCCCACGGCCACCGACACGATGATCGGGATCGTGGCCCCGCTTTCGGCGAGCAGGGCGGGCTCCTGCAGGAACATCACGAGCGGCACGACCATCAGCGACCACACGGTGACCGAGTGCAGCGCGGTCACGGCCGCGATCTCCGCGGCCACGATCCGCCATCCGGGCAGCGGCATCGTTTTCAGCATGGCCAAGCGCGGCAAGTCGAGCCGCAGGTCGAAGCGCATCCAGAGCGGCCCGATAAACAGCAGCATGGCGCCCCACGCGAAGGTCACGCCCATGAAGACATCGCCGGCGCGATCAGAGGCCGAGCGCGTGACGGCGGCCAGTGCGGCCAGCCCGATGGTGAAGGTGAGCAGCTGCGTGCGCCACGCTCCGCCCCGCAGCGCGGCCACGACGTTCTTCCAGGCGATCGCCATTTCCGGACGACCGGTGAGCGCCAGCGACGGCACGATGGCCAGCTTGCCCTTCCGCGAGCGCGAGTTGCCCATCTGCGACGCGCGGAGGCGACGCTGTCGTTCAGCGCGATGCTGGGTGGCTTCGAGGGCGGCTTCTTCGAACGCCTTGTCGAGGCGCACCACCCAGAGATAGTGCAGCGAGAGGATCATGACGGCCCATGGCATGGCGGCGAGCCACTTGGTTCCACCGCCGAGGAACACGGGCTCGAGCACGGCGCGCACCGGCCACAACGCGGCCGCTGGGACCGTCGCGCGTAATGCGTCGGTGATCGCGAGCAGCACGGCCTTGACGCCCAACAGACTGGCGACCCGCAGCAGCGGCCACGCGGTCACCACGCCAAACATCACGGCCGCCAGCACGGCCCCGAACACGAGCAGCGGTACAATGAGCCGGCGACGCGCCGTACCGACGTGCTCCATGGCATTCGCATGCACGATCGAGGCACCCAGTCGATGCAACGCGAGCGTAGAGAAGAGCATCCACAGCGACAGGCCGCGCTGCCAACCTTCCACGCTGCCACCGCCACCGCGCAATAACACGCTGAAGATGAGCGTGTTGAGCAGAATCGCGAGTTGCATGCGCATCAGCTTCGCGTGCACCAACTGTCGTCGGCTCACGGGCGCCGGAAATAGGAACTGCACTTCCGCCTGAGAAAAGGCGAGCGCACTGCGTTCGCCACCGAACAGCCACCATCGCGCCGCTGACAGCAGCAGGAAGGCGCTGGCGATCGGCACCGCGATGTCGGTTTCTACGAGCTTGGCCAGCGGTCCGCTACCGAGCTGCGCATTGCGGAAGAGCGCCCACCAGATGTACAGCATGCCCATCACGACGGCGGCCAGATAGCGCGGGCTCTTGGCGCGTGCTACCTGTTGACGCAGCCGATTCGCCGCGGTGCGCCGATACAGAAACAGCATGGCCGGCACGGGGGCCGGCGGTTGAGGCATGCTCACGAAACCGCGTCGTCGCCGGTGAGCGCGATGAACATCTCTTCGAGCGAGCGGCCGGCCAGTTCGGGGCGCGCTGCCACGATTTCGGCGATCGTGCCCAACGCGACCGCCCGCCCTTGGCGAATCACGAGCAGGCGCGTGCACAGCTCTTCCACCAGATGCAGCAAGTGCGAGCTGAGAATCACTGCGGCGCCTTCACGGGCGCGCGCCGCAATCGTTTCTTTCATGCGCCGGATGCCGACCGGATCGAGTCCGGTAAGCGGCTCGTCGAGCAGCAACGCCGACGGCCGATGCAACAGGCCGCAGGCAATGGCGAGCTTCTGCTTCATGCCGCGTGAGAGTTCGGTGGGCAGGGCGTCCTTCTTGGCGGTGAGCTCGAGTTCTTCGAGCAGCACGGGAATGCGCGGCGCCGCGTCGTGCACGCCATACAGGCGCGCCACGAATTGCAGATGCTCGGTGACGGTGAGATAGTCGAACAGCTGCGGTTCATCGGGGATGAACGCGAGTCGCGACTTGGCCGCCACGGGATCGGTGTGCAGATCGATGTCGGCGATGCGAATGCTCCCCGACGTGGGCTGCAAAATGCCGGCGAGAGCGCGCAGGGTCGTGGTCTTGCCGGCCCCGTTGGGACCGACCAGACCGAGCACGTCGCCCGGTGCCACGCGAAACGACAGCGACCGTACGGCCACGGTGTCGCCGTACAACTTGGTGTATTCGATGACGTCAATCATGAAGAACAGTAAGGAGGACGGGGAACCTGGTACGGAGTTGGGCGTAACCCGCGTAGCAGAGCGCACCAGCGCCCCGGGCGCGGTATTTGTGTCGGTGGCTATCTCCGACGTAGAATATGTGGCACGGTGGTAATCACAACGGTCACTTTTCTCCGTCCTTTTCGGGAGCTAGAACCATGTCGTTTCGATCCAGCTGCGTCGTCACCTGTGCTGCGGCCTTGTCCCTTGCCGCTGCCGTGCTTGGCGGTGCCGCGCTTGGCGCGCAGACGCCGCCGCCCGTCGCCGAGCAAATCACGGCCGCGATCCAGGCGCTGCCGAAGGAACTGCGCGACGGCGCTGGCGTGATGGGTTACAAAGCGGCTGGCAAGCTCGACTGGCTTCGCCCCACCAAGAACGGCATGATGTGTCTGGCGGATGATCCCGCCGAGGAGCAGTTCCATGTGTCCTGCTACCACGACTCGATGGACCCGTTCATGGCCCGCGGCCGCGCGCTGCGCGTGTCTGGCGTGAAAGGCAGTCAGGTCGACACGGTGCGCTTCGCCGAAGTGAAGGCGGGAAAGATCAAGATGCCGACGGCACCGGCGTCGTTGTATCAGATCTTCGGCAAGAAAGACGCCTTCGATGTGGCGTCGGGCACGGTGAAGCAGGGCAACCCGCTGTTCGTCGTGTACATCCCGTTCGCCACCACGGCGACCACGGGTATCTCGACGACGCCATCGGATACGAAGCCGTGGCTGATGTTCCCCGGTACCCCGAAGGCGCACGTGATGTTTTCGTTGACGATGTGATCCGACGGTGACCATCGTCCGACTGACGCGCCGTCGCCTTGCCCAGGCGGCGGCGGCGCTCAGTGCCCAAGACCCGAAGATGGCGGTGGCCATCGAACGCGTGGGCCCGTGCACGATGCTCCCGCGCGCCGACGGCACGCATTTCGATCATCTGGCGCGGGCGATCGTGTATCAACAGCTGTCCGGTGGGGCGGCGTCCACGATCTACGGGCGCTTCAAGGATCGCCATGGCACCGGCGGTGATGCCCCGACCCCGGCGCAGATTCTGGCGTCGGATGAGGACACGCTGCGCGCCTGTGGGCTGTCCGGGGCGAAAACGCGCGCGATCGTCGACCTGGCGCGCCATGTCGAGGATGCCCGACTGCCGCTCGACGTGATCGACACCATGGACGACGAGGCGGTGATCGACGCCCTGGTGGCGGTGCGCGGCGTGGGCCGCTGGACGGCACAGATGTTTTTGATGTTTCGGCTCGGACGTCCGGACGTGCTTCCGGTGCTCGATCTCGGTGTGCGTAAAGGCGCGCAGCGGATTTATCGCATGCGGGCGCTGCCGGAGGCGGACCGGTTGGAGAAGGTGGCGCGGAACTGGCGCCCCTGGGCAAGCGTTGCCAGTTGGTACTGCTGGCGGGTCCTCGATCTCGAAGACGCCGGCGGCTGGTAGCGCAGGGGCTGGTGCATGCGGGTCGCCGCAGTGGAGCGTATCGTGTCGATGCAGGAATTCCGGAAGCAGGTGCAAGCCCCCGTGCCCGTCGAGGCGCTGTTCGCGTGGCATGAGCGGGCGGGCGCGTTCGAGCGGCTGTCTCCGCCATGGGATCGCCCCAAGGTGCTCGAGCACACGGGAGGCATTCGCGACGGGGCCAAGGTGGTGCTGCAGGTGCACGCCGGCCCGGTACCCACCACGTGGACCCTCGAGCATCGTGATTACATCGCGAACCGGCAGTTCCGCGACGTGATGCGCAAGGGTCCGTTTGCGGCGTGGGAGCATACGCACGGCTTCGCGCCGATCGATGCGCAGTCGAGCATGCTCGACGACCATATCCGCTACGCACTTCCGCTCGGCGGCTTGGGCAGCACGGTCGCCGGCACGTACACGCAGCGCACGTTGGCTCGCGTGTTCGCGTACCGGCACGCGGTCATGCTTGGCGACCTGGCGCGGCATGCCGAGTTCGCCGTCCGACCGCGTCTGCGCATTGCGATCACCGGCGCGAGCGGTTTCATCGGCACGCAGCTCGCGGCGTTTCTGTCGACCGGTGGCCACGAGGTGATTCGCATCGGCCGCCGCGCGCCGAAGCCGGGCAGTCATGATGTACAGTGGAATCCCGAGCGCGGTCAGCTCGATCCGCGTGCGCTCGAAGGCGTCGATGCCGTGATTCATCTGGCTGGGGCATCGATCGCCTCGCGCTGGTCGAGCGCGCACCGCGCCGCGCTCAAGAGCAGTCGGGTGGAAGGCACGTCGCTGCTCGCGCACACGCTCGCGCAGCTGTCGCGTAGGCCGAGCGTACTGCTGAGTGGCTCGGCCATCGGGATCTACGGCAGTCGTGGTGACGAACTCCTCAGCGAGCGTAGTGCGTTTGGTAACGACTATCTCGCCGACGTCGGTCGTGCTTGGGAGGCGAGTACAGCGCCCGCGGAGCAGGCCGGTATTCGCGTGGTGCACCTGCGTACGGGCATCGTGCAGGGTGCGGCCGGTGGCGCCCTCGGCACGCAGGCGCCGCTCTTTCGCTATGGTGCGGGCGGCACACTTGGGCCGGGTTCGCAATGGATCAGTCCGATCGCACTCGACGATGAAATCGGCGCGATCCACTTCTGCCTCATGCGCGACGATATTCGTGGACCGGTCAACCTGGTGGCGCCTGCGGCGGTGACGAACGCCGAGTATACCAAGGTGCTCGGGGCGGTGCTGGGTCGCCCCACGATCGCACATGCGCCGGCGTTCGCGCTGCGGTTGTTGCTGGGCGAGGAGATGGCCAATCTCACCGTGCTGGCCAGTCAGCGCGTGGAGCCGCGGGTGCTGCGCGAGGCGGGGTTTGTGTGGCGGTTGCCTGATCTTGAGTCGATGCTGCGGTTTGAGCTGGGCGAGTAGGCGGCAACAGCAACAGCCACTACAACAGCCGTAGCTCCCGCCGCACAAACACGCCTATCTCGTTGTAGCACAACAAGATACAGGTATGTCATGGCCGCGTGGACGCCACGTCGTGCCGATTGATGACACTTTCCCGACGCGCGCACCGTAGTATTCAGTACCTATATGAACGCCATCATGCTCGAGAGCGCCCTCTTCATCGCCCTGCTGGCGGTCGTCGGCGCTCTTTTCGTTACGGCGCTAGGGCTTTACCCCATTTGGCCGCCGGATTCGGCAGACGGCCAACCGCAAGCGCCTTGATCGCCAAGCCGATCTCACGTGCCCTGTTCACGGGCTGCAGCGCGAAGAGGATCTCGTACGGCTGCCGACCGGTGAACCGTTGTGTCCTCATTGCTATAAGGAGGCCGTCCATGGCCACACCAATTGATTCGACGTTCGACGAACTGCGGAGTTCCTTGCGCAATCCCCTCAATGGCATCCCCGGTGGCGGTGGTGATAGCGGGACGTTCATGAAGCTCGCCGCTGGGCTCGTGGTGCTGATGGTGCTGCTCTTTCTGGTGCGACCCTCGGTGGCCTACATCGAACCCGGCCACGTGGGCATCGTGATTCATCGTGGCGGCGGCGGTGTGGATCCCACGCCGTTGGGCCCCGGCTTCCACCTCCGGAATCCGCTGATGACGCAGATCCAGGAGTATCCCACGTTCATGCAGACGTTGGTGCTCACGCGGGAGAGCACCGAGGGCTCTCCGAACAACGACGAAATCAACGTGAACTCGGTGGAGGGGCAGCCGTTGTCACTCGACGTGTCGATGAGCTTTGAATTAAGTGGCGACAAGGTGCCGCAGCTCTATCAGACCTTCCGCACTGATGTGGAGACTATCTCGCATGGCTACATCCGACAGGCGATCCGTCAGTCGCTGCAGGAAGTGGTGGGCAACGAGGAGATCGCGGCCATTCTCGGTCCGAAGAAGGCGGAAGTCGTAACGCGCACGCAGGCCAACCTGCAGAAGCGACTCGACCCGTACGGCATCGTCGTGCGGCAGTTCACGCTGAATGAGTTCCGCGCGCCCAAAGCGGTCATGGACGCAATTTCGCTCAAGAATGTTATGCAGCAGCAGGCACTCACGGCGCAGAATGAGCTGCAGAAGAACACGTTCCAGGCGCAGGGTGACAGCATCAAGGCGGCCGGCCGCGCCAAGGCGATCACCGCCGAAGCAGAAGCACAGGCGCGCGCCAACGAGTTGCTGTCGAAGAGCATCACGAACACACTGGTGCAGTACGAGATGGCGAAGCGTTGGAACGGGCAGATGCCGCAGGTAACTGGTGGTGCGATGCCGATGTTGCAGCTTCCCGGCTCCAAGAACCCGGAGTAAACACCATGCCGGTCGTGGGGTTTGAGGCGTTGCCCGATGATTCAAGGGCATGGGTATTTGGCGCGGCGGCACCGGTGGTCGGTGCCGCGGCGCAGTCACTCTTATCGACCGTGGACGCCCACCTCGCCAACTGGCGCGCGCATGGCGCCCCGCTGGTCTGTGCTCGCGAATGGCGCGACGATCGCTTCCTCGTGATCGGCGTGGACGAAGCGGCCACCGGTGCCACGGGCTGTTCGATCGACGGGCTCTTTCATGTGCTCCGCGACATCGAATCACTCGTGGGCACCACGCTAGTCGGTGGCGGCACGGTGTATTGGCGCGATGCGGCTGGCACCGTGGTGTCGGGGGCGCGACCGGTGTTTCGCGAGGCTGCGGCGGGTGGTGCGGTGGTGCCGGAGACGCACGTGTTCGACACGACGATTACCACGGTCGGTGCGTATCGCGCCGGCTTTGAGCGCGCTGCCGTCGAGAGCTGGCATGGGAAGCTGTTGCCGGTGGCGCGGTAATCAGTTCAGCGATTTACGCATCACGCCAGAAACTCATCCAGCCGTTCCGACACAAACGCATCGTCGGTCAAGTCTGGATACTGCTCCGACAATCGCGCCAACGCCTCGGCCTGCCCCGGCGACAGCTGCTCGTGCGTGTCGAAGGTCCACGTGCCGCGCACGAGTCCCTGCAGGCGGAGTATTTCGAGAATGCCCGGCAGGCAGCCCTGGTAGCCGTGCGCCGCGTCGAAGATTACCGCGTTGGCCATCGTGAGTGCCGCGCCGCGAGTGAGCCACTCACGCGGTATCGTATCCGCCCCCGACGCGCGCCACCGCTGAATCTCGCGCAGCATCTCGACCGCGCGTGACGTCCACACCGCCCATTGCCCAAGCAGTCCGCCCACGAAGTGGCGCGTGTACGCGCGGCCGCCGCTGACCACCGGCACATCGGTGACCAGATCAGGCACGATCGCATCGTCGTTGCCCGTATACAACGCGATGTCGTCGCGCCCCGCGTCGGCGAGCGCGCGCACCACATCCAGCGTCGCATAGCGATCGAACGGTGCCACCTTGATCGCCACCACGTTCTGGATCTCGGCGAACTCGCGCCAGAACGCGTAGGACAATCGCCGTCCGCCCACCGCCGGCTGCAGATAGAACCCGAACAGCGGCATCACCTCGGCCACCCGCGCGCAGTGCGCGAGAATCGCCGGCTCGGTCGCGTCGCGCCATGCACCCAAGGATAACAGGCCGCAGTGATAGCCCAACGCCTGTGCGATCTGCGCCTCGCGCACGGCCTGGGCCGTGTCGCCGATGAGCCCGGCCACACGCACGAAGGCGCGCGGATCACGCGCGAGCGCCTCGTTGGCCGTTTCGGCGGCGAGTTCCAGCACCGGTCGGTACAGGCCGATCTTGGCGTCATGAATGGCAAACCCCGTGGTGTGCACACCGACCGCCATCCCGCCGGCTCCCGCCGCTACGTAATAGCGTGTGAGCGCCCGCTGGTGCCGTTCGTCCATGCCGCGCGTGGGCAGCAACGCCAAGGGATGCGCCGGAATCACCTGGCCAATGTTCAAGTGACGGCGCATGTCGAAAGCGTCGACCGCGCCGCGCCTAGTATCGACCATCGCGCACCTCGAACTTGGTGGGCTTGTTCAGCAAACGACCACCGTCGCGGATCCACTGTACAGCCCATGCGCACAGCGTATCGAGCGGCAACGCCGTGTATGGCAGTCGCTCGGACAGTCGGTCGATATTCGCGATCAACGCGTCATCACTCGGCGTGCCGGCAAACACCGGCGACAGGTTGGCGATGGCACCGATGCGTTCAGCGATCTCGCGCACGGCGACCACAGGCCCCGTGACATTCATCGCGACCGTGTCATCGGCGGCGGGTACCGCGGCCTGCGTGAGCGCACGTAAGGCGAGCCGATTCGCATCACCCTGCCAGATCACGTTCACGAAGGCGGTCTCGAGCGACACCGGCACACCATGCAGCACCTTGTGCGCAATGTCGGTCACCACTCCGTAGCGCAGGTCACAGGCGTAGAACAAGCGATACAGTAGCAGCGGCGTACGCGTGCGCTTCGCGATGGATTCGAATACGCGCTCGCGGCCGATGCATGAGGCTGCGTATTCACCGTCGGGCACGAGCGCATCGTGCTCGCGGGCCCCGCCGAGGGATACCGGCTGACGCCCGTACACATTGCCGGTGGAGAAGCACACCGTGCGCGAACCGGCATAGCGCTGCGCCGCGAGGGTGGAGGCCACGACGTTCTGTGTCCACGTGCCCACTGGATCGCCGGTCGCGCCGAACTTCTGGCCGGCCATCCACAGCACGTTCGGCGCGTCGGGCAGCGCCGCCACGGCCGCTGGATCGGCCAGATCGGCGCGGATGGTTTCCACGCCATGGTCGTTCAGCGCCACTGCGGCGCGGTCGTCGGTGAAGCGTGACACGGCGATCACGCGGCGCGACGGATCGGCGATGGCACGGCGCGCCATGCGGGCCACGGTGGGGCCCATTTTGCCGCCCGCACCGAGAATGATCACGTCACCCGGGATCGACGTGAGCGCACGTACGGTGTCGTCGTCGGGCGCCGAGAGCAGCGCGTCGAGCGCGAGCTCGTTGGTCGGCGCCGCCATGGTCATGGCGAGGTCAGGCCGTCGGAACCGTCGTCGCGTCGTCGCCGACGCGAATGCCCAGCTCGGCGGCGAGCAAACGGCGGCCCGCTTCGATGCGCTCACGGGTGAGCTGCTTGAGCGTGCCGACGTCGGCGAGCGTCATCCCCGTGGTAGGAATCGGTTCGAGCAGCTGTGCGATCGCGCGGGCCGGCAAAAAGCGGAAGCTCCCCTTCGCCATCGCGTTACGCGTGCCCGCGACGGCGATCGGCAGAATCGGGGCGCCGGACTCGATGGCCAAGCGGAAGGCGCCGTCTTTGAACGGCAGCATCTCCCACGAGCGCGAGCGCGTGCCCTCGGGGAAGATCATTACCGAGACGTTTTTCTTGAGTCGATCGCGACACTGCAGAATCGCATCGGCCGCGGAGTCGCGATTACCGCGCACGAGCTTGATGTCGCCGGCCATCTGCATCATCCAGCCCATGAACGGCAGCTTGAACATCGTGTCTTTGCTCAGCCACTTCATTTCCCACGGGAAGCAGCTGATCAGGAACACGTCGGCGTACGACTCGTGATTGGCCACGACCACGTACGGGCGTCGGGCATCCGCTAGCGAACCGCGGGTATGGAAGCGCCAAAGGCTATTGAGGCGCAGCGCCGTGACACCGACCAAACGGAAGGCGCGGCCGGCGGCATAGCGACCCGGATCGAAAGGGGCCGTGACCGCATAAATCAGGGCGACGACCGGCGTGCCGAGTATCACGACGAGAGCAGTCACCGTCCAAGCCCACCAGTGCTGCAGCGTTCGCACGAACCGCATCGCCGCGCTCAGCGAGCCGGAGCGTCGAGCGGCGCGCTCAATGGCGCGGCGACTTCGGCAGACATTCCGAGCGACCCGTGCATCCGGACGGTGATGGTAGTCGGCATAAAACAGTCTGGAGGAGGAAGTATGGGGTACGGAGTCGGCGACACGCGCTATGCCGACGCCGTCGTCTCACTCTGCGCCGCGAACCGCGTGAGACGGGCAACCATGGCGGAGAGGCCGGATTCGCGGGCGCCGAGTCCGATGTCCTGCATCAGCAGTCGCACGAAATCTGACGGGAGCGCCAGCGTGACGGACGGCGGCTGATCGTTGACGGCCGCGAAGGTGATCGCGAGAACCGCGGCCACCGTCGGCGATTGGCGGGCGTTGACGTCGGCGTAGAAGTGGATCGTACCGTCGTCGTGACGTTCGGGGAAGATATCGACTCGCGTCTGGCATTCGGGCACGGTAAACGCGGTCCGATCGAGACCCGCGAACCGATCGGGGAGCGGCTCGAGCTTCTTGGACCATCCCAGGAGCGCCTGCATCTTGTCTTCCCGCTCAAGCAGACGGAACTGCCGAAGGGTGCGGGCCAGCGACGCCGGCAACGCACCCTCTTCGGACGAAGGCGCTTCTATAGGGGTTGGTGGGGTGGCGTGAGGCATATTGGAATGCAATGTTGCCGTGGTCGGCCGGTCAAGCGTGTCCGGTTCGGTGTGTGTCTCTCTTCGCGAGTGATTCCGTGATTGTGCGTGCTTTCCCGATGGTCGCGCTTGGGACGCTTCTGCTCCTTGGCGGTTGTGCACGGTCGTCGGCGCCCGACATGGCCGTTGGCACCCTCGAGATGGTCGAAGTGGACGTCGGCCCACTGCAGCCGGCCCGCGCGCTTCGCGTGTTGGTGCAGGAGGGGGACGAAGTCCAAGCCGGCGACACGCTGGTGTTGTTCACCACGCCGACGTTGGCCAGCTCCACGGCGCAAGCCGAGGCCCGGGCCGCTGCCGCGCAGGAAGCGTCGCGCGAGCTGGCGCGTGGCGCCCGCCCGGCCGAGATCAGCCGTGCTCAGGCCGAACTCCGGGCCGCCGAGGCGGATGCCGATCGGGCGGCGGCCGATCTCGGGCGACTCGAGCCACTCGCGGCCAAGGGCGACGTGAGTCGGGCCTCGCTCGATGCGGTCCGGGCCTCGGTGCGGGTGACGGCCGGCCGTCGGGATGCCGCCCGCCAGGCGCTGCGGCTGATTCAGGACGGCGCGCGCCCGGAGCGGCGTCAGGCGGCCATCGCCGAGGCGCGTGGGGCACAGGCGGCCGCCGAAGGGTGGCGCGCCACCGCGAATGACCTGGTGCTCGTCGCGCCGGTGGCGGGGGTGGTATCGAGCCGTAACGTGGAGCCGGGCGAAGTGATGGCAGCCGGTCAGAGCGCGATCACGGTGGCGCAGCCGTCGCGCCCGTGGGCCCGCATTTATGTGTCGCAGTTCGTGTTGCCCACGCTGCATCCGGGCGATTCCCTGTCGGCACGTCTTGATGGAGACTCCACGCTGTTTCGCGGACGGATTGCTGCCATCGCCACGCGGGCCGAGTTCACGCCCCGCGTCGCGCTCACCGATAAGGAGCGTTCAGATCTGCTGTTCGGCGTGAAGGTGGAATTCACCGACACGACGCAACGACTGCGCGCCGGCATGCCGATTTCGGTACTGTTGCCACGCCCCACCAAGTGAGTGCGCTGGTGAACGCCGTTGGGAACGCGGTCGTACGGACGCGCGCGCTGCGGAAAGCTTACGGCGAACTGGTGGCGGTGGCCGGGCTCGATCTCGAGATCGCGCGCGGCGAGGTATTCGGTTTGCTTGGGCCCAACGGGTCGGGCAAGACGACCACGATTCGCATGCTGTGCGGGCTGGTGGTGCCCACCAGTGGTTCGGCGGAAGTGGCCGGTCTCGATGTGGAGACGAACACGGAAGGTGTGCGTCGACGCATCGGGTACATGTCGCAGCGCTACGGGTTGTACGATGAACTCACCGTAGCGGAGAATCTCCGCTTCTACTCGTCGGTGTATGGACTGGTGGGGCATGACCGCGAGCGGCGACTGGCCGATCACGTGGACTCATTGGGGCTCGGCTCGCGATTGCAGCAGCGCGCGGGCACACTCAGCGGCGGCTGGAAACAACGGCTCGCGCTCGCGTGCGCCACGGCGCATCGCCCCGATCTGGTGTTTCTCGATGAGCCCACGGCCGGTGTCGATCCGGCGGCGCGTCGGACGTTCTGGGAAACGATTTATCAGCTGGCGCGCGAGGGCACGACGATTCTGGTCACCACGCACTACATGGACGAAGCCGAGCGCTGTCAGCGGCTCGCGTTTTTGTCGCGCGGGCACTTGATCGGTCTCGGTACGCCGGCGGAGATCGTGAAGCAGTTCAATGCCGAAAAGGTGGAAGACGTGTTCGTGATGCTGCAGCAGCGTGATGAAGCCGATGCGGCGCTGGTGGCGGGTCGCACGGCCACACCGAGGCAGTCATGAGCGCGTTCGTTGAGCGGGTGCGACGGTGGACGGTGTGGCCGATGCTGTGGAAGGAGTTCCTGCAGCTGCGTCGCGATCGACTCACCTTCGCGATGATGACGGCGCTGCCGGCCATGCAGTTGCTGCTGTTCGGCTACGCGATCCAAACCGACGTGCGTCGATTGCCAACGGTGGTGGTGGATGAATCGCGTACCAGCGAGAGTCGGGCGCTGATTCAAGTGCTCGCCAACACCGATAATTTCACGTTTGTGGCTGCGGTGCCTGATCGTGCAGCGGCCAAGCGATGGATTGAGCGTGGCGCAGCGCGCGTGGCGTTGGTGATTCCGCCGGAGTATCAACGCAACATTCGTGGTGGTCGCACCGGCGTGGCGCAGATGCTCATCGATGCCGCTGATCCGCAGAGCTCAGGCGCGGCGATCGCGGGCGCGCAGTTGGCGGCGCAGGCCCGCGGGGCGCAGCTGCTGGCCACGCAGTACAAGATTCGACCGCCGGTCGAGATTCGTGTGCGTCCGTGGTACAACCCGGCGCAGAAGAGCGCGACGTTCATCGTGCCGGGCATTGTGGGCATTCTGCTCACGATCACGATGACGCTGATCACGAGTACGGCGATTGTGAAGGAGCGAGAACGCGGCACGCTCGAGCAGCTCATCGTGACGCCGATCAGTCGCACGAGTTTGATGCTCGGGAAGCTCATCCCGTTCGTGCTGGTGGGCTATGTGCAGATGTCGGTGATTCTCGCCCTGGGTGTGATCTTCTTCGACATCCCGATCATGGGCAGCATCGGGCTGCTCTATGCATTGGCCCTGGTGTTCATTGTGGCCAGTCTCGGCGTGGGGCTGCTCATTTCCACCGTGGCGCGCAGTCAGGTGCAGGCGATGCAGCTGAGCTTCTTTTTCATGCTGCCCAACATCCTGCTGTCGGGCTACATCTTCCCGCGCGCCGCCATGCCCGAGCCGGCGCAGTGGGTGGGCGCGCTGCTGCCGCTCACGTGGTTTCTGGATATTCTGCGCGGCGTGTTGCTGAAAGGCGTGGGTATGCGCGACCTGTGGACGCAACTCGGCGTGCTGTCAGCGGCGGCGCTCGTGTTGCTGGTGGTGTCGGTGCGGCGCTTCTCCAAGACGCTGGATTAGGTGAGACCGCCCTCTGGGCAAATGGTGTCTCGCTGGTCCTGCGTTGCCTGTTCACGCCCTCGTCATCGGGGGGCAGGCGGCCCGGACCACTCCCGTCCGGGCCGCCGCGCCGAGGACTACATGGTTACGGACTGCCGATGCGCTCGTAGATCGCGCGGCCGCGGAGCGACTGCAGGGGGCGCGCGTTGGGCTCCTTGAACAGGTCGGCGTACCGCGATGCCTGCGCCGCCGACATTGTTAGGGTCGGCTTGAACACGATCCACGTCAGGCGGTCGGAGAACGGGTCGGTTGTGAGCGATCCGCTGTAGGTGTAGTACGGTGATGTGGACGACGGCAGCAGCCCACGGAGATCAAAGGCGCCGGCAGGTGCGCGGCTCGTGCGCGGCGTCGTCGGCACCGCGTTCCACAGGACGTCGATGGCCGTGTTGGCCGCACCGGTCCGGAACAGCACGCCAATCACTGCGATCGAGCCGTCGCCGGCGATGTGCACGAGGTGTACTTCCATCGCCCCGTAGGCCCCGTCCACCGCGTGCTCGCTGGCGCGATGAAAGTGGAACTCCGCCAGCCGATAGCGCTTTCCTCCGATCACGATGCCGGCGTCACCGCCGGCGGTCGCCTTCAGGTACTCGCCGGTGTTGGCAACGGACGTGAGGTCGACGGCTGATGGATAGTCGAAGACGGGGTCACCCGACCGGAACTTGAGCGTAGTGCTCGAGGGGATGTCGATCGGCGACTGGCCCGTGACGGCAGAAAAGTTGTCGACGGGCCAGGCGATGGCCTCATCCTTTGGCACGTCGGTGACGGACTGATCACACGCCACGACGAGAAAGAGCGACAGAAACGCGAGTTTACGCAGTGACATGGGCGAGATGGGATGCAAGGGGAACCGGCGCACACTGCGGACGCAAGGCGCGCGGCACCAAGTGAAGTGGCCATTGGAACGTTAAACGGCAAGGTGCAAGGGGTCAGCGTCGTTGAAGACCCCTTGAATGGATTGAGCCTACTCGTGCCCCTTCACCGCGTGCGGGCGATACGACGCTTCGAGTCGCGTGATCTCATCGGCTGACAACACGATGTCGATAGCGCCGATCGCTTCGTCGAGCTGATACATCTTGGTGGCGCCGATGATCGGGGCCGTGACGGCGGGCTTCGATAACAGCCATGCCAGTGCGATCTGCGCCATCGGCACGCCGCGTTCGGCGGCAATCGCGCGCGTGGCGTCCACGATCTCCCAATCCTTTTCGCCTTCGTACAGCCCCACCGCGTAGGCATCGTGCGTGGCGCGCGTGGTGGACGTGCGATCGTCGAGGGCGTTGCGCGTGCCGGCCAGCAGGCCGCGGGCC
Organism: Gemmatimonadota bacterium; assembly: GCA_002737115.1. Taxonomy (GTDB): domain Bacteria; phylum Gemmatimonadota; class Gemmatimonadetes; order Gemmatimonadales; family Gemmatimonadaceae; genus Gemmatimonas. Next base: position 15,077 of record NSHR01000030.1, on the reverse strand, counting down.
AGCGGCGACCACGGGAGTACGGCGATCTTTTCCGATTCGCACAGCGGAATCATCTCACGCTCCTCCTCTCGGTAGAGGAGGTTGTAGTGATTCTGCATGCTCACGAAGCGTGACCAGCCGTTCAGCTCTGACGTGCCAAGGGCGCGCGCGAACTGCCATGCCCAGCCAGAGCTCGCGCCGATGTAGCGCACCTTGCCCGACTGCACGAGGTGGTCGAGGGCGGCGAGCGTTTCCTCGATGGGCGTGTGCGCATCGAAGCGATGGATCTGATACAGATCGATGGTGTCCACGCCCAGACGCCGGAGGCTGGCCTCGCACCCCTGTACGATGTGCTTGCGGGAGAGCCCGCGCATGTTCTGGCCGGGGGCCATGGGCTGGTAGACCTTGGTGGCCAGCACGATCTCGTCCATGCGCCCGTACTCCCGCAGCGCACGCCCCGTGACCTCCTCGCTCATGCCGAGGGCGTACATGTCGGCCGTATCGAAGAAATTGATACCGGCTTCGATGGCGCGCCGGAAGAACGGGCGGGCGTCCTCCTCGCTGAGCACCCAGGGGCGCCAGCTGGGGGTGCCGTAGCTCATGCAGCCGAGGCAGAGACGGGAGACGGACATCCCGGTGGAGCCGAGCGTGGTATATCGCATGGGGATGAATCGCAGGAAGGGACCGGACCAGACCGCAATCCGGCGATAAATTAAGGGAACCGAACCACGTGCTCGCCGCTAGAATGTATGCACCCTCTACTCCGACACCGACGCCCATGCTGATTCGCCGTCCCGACGACATCCCGTCTTCCGACATCACGCCGGAAACCGTCTACCAGAACCGCCGGGCCTTCATCGGCACGGCCGGGGCGTTGGCGCTGAGCGGACTGGTGGCGCCGTCGGCGCTCGAGGCCATGCGCTTCGATCGCGGTACAGCGGGCGCCTTCCCGGGGCTGCAGCAGGACGACAAGCTGACGCCCGAGGAAGACGCGACCAGCTACAACAATTATTACGAGTTCGGGACCGGCAAGGAGGATCCGAAGGATCAGGCGAAAGACTTCAAGCCGATGCCGTGGACCGTGAACGTGGAGGGGCTGGTCAAGAAGCCCCGTCCGTACGCATTCGACGAGCTCGTGGGCAAGTTGCCGGTGCAGGACCGGGTCTACCGCCATCGCTGCGTGGAAGCGTGGTCGATGGTGATCCCGTGGCAGGGCGTGCAACTCAAGGACGTCGTGGCCCGATGCGAACCGCTGCCCGGTGCCAAGTTCGTGGAGTTCACCACGCTGTACGATCCGCGCCGGATGCCCGGTCAGGCCCGGGCCGTGCTGCCGTGGCCGTACAAAGAGGCGCTGCGTCTCGACGAGGCCAACAATCCGCTGGCGCTGTTGGCCACGGGCATGTACGGCAAGGCCCTGCCCAACCAGAACGGGGCGCCGCTCAAGCTCGTGGTGCCGTGGAAGTACGGCTTCAAGGGCATCAAGGCGATCGTGAAAATCAAGTTCACCGACAAGATGCCCAACACGACCTGGAATGATGCCAATCCCAGCGAGTACGGCTTCTATGCCAACGTGAATCCGATGGTCGATCATCCGCGGTGGAGCCAAGCCAAGGAGCGTCGGATCGGGCAGTTCATCAAGATCCCAACGCTGCCGTTCAACGGTTACGCGACACAGGTGGCGTCGATGTACAGCGGCATGGATCTGCGGAAGTACTACTGAGCTCTGCCATGCGGTCGATGCTCGTGCGCGCCGAATCCCCGATTCGGCGCCTGATCCGTCCTGCCCTCTGGCTGCTGGTCATCGTGCCCGCCATCGTGCTCGTGGCGCAGTTGCTGCTGGATCAGTTAGGCGCCGAACCAATCGAAGCGCTTGAGCACGCCTCTGGGAAATGGACGCTTCGCTTCCTCGCCGGGTCGCTGGCGATCACGCCGCTCATGGGCCTCACGGGCTGGGGCTGGCTGTTGGCCCAGCGTCGCTTTCTCGGCCTCGCCACGTTCTTCTGGGCGATCGGGCACCTCAGCGTCTACACCGTGCTCGACCAGTTCTTTGACTGGCCGGCGATCACTGAGGACATTCTCAAGCGTATCTACATCACGCTGGGGATGCTGGCGTTCGTGCTCATGATTCCGCTCGCCGTGACGTCGACCAAGGCGTCCATTCGGCGACTGGGCGGCAAACGGTGGAATCAGCTGCACCGGTTAGTGTACCTGTCGGCGGTGGCCGGCTGCGTGCACTTCCTCTGGGCAGTGAAGAAAGATCTCGCCGAGCCGATACTCTATGCCGCGGTTTTTACCGTGCTGTTTGCCCTGCGCCTGATGCTGCGCAAGCGGGGGCCGCGGACACCGTTGGGGTCACCGAGAGGTTGAAAATGTCATCGATGCGGGAGGCGAAGGACCGGTCCCCGGTCGCTCTGGCGAGTTTTGATTCGTTTGCGATCGCCGCTCCCGGTGTCGCTCCGCTCATCGCCGCCGAGTGCGTTGCGCTGGGCATTACGCCGCGCGACGTCAGCCCGGCCGGCGTGTCGTTCAACGCCACCGCCGAACAGCTGTTCACGGTGAACCTGTGGTCGCGAATGGCCAGCCGTGTGCTGGTGCGCTTGGCCGAGTTCGAGGCGCGCGATTTCGCGACGCTCGAGAAGATGGCGACGCGTGTGCCGTGGCATCTCGTGCTCTCGCCCGGCGCGGCGGTGCGATTGCGCGTGACGTGTCGCAAGTCGCGATTGTATCACTCGGATGCGGTGGCCGAGCGGGTGGCGCGCGGGATCACGAACAGCATCACGGGCTCGCAGGCACTCGGCCGAGCCAAGGATGACGAGGAGGACGACGACGGCAACACGCAGTTGATCGTGGTGCGCTTCGATCACGACCGATGCACGATCAGCGCCGACAGCTCGGGGGCGCTGCTGCACCGACGCGGCTGGCGGCAGGCCATCGCGAAGGCACCGCTGCGCGAGACGCTGGCGGCGGCGATGCTCGCGGCCTGTGACTGGAACGGCGAGGTGCCGTTGGTGGACCCGTTTTGCGGATCGGGTACGATCGGTATCGAAGCGGCGCTGCGCGTGCGTCGTATGGCGCCGGGATTGGGACGCGAGTTCGCGATGGAGCTGTGGCCGGGGGCCGACGCGCCGATGCACGAGCAGGTGCGCGCGACGGCGAGGGCGGAACAGTTGCCGTCGGTGGGCGCGCCGATCGTAATGCGTGACCGCGATGCCGGTGCGTGCAAGGCCGCCGTGGCCAACGCCGAGCGCGCGGGGGTACTGCAGGATCTCGTGATCGAGCAGGGGCCGCTGTCGGATACGTCGCTCGAGGCGATCGGTGCGACGGGACTGGTGTTGACCAATCCGCCGTATGGCCTGCGCATCAGTGATGGGGCCGATCTACGATCGCTATACGCCCGACTGGGCGATGTGGTGCGCGCCGGCGGCCGCAGATGGCAGCTCGGCATGCTGGTGCCCGATCGTGCGCTGGCGGCGCAGACGCGGCTCACGTTTGATGCGGTACTTCGCACCGCGAACGGTGGGTTCCCGGTGGAAGTGCTGGTGTCGCGCGCGTAGACGTGCGCGCGACACCGCCGGACACTTACACGCGGAAGTGATCAGGGCGCCAGGTTTTGATCTGACTCTTGATCTCCTTGCCCTTGAGCGCCGGATTCTTCACCACCATCTCGACCATCGAGGCCAGCTCGGCGTCGCTCGCAAAGCGCAACGCGATGTAGTGGTACGGCGAGAAGGCGGCCTCTGCCCGTGCGGCGAGATCAGCCGGCAGCAGGCGGGCATAGCGCAGCTGCTCTTCGAGGCGGATCAAGCGATCCTGCGCGCGGATCGGCGAGAGCCGCGATATCGAGACCGCCCCGAACAGGGCCAGCGCACCAACCAGCAGGTAATGCGTCTCGACATCTCGGATCGTCATCGCCCGCCACGCACTCCAGATCAGGAAAATCATCGAGAGCGGAGCGGCGAAGAAATGGAACATGGGCATGAACCGCGCGTGATTGGCGAAGTTCTGCGTCTTGTCAGCCATGGTGGTGTGTCCTGTTAAAGAAGATCGGTGGATTATAAGGCGTCGATCAGTGCGGCAGCCGTGGCAAAACGTGTCTCCCACGTGCCCTGCACAACGGTAACCGGCGCGTCAAATCGCGCCAGCGTGTTACGAAAGAGGGTCTGCACGTCGACTCGACGTGCTTCGCGGTCGCGGATACCGTCGGCGATCCACGGCACGTCGATCTCGAGCAGCAGATAGTGCGCGGCGCGGCGCGCCATGGCCGCCTGCTCGATGAACGCAGGGCAGCGGCCGAAGTAGTGATGGCAGTATACGACCGTGCTGATCAGGTCAGTGTCCTGCAGCAGCAGCGTGTCGCTGCGGGCAATGGCGGCGGCAATGTGCGCGTCTTCCCGCGCCATCTGCCCCATGGCGATGGGGCCATGATCACCATCGTCGAGCGGCGCGCCCTTGGCGGCGGCATAGTCGCGCACGAACTCGGGCACGCACGTGAGGCCATAGCGCGCGGCCAACTGGAGGCCGAGCGTGGTTTTCCCGACCGACTCCGAGCCCGTGAGGACGATACGGGTAAGTTCGCGGCTCATCTGGTGCGCTGTGTCCGCGCCGCCGATCGATGCCATTGCACGTAGCCGATGATGGCGAGCACCAGAAACACGGCATACAGCATCGCCGTGAGCGGGAGCTGCCGGTTGATGAACAGACCAATGTAGACCACGTCCACGGCGATCCAGAGCAGCCAGTTCTCGAGCAATTTGCGCGTCATCATGTACTGCGCCACGAGACTGATCGATACGAGCGCCGCATCGAGCCATGGTAGGGCGGCGCCAGGTAGGCGACGGGTGATCGTGGCCAGCGTGACCCACGACACGAGCGCGATGGCGACCATCAGCAGCGCCGTGCGACGCGGCGTGCGCGTGACGACCACCGCGTGATGGCCTGGTCCAGCGCGCAACCAATGCCACCATCCGTACAACGACAACACCAGATAGACCGCTTGCAGCCCGGTGTCGGAGTAGAGTCCGGTGCGGGCGAACACGACGATGTAGAACCCGGCGTTGAGCACGCCCAGCGGCCAGCTCCAGATGTTCTCACGCGTGATCAGCCAGACGTTGAGCACGCCCGTGATGAAGCCGAAGAGCTCCGGGCAGGAGCTCCCGTGCGCAGAGAGCCACGCGCAGGGCTCGGACAGGAGGTGGAACTCCGTACTGGTCATGAGACGGAAAGCTAATTAAAGTTCTCTGCACATGACCGGGGTGCCGGCGCCGCTAGTGCGCGTTGGCTGAGAGAGTCCCGTAGAACCTGATCCGGCTCGTACCGGCGTAGGGAGTCCAATCGATGTATCCGCACGCAATCGCGCGCCCATGGCGCGCGCCGCGACTTGGTGTCGCTACCCTCGGCGCTGCGCTCAGCGCCACCCTCCTGACTATTGCCGCTGCCTCGCTCGGCGCGCAATCCCGCTCCGACAGCGCCAAGGTCGCGGCCAAGGCCGACTCCGTGCGCAGTGTCGAAGGCGTGTTGGTCCGCGCTATCCGTGCTAACGAACAGGCGCCGATCTCGCAAACCACCATCGGTCGCGCCGCTATCACGCAGCGGCACTTCGGGCAGGACGTCCCGATGCTGCTCATGAATGCGGCGCCCTCCATAACGTCGCACACCGAAACCGGCACCAGCTGGGGCTACAGCTACCTGCGACTGCGCGGCATCGATCAGACGCGCATCAACATCACGCTCGACGGCGTGCCGTTGAACGACATGGAAGATCAGGTGCTGTACTTCGCCAATCTGGCCGACCTGATGTCGAACGTGCAGTCGGTGCAGGTGCAGCGCGGTGTGGGCACGAGCACGGCTGGCACGGCGTCGTTCGCTGGCAGTGTGAATTTCGAAACGATGCCGGTGGCGCGCGCCGATGCCGGTGGTGACGTGCAGTTGCAGATGGGATCGTTCGGCGCGCAACGCGTGAGCGCGTCGTTCAACTCGGGGCTCACCGACAGCAAATTCGCGGTGTACGGCCGGGCCAGTGCGCTGCGCACCAACGGGTACCGCGATCACAGTGGGGTGCTGGGCCGCTCGGCCTTCGTGGGCGCCGGGTGGTTCGGCGCGCGCGATGTGGTCAAGCTGACCACGCTGGTGGGGCTGCTGGCCGACACGCTCTCGTATACTGGTGCAACGCTCGACGAGTTACGTGAGAATCGTCGCTACAATCCGTTGCAGCCCGACGAGCGCGATAAGTTCGGCCAGCAGATGGTGTCGCTGGCGTATACGCGCGCCTTGCAGAACGGCGGGTCGGCAAGCACCACGGTGTACCGCAACTCGGCCAGCGGCAACTACGACTATATCGCGTTGCCCGATCGCTATCGCTTCAATCTGGCGCATACGTGGTATGGCGTGACGAGCGCATACAACGTGGAGCGCGGCGCGCTGCGCATGAATACCGGCATTAACGCCAACACATACCAGCGCGCGCATCGCGGCTACTTCCAGCCCTCCACCACGTTGTACGACAACACCGGCCACAAGCAGGACGCCAGCGCCTTTGCCAAGCTGTCGCTCGACGCCGGAAAGGCCCGCTGGTTTGCCGACCTGCAGGGGCGCTACGCGACGTTCCGCTACCAGCCCGATGCCAACGCCGGCATCGACGCGCGCAGCATTGATTGGATGTTCTTTAATCCGAAGGCCGGCGTCACGTACCAGCTGGCCACGGGTCTTTCCACGTACGCGTCGTACGGCATCACGAGCCGCGAACCGGCGCGCAATGATCTCTTTGCCGGTGACGATGACCTGAACAGCGGAAACGTGGCCGACTATGGCGACTTCACGCGCGTGAAGCCGGAGTCGGTGCGCGACGCCGAGTTGGGGCTCACGTGGTCGCGCGCCACGATGGATGTGTCGACGAATCTGTACAGCATGGATTTCCGCAACGACATCGCGCGCATTGGAGCACCCACGGCGTCGGGTTCGATTTTGCGGCGGAACGTGGGCAACAGCTATCGGCGTGGCATCGAGGTGGATGCATCGTATCGCGGCATTCGGCGGGTGCTGCTCGCGGGAAATGCGAGTTGGAGTCAGAACCGCATCGCGCAGTTCACCGATTCGTCGCGTGGCACGCCGGTGGTGCGACGCAACGTGACGCCTCTGCTCACGCCGGCGTTCATCTCGTCGCATCGCATTGAAGTATCGCCGACGAACCGCTTCATGCTGAGCGTCGAGGGCCGCTATCAGTCGGCGGCGTATCTCGATAACACCAGCAGTGCCGATCGCGTGCTGCCCGACTACTACACGCTCGATGCATCGGCGCGGGCTACGCTCGGCCGCTATGCGCTCACGGTGCGCGGGGCGAACCTCGGCGATACGCAGAAGTTCGCGAGTGGTGCCGTGTCGGGGTCGGGGACGGTGCGCTACTTCGTGCTGCCGGCGCGGGCGCTGTTTGCGACGGTGAGCGCCGAGTTCTGAGGTAAACGTCAGCGCGCTGCGGCTGAGGTTCGCTTGAGGGGATAGGCCTTTGGTTCGCGCGAAGATCGCGAAGGGCCGCGAAGGGCGCGAAGAATAGCAAAAGAGAAAAATGCTGTTGCTGTTCTTCGCGTCTCTTCGCGATCTTCGCGCCCTTCGCGTGAACCAAAGAGCTCGCGACCGTCAGCGCGGCCCCGGTCGCCGCGCCCCTGTCGAAGCAGCCATCTTGCTCACAACTTCAGGAATGGCCTCTCTACATCGTACTCTCGTGGCGTCCATCGCCCTCGCCACGCTCGCCGCGGCCCCCCTCGCGGCCCAGCAGCTCCGCCCCGCCGTCGACGCATGGCGGAAGGCCCACGAGCGCGAGATCCTCGACGAAGCGTTCGCCCTGATGGCCATCCCCAACGTGGCCTCCGACAGCGCGAACATCCGTCGCAACGTCGAGTTCCTGACGGCGGCCTTCGCCAAGCGTGGTGTCGCCATGCGGCCGCTGCGCGCACCCACCGGTGGCAGTCCCGCCCTGTTCGGCGAGCTGAAAGCGCCCGGGGCCACGCGCACCATCGTGATGTACGCGCACTACGACGGACAGCCGGTGGCCGGGGGCGGATGGAACGGCGATCCCTTCACCCCCGAACTGCGCCGCTACGAAAACAGCGTGGCCACTGACGCTGTGGCCATGCCGGCCAAGGGCGACACCATCGATCCCGCCGTGCGCATCCGCTCCCGCTCGGCCAGCGACGACAAGGGCCCGATCATCGCCATGCTGGCCGCCCTCGACGCGCTCAAGGCCGCGAAGAAGGCGCCCACGGTGAATGTGAAGTTCTTCCTGGAAGGCGAAGAAGAAGCCGGCTCCGCGCACCTGGGCGACCTGCTCAAGGCGCACAAGGCGGTGCTGGCGGCCGACGCATGGCTGTTCGTCGACGGCCCCGCCCATGTGAGCGGTGCGCCACAGCTCGTGCTCGGCGTGCGCGGCGTCATGGGCATCGACGTCACGTTCTATGGCCCCAACCGCGCATTGCACAGCGGACATTACGGCAACTGGGCGCCCAACCCCGGCGTGGCGGTGGCGCACTTCATTGCGAGTGTGCGCGACATGGACGGCCGTATCAAGATCGCCGGCTTCTACGACGACGTGCCGGCCATTGCCGACGGCGATCGCGCGTTGGGCAAGGCGCTGTCGAATACCGACGACTCGCTGCGCACCTCACTGGGGCTCGCGCGCACCGAAGCGAACAACGCCGCTTTGGGCGAGCGCATCATGCTCCCCGCGCTCAACATCCGTGGCATTCGCACGGGTGAAGTGGGTGGTGGCGCGGCCAACGCCGTGCCCACCAGCGCCAGCGTGTCCATCGACTTCCGCTTGGTGCCTGATCAGCAGCCCGCGCGCATCTGCGAGTTAGTTACGCGTCATCTCGTGTCGTTGGGCTACACGGTGGCTACTGACCCCAATGCCGCCGCGCGCAGCACCGATCGCGCTCACTTGGCGTACATGGGCTGCGGCGGTGGCTACACCAGCGTGCGCGTGGCGTCCACGCTGCCGTCGGTGCGCGCGGTACAAACGCTGATGACTCGCGCCTACGGTCGCGAGCCGTTCGTGATGCCGATGCTGGGTGGGTCGCTCCCGCTGTTTCACTTCGTGGAGCAGCTCGGCGCCACGGTAATTACGGTGCCCACGGTGAACGCCGACAACAGTCAGCACGCGCCCAACGAGAACCTGCGCATCGGCAATCTGTGGGACGGCATCGGCGTGATCGCCGAGCTGATGGCGGGGTTGGGGCCGCTGTGGCCGGGCGGGGCGACGCCGGTGATGAAGTAGGGCGTTGCCCTCAATCCGCTATCGATCTACCTTTCGTATGACGATAGTTCGATCGATACGGACACTGGGAGGTCCAAATGGACGTGGTCACGATTTCGCCCAAGTATCAGGTGGTGATTCCGCGGAGCGTTCGCGAGCGGCTCCAGCTGGAGCCTGGCCAGAAGGTTCAGGCCATCGTGTACGGAGATCGCGTCGAGCTGATCCCATTGCGGACCGCGCGGAGTCTGCGCGGATTCGTGCGCGGCATCGACACAGCTGTCGATCGTGACGCTGATCGCGAGTAGGGCTGCGCCATGGTCACTCGTGCCAAATTAAATGTGGTCGACTCGTCGGCGTGGCTCGCCTATTTCGCCGACGCGGCGAATGCCGGAAAGTTTGCCGCTGCCATCGAAGACGAGCGGCGGCTCGTGACGCCGGCCATCTGCCTGCTGGAAGTCTTTAAGGTGATCGCGCGCCAGCGCGGAGAGAGTGACGCGCTCCAGGCGATCGCCGTGATGCAACAAGGTCGTGTCATCGATCTCGATGCGACGTTAGCGTTACGTGCGGCGTCGCTGAGCCTTGAGCACAAGCTGCCGCTGGCCGACAGTATCGTGTACGCGACCGCGCGTGAACTTGGCGCGACGGTGTGGACGCAGGACGCCGACTTCGAAGGGCTTCGGGACGTCGAGTACGTCCCGGCGGCCCTTTAGCCCGCGCGGCCGCTACCCCGCGCCCTTCCCCATTCGGCACTTGTCGCTGCAGTAGCGCACGTTCTCCCAGTCGCGCTCCCACTTCTTGCGCCAGCTGAACGGCCGGCCGCAGCGGGCGCACAGTTTGTCGGGGTGGCCGTTGACCCCCTGGCCGCGCACGCCGCCGTCGCGCGGGCGTTTGGATTCTCTTGATGGCATCGCTCCCCAAGCGACGTGCGACGGTGCAGAGTTCCCAGATGCACAGTTCGCACAGTCCTCACGATCCGGCGCACTTTCCCGCCCGCACGGAAGACCTCCTGTATTCCGATTATCGGAAAACAGAGGAGCTCGGCACGCTCCGCCAGGCAGCCCGCGCCTTGGCGGCCGAAACGAACTCGCAAAGCGTGCTACGGACACTATGTGAGCTTTCCATGGTACGTGGACAAGCGACTGGCGCTGCAGTGGCGGAATTAAGTGGTGATAATGGCGTTTATGTAGCCTGCTCCGGTCGAGCAAATGACCTGCTGTCCATGACCTTCGCCTTGGAGGGCACGGTCACCGGACGGGTCGCCAACGAATTGCGGGCGATCACGATCCTCTCGCCCGACGCCAGCTCCCCCTTTTTCGCCGAGCTACTGCCACGCTTGGGCATCGGACCGATTCTACTGCTTCCGCTCCTGGCCAACGGGCAGCTGTTCGGCGTGCTGTCCATTTCGCGAGACACCGGTCACCCCCAGTTCGACGACGCCGACGAAGAACGACTGGGCGTCATGGCCGACCTCGCCGCGCTGGCGCTCTGGAAGGCCCGATTGCTGGAAGACGCCCGCTCGGCTGACGCTGCCAAAACCAGCCTCTTAGCGACCCTATCGCACGAGCTTCGCACCCCGCTAACGGCACTCGAGGGGTACAGCGAACTCTTGGAGGACCAGATCCTCGGCCCGCTGTCGCCCGAACAGCAGGACGTGGTCATGCGGCTGCGCACGGTCGGGCGGCACTTGGGCTCACTCATCGAGGATATCCTCACCTACGCCTCGCTTGAGGCCGACCGGCTCACGGCACGCCACGCCACCGTGCGCGTGCCCGAAGTGCTGGATTCGCTCCACCCGTTCATCGAACCGCTGGCGCGCGAAAAAGGGATCGAGTTTTCGATCGACCTCGAGCCGGGGTTGCCGTCGATGCACACCGACGAGGACCGCGTGCGGCAAATCCTGCTCAACCTCTGCCAAAATGCGGTGAAGTTCACCGAAGAGGGCGCCGTGTCGGTGCGCGTCACCCGCGGATCGCCGCTGGCCGATGGCGCGACCACGGTCCGGTTCGCCGTGCGCGACACCGGCATCGGGATCGAGTCCACCGACATGCAGCGCCTATTTCGCCCCTTCTCCCAGATCGAGAACGTGCCGGCCGGGCGGCATCGGGGTACCGGCTTGGGGCTCTACATCGCGCGCCGCCTCGCCACCATGCTTGGCGGACGCATCGAGGTCGTGTCGCGCCCCGGTGAGGGGTCGGTGTTCACCCTCGTGCTGCCCGTGACGCACTGAGCGAACGCCGCGGGCTACGGAGTGCACTGCTCACCTGTGTGCACGAGAACCCGCCATTACATTCGAAGAATATGACCGCTGCCATCACGAGCGTTTTCAACGACGGCATTTTTGCCGAACAATTCGAGCGTTATCGTCACGACCCCGCCAGTGTGGACGAGACGTGGCGCCAGTACTTCCGCATCGCCGAGTCGCTGTTCGGGCAGGGGGCGACGGCGCCTTCGTCTGCCCCGGCCAGCGGTGCCACCTACGACGTCGCCTTCCTCAGGAAAGTGGCCGCCGCCGCCTCGCTGCAGCAGGCCATCCGCAGCTACGGTCACTACGCCGTGCAGCTCGACCCACTCGGCACGCCGCCTCCCGGCGCCGAGGATCTGAGCCCCGAGTACTGGGGGCTGACCGAGGCCGATTTACGGGCGATTCCCGGTGCCGCACTGGGTGATGATCGCTTTGCCACCGCCGCCGACGCGATCGCGCGAAAGCGACAGGTGTACGCGGGTCGCGTTGGCTGGGAAGTGTGGCACCTCGAAGTGGATGAAGAGCGCGACTGGTTCATGCGTGCGTTCCGCGATGGTGTGCTCACGCGCGATCTCACGCCCGATGAAAAGAAGGACACGCTGCGTCGCCTGAATCAGGTGGACGGGTTGGAGCGCTTCATTGGTCGGGCGTATCAGGGCTACAAGCGCTTCTCCGTGGAAGGCACCGATACGCTGATTCCGATGCTCGACGAAGTGATTCGCGAGTCGGGACGCTCCGGTGCGCGCGAGATCGTGATCGGCATGGCGCATCGCGGCCGGCTCAATGTGCTCACGAACGTGATGGGCAAGCCGTTCGAGAGCCTCTTCGCCGAGTTCGAGGGTCGTCACGATCACGTGGACGGCAACGCGACGGGCGACGTGAAGTATCACATGGGCTTCGTTGGCTCGCGGGACGTGGACGGCAAGGAAGTCACGCTGCGTCTGGCCCCCAATCCGTCGCACCTCGAAGTGGTGAACCCGGTCATCGAAGGCATGGTGCGCGCGTTGCAACGTGTGCCGGGTCGCCTAGGCGAACGCGACGAACTCGCGGTGGTACCGGTGGCCATTCATGGCGATGCGGCGTTTCCGGGCGAGGGTGTCGTAGCCGAAACGCTCAACATCTCGCACCTGAATGCGTATCGCACGGGCGGCACGATTCACATCATCGTCAACAATCAGGTCGGTTTCACGACCGACCCGATCGATGCCCGCTCCACGCACTACTCATCGGATCTCGCGAAGGGCTTCGAGATCCCGGTGTTCCACGTCAATGCCGATGATGCACAAGCTTGCATCACGGCGGTGCGTCTGGCGTGCGCCTATCGTGCCACGTTCAAAAAAGACGTGCTGATCGACCTCGTGGGCTATCGTCGTCATGGCCACAACGAAGGCGACGAGCCGATGTACACGCAGCCCACGCGCTCCGCGCAAATCCGCCAGCATCCCACGGTGCCGCAGGTGTGGGCGAGCCGGCTGGTGTCCGAGGGCGTGATCACCGAGGCTGAAGCGGCCGCGATCGAGCAGGCGGTGTCGCAGAATTACGCCGACATCCACGCGCGCTTCAAGCAGTCGCTGCTGGGCAGTGAGCAGCACGCGCCGTGGCCAGCCGAGCCGGTGTCTGCGCCGAAGGCTGTTGCCACCAACGTGGCGGTCGAGCAGCTGAGATATGTGAACGACGCGCTGCTCACGTGGCCGGCCGATCTCAAGCCGAATCCGCGCTTGGCCAAGCAGCTTGAGCGTCGTCGGGAGACGATGGGCGAGCAGGGTGGTATCGAGTGGGGCCACGCCGAAGCGCTGGCGTTCGGTACGCTGCTCCTCGACGGCATGTCGGTGCGCCTCACCGGTCAGGACGCTGAGCGCGGCACCTTCTCGCATCGTCACGCGGTGCTCAGCGACAGCGAGAACGGCCGCAAGTATGCGCCGCTCGCCCATCTACCGGGCGCCGAGGGGGTGTTCGAGATTTTCAACTCGGCGCTCTCGGAGACCGCCGTGCTGGCGTTTGAGTACGGATTCAGCACCGTCGCTAATGATGCCCTCACGTTGTGGGAAGCGCAGTTCGGTGACTTCGTGAACGTGGCGCAGCCGATCATCGACCAATTCATCGTGGCCGACCGCGCCAAGTGGGGACAGGACAGCGGCGTCGTGCTGCTGCTGCCGCATGGCTATGAAGGACAGGGGCCGGAGCATTCCAGCGCGCGTCTTGAGCGCTTCCTGCAGATGTGTGCCGAAGGCAACCTCACGGTGGCCTACTGCAGCACGCCGGCGCAGTACTTCCACCTGCTGCGCCGTCAGGCGCTGCGGACCTCGCGTCGTCCGCTCATCTGCATGCAGCCCAAGTCGCTACTGCGCTTGCCGCAGGCGGCGTCGAAGCTGGACGAGCTGTCGCAGGGCGGCTTCCAGTCGGTGATCGACGATCCCATCGCGTCGCAGCATCGCGACGAGGTGCGTCGCATCGTGTTCTGCACCGGTAAACTGTATTACGACATGTCGCTGGCGGCCACGCGCAATCCGAATGTGGCGCTGGTGCGCGTTGAGGAGCTATACCCGTGGCCGCACGAAGAGATCATGCGCATCATGGACCTATATCCCGTGATCGAGCAGGTCGTGTGGGCGCAGGAAGAGCCAAAGAATCAGGGCGCGTGGACATACGTGCAGCCGCGTTTGCGCGCGTCGGCGGGCGCGTCGGTGGGTGTGCGCTATGTGGGTCGTCCGGAGCGCGCGAGCCCGGCGGAAGGCTACATGGATGCGCACCAGGCCGAACAGGCCCGCATCATTGCGATGGTCATGGATACCGGCGAAGTGGCCGCGGAGCGCACAATGATGACGGTGGGTCAGTGAACGCGCTTCGGCGCACCAGAATTCACCAGACAATGATGAGCGCCGCGGCTATTGCCGCGGCGCTTGTCGCTGGTGGGCGTGCTATATCGGCGCAGAACGTGACGCTCGACCGCGGCGCCGCCGCCTTGGGCTCCACCCTCGCCAGCGTTGGCACCACCGGTCGCGTGCTCACGGTGGCTGCACACCCCGACGACGAAGACACACCGATCATTGCGTGGCTGGCCAAGGGCCGCCACGTGGAAACGGCGTACCTCTCGCTCACGCGCGGTGACGGCGGACAGAATCTGATCGGCAACGAACTGGGCGAAGCGCTCGGCGCGATCCGCACCCAAGAACTATTGTCGGCGCGCCGTATTGATGGCGGCCGGCAGTACTTCACGCGCGCCTACGACTTCGGCTTTAGCAAGAACGCCGAAGAGACCTACACGCACTGGCCCAAGGATTCCATTCTTGGCGACGTGGTGCGCGTGGTGCGCGCGTTCCGTCCGCATGTGATGGTGGCGTTCTTCAGCGGCACGCCGCGCGATGGGCATGGACATCATCAGGTCTCGGGTATCCTGGCGCGTGAAGCGTACGATCTGGCGGCCGACACCGTGCGCTTTCCGGTGAAAGGCTTCGGGCTGCCGTGGACGCCGCAGAAATTTTATCGCAGCGCGCGACAGGCCCCCGATTCCGCCACGTTGCGCGTGAACGTGGGTGAGTACGACGCGCTGCTGGGACGCAGCTACTACGAGATCGCGGCCGAGAGCCGCTCGCAGCACAAAAGCCAAGGGTTTGG
>NSHR01000029.1 GCA_002737115.1 Gemmatimonadota bacterium | reverse complement strand
CAGGCGCGCATAGCCTTCACGAGATCGCCGGTCATGCGCGTGAACGCGAGCAACTCGGGCACCGCCATACGCGTGAGCGGCTCGATGATCTCGAACACATCACCACCCGAACAGAAATTGTGCTCGGCGCCCGTGAGCACGATGGCGCGAATGTCCGACGCGTAGCAGAGATCGCGAAAGAGATCGCGCAGCTCGGCGTACGACTCGAACGTAAGTGGATTCTTGCGTGATGGACGATTCAGCGTGATCACCCCCACGCGGCCATCGTGCGCGGTAGACCACGCGAAGTGCTTCGGCTCGAGCGCCGCAAGCGGGTGCCGCATTGCCGACATCGGATTGGTCATGAGCTGCTCCTGGAGGGACGAACATGATCCTTCACGACACCAAGCCGTGTGTGTAGCGCGCGTCGATCGTCGGGTGAGAGGTCGGCGAAGATATCGGCGACCCATCGTTCATGGGCCTGCGCCATGTCGGTAAAATGCCGCTTGCCGGCCGCCGTAAGGCGCACGATGGCGGCGCGCTTGTCAGTGGGCGATACGCGTCGCGTGACGAGCTTCTCGGCCTCGAGTGCGCGCACCAGCCACGTGACGTTGCCGCCGGTGGTAAGAATGCGCTCGGACAGTTCACCCATGCGCAGACCATCCGGTGCACGCTCGAGTTGCGCCAGCAGGTCGAAGCGTGGCAGCGTAGAGCTGAACTCGCGCTTGAGCGCGCTATCGAGCTGCCGTTCCACGAGCGTGGTGGTGGTGAACAGTCGCAGCCAGAGTCGCAATGACTCATGATCGGCCTTGCTCACGCGCCCGTCTCCGCTGCGCGCCCGTCAATCACAACGGTCTGGCCCACCGCCGCACCCGACGGTGCGGTGCATAGCGCGAGCACGGCGTCGGCTACTTCTTCCGACGTCACGATGCGCGATTGCCCGGCATCGGAGAGAATAGAGTGCAATGCGTCGCTGGCCGAACGCCCCGTGCGCTGCACGATGCGCTCGATGGCACCAGTCACGAGATCGGTATCGGTGTACGCCGGACACACGGCATTTACCGATACGCCGCGCGGTCCCACTTCGAGGGCAAGCGACCGCGTGAGCCCGATCATCGCATGCTTGGCCGATGTGTATGCCGTGACGTATGGCGCACCCATGAGGCCCGCCACGCTGGCCACGTTCACGATGTGACCCGCGCCGCGTTCGAGCATAGACGGCAGCACCGCCTGCGACGCATGCACGGGTGCCATTAGATGCATCGCGATCATCCGCTCAAACAGTGCTGTGTCGCTCCGGAGGAGTGGAGCCGATTCCGCGGTGCCGGCGTTGTTCACGAGAATATCGATCGGGCCCAGCGCTACGGCCGCGGCGGCGCAGGCACCGATCAGCGCCTCGCGATTGGTTACATCGGCGACAACCACCGTGTACGGCCCTGGCAATGACGCGCCCACCGCCTCGCCGCGAGCAGCGTCGCGCACCAACAGCGATACGCGAGCGCCGGCGGCGGAGAGAGCGCGCGCGATTGCCGCACCAATGCCGCGGTTGGCACCGGTCACGAGCGCGTGTTTGCC
Organism: Gemmatimonadota bacterium; assembly: GCA_002737115.1. Lineage (GTDB taxonomy): Bacteria > Gemmatimonadota > Gemmatimonadetes > Gemmatimonadales > Gemmatimonadaceae > Gemmatimonas. The sequence continues at coordinate 49,855 of NSHR01000029.1, read as the reverse complement.
GGCCAAAACCGACAGTGAATCACTGGTGTGCTGGCTCATGTGAGCTCCCCGGTAGGCGGCGCGCCCTCGGCCGCGGCGCGCATGCTGCGCTCGCGTTCGATGAGACGATCCAGCTGCGACTTGCCCGCCAGATACTGCACGGGCCAGGTGGCGCCGGCGTACCCGTACTTGGCCGCTTCCATCAGCGTCCACGCGGGATTGGTAAGGTGCGGACGGCCAATGGCCACGAGGTCGGCGCGGCCTGAGGCAATGATGCCATTCGCCTGATCGGCATCGCTTATCGCGCCCACGGCGATGGTGGCGATCCCCGCTTCCTGTCGGATGCGATCGGCGAACGGTGTTTGCCACATGCGACCATACACGGGGCGCTCGCGCTTCACGACCTGTCCGGCGGACACGTCGATCATATCCGCGCCGGCTGCTTTGAATAGTGCGGCAATGGCCACCGCTTCATTGGCGGTGTTGCCGCCCATGGCCCAGTCGTGTGCCGAGATACGCACCGAGATCGGCATGTCAGCCGGCCACACCGCACGTACGGCGGCGAACACTTCGAGCGGGAACCTGGCGCGCCCGGCGAGATCGCCCCCGTACTCGTCGGTGCGATGGTTTGTGAGTGGCGAGAGGAAGCCTGAGAGGAGGTAGCCGTGCGCGAAGTGCAGCTCCAGCCAGTCGAATCCGGCGGTCACGGCGCGATGCGTCGCCAGCACGAACTCCTCGGTCACGCGATGCATGTCGTCGCGGGTCATCGCGCGGGCGGTCTGCGAAATCCCCTCGAGGTACTGCAGCTCCGAGGCGGCGATCAGCGGCCAGGCGCCGCTCTCCAGCGGCTGATCGATGCCGTCCCACATGGTCTTGGTGGCACCCTTCGCCCCGGCGTGCCCCAACTGCAATCCGATCTTGGCCGGCGTGTGTTCGTGCACGAAGCGCACGATGCGGGCCCACATGTCGCGCTGGTCGTCGTTCCACATGCCCGGGCATACCGGCGTGATGCGCGCATCGGGCGCCACACACGTCATCTCGGTCATCACGAGTCCGGCGCCACCGGTGGCGCGAGCACCCAGATGCACGAGATGCCAGTCGGTGGGCATGCCGTCGTTGGTGGCCGAGTACTGCGCCATGGGGCTCACCACGATGCGGTTGGGCAACGTGACGCCGCGCACCGTGAACGGCGTGAAGATGGCCGGCGGCGCCGCGGTATCGGGCGCGACGGTAAGCCCCGACTGTTGCGCAAACCAGCGCTCGAACGTGCCCACATACGCCGCGTCGCGCACGCGCAGGTTTTCGTGCGAAATGCGCTGTGAGCGCGTAAGCAGCGAATAGGCGAACTGCTCCGGGGCCAGCGTAGCGTAGCGGTCCACATGCTCAAACCATTCGGTGGAATTGCGCGCCGCGTTCTGCAGCTTCAGCACTTCCACAGTGCGCTCGGCCTGATATTGGCTCAGCGCCGTGCCGACGTTCCCCGCGTGCGCGGCCAGCTGCAGGTCGAGCGCGATGGCATCTTCGAGCGCCAGCTTGCTGCCTGAGCCAATGCTGAAGTGCGCGGTATGCGCCGAGTCGCCCAGCAGCACCAGCGGCACACGGCCGTGCGCCGTGTCGAGCCAGTGCACCCATTCCGCGCAGGTGACGCGCGGGAAGCGAATCCACTGGGCCGATCCACGCAGATGCGCGGCGTTGCTCATCAGCGGCTCGCCGCCGAGCACGTCGGCAAAGAGTGACTCGCAGAACGCGATCGACTCGCCGTCGGACATGTCGGCGATACCGGCCTGCTCCCACACCTCCTGCGGCGTTTCTACGATGAATGTGCTGGTCTCGCCGTCGAACTGATACGCGTGCGCCTGGAACCAGCCGATGGGCGTTTCCTTGAACGCAAACGTGAAGGCGTCGAAGCGCTTGGGCGTGCCGAGCCAGATGTACCGGCAGCGACGCACGTCGATGTCCGGCCGGTAGGTGCTGGCGAAGCGTTCGCGCAGGCGGCTGTTGATGCCGTCGGCCACGATCACGAGGTCGACCGGCTCGTTGGCGATGACCGCCTCGAGCGCTTCGGGGGGCAGATCGGTTTCGAAGCGCAGCACCACGCCCAGCGTTCGGCAGCGCTGCTGCAGAATGGCGAGCAGTTTCTTGCGGCCAATGCCGCTGAACCCGTGTCCGCCCGACCGCATGGTGCGCTCGGCGAAGTGAATTGCGATGTCATCCCATCGGTGCATGGCGGCGGCGATGGCATCGGCGCTCTCAGCGTCGGCGGCGCGCAGATTGGCGACCGTTTGGTCGGAGAGCACGACGCCCCAGCCGAACGTGTCGTCCGGGCGATGCCGTTCGACCACGGTGATCTGTGCGCGCGGGTCGCGCCGCTTCATGAGCAGCGCGGCATAGAGCCCGCCGGGACCACCACCAACGACGACAACGTTCACCGCATGCGCTCCGGAAAAGGATACGCCTTGACGCTACGGCTAATTACTTCAAATATCAAGTAATTGGGCGGGAGTGGCACTGTCCGCTCTGGTACGGCAGCCCTAGTGAAGGGAGATGACCACCCGGAAAATGCGGTCGAGCTTGGGGAACTCGCGATCCATGTAGGCATTGCCGCCGCGCTCGAGCGGCCCCTGCTTACCCTGTCGCACGCCGCTGCCGGCGTCTTCGCCGTAGCCGCTGTACAGGCTGTCGAGCACCGCCATGCCTTCCACCACGGTGCCCAGTACCGTAAACGGCTCGGTGTCGTTCTTCGGGTTATCGGCCAGGTTCACATAGATCTGCGTGTTGCGGGTGCTCTCGCGGCCGGGGCCTTCGTACGAAAAGGCGAAGGTGCCGCGGGTGTTGCGCGAACGCGGCGGGTCGTCGCGGAGATAGCGCCCCCTCCAGGCCGCGTTCACCGCCGAGTCGCCGTGCAGCCCCCACTGGGCGATGTAGGCGGCGCGCACGCGGTGGAAGCGGGTGTCGGTGAAGTAGCCGAGTCGGGCGAGGTTGTAGAGGCGGTCGGCGCCGAGCGGCCCCCAGTCGCGATGGAGTTCGAGCACGAAGACGCCTTTGGACGTTTCGAAGCGGAGCCGGGAGACGAGCGGGGCCGGGCGCGTAAACTCGGCGTTGGCGGGGTCGAGCAGGAGCGCGTGGGCGGCGGCGGGTGATGTGCTCGGCGTGGTGTCGGCGGGCGGTGCGCGATGGCAGGCGCTGAGCGACAGCGCGCCAGCGATGATCGTGAGGGTGCGGCGAAGGCGGAGGGATTCGCGGGGAATCAGCATGCCGAGATGGTAGTGTGTACGCGGGCGGGACGTGAGGGGAGTGGGCGCAGTGATACGTTTGCTGGTTGGACGCTGCCCGCGCTGCCTGCCAGAAATCATTGTAGCTTTAATGCATGAAGCACGATACGCCGCAGCACCGGAGCGCAGTGAACCCAGAAGCGGTCCGCCGAGTCGTTTTCCCCTCGGTAGTCGATGAAGTTCTGGCGGAGCGCGCAGGATTTTGGGCGTCGACAATGGCGGAGAACGGTCCACCCGTGCGCGTGGATCTGCCGGCACTTTTGGAGCAGCTGCGAAGCCTTTCACGGGGGCCGATACCGCACACGTGAACAGGCAGCCGTCGACTTGTGCTCGAAGCCCGAGGCTCTGGCGCCGGTTGAATCCTGATTGCGTCGCATGGCTGCTTAGCGCGGCGAGTTTGGCGGCCCTAGCGGCCCTGCTTGAGCACGCTGAACGCACCGAACACCGAGAGAGGCAGCGGCACATCGAGCGTCCAGAAAATTGACATGGGGCGCTCGCCGGACACGTCGGTGGGTTTCGCCACGCGTACGCCACCGCAGGCGACGAAAGCGTGATTTGGTGTCTCTCGCACGAAGAGTTGGAAGGTCCACTCGTTCGTTGCGCTCTCGATATAGCGCTGGCCCGCCGCTGTGTTCGGGCCTGCCGAGTTCTGCGTTTCCCAATGAAAGCGCGTCGGGCTGACGGCGTAGTCGTGATACGCCACCTGATCGCGAAATCCGTCGGACTTATCGAGCGTCACGAACATCACCTCGACCTTGCGCTCCTGAAGACGAAGTACGCCTTCGCGGGAGGCTGGACGGGCTGTGGCCGTGTGCAGGCCGATCGCGGTAAGAATCTCACGGCGCTCGTATCGCGCGTGCAGCACTAGGGGGACATCGTTGAATCCGGGAATGGCGCGCTGGGCAACGCGGCTTCTTGATTCGAGGATGTCGGCCAGCTCACTCAGCTCTCCTCGAACGTGCGTCTCACCCTCGAGCTTTCGCGTGAAATCCGCGAATGTGTGGTTGCCCGCGTGTTCGACTTGATAGGTGAGCATCTGGGCCCGCAATCCCTCCGCCGTACTCGACGGCGTATAGCTGCTCCCCGCTTCCGCGACTCTCCGAATGACGCTGATCTGAGCGGGATCGTCGACGTGCAGCAGATGGCGAAGTGAACGCGACGTGAGTGCCTCAGGTTCGCTGGCCTCGTCGCGTGGAATCAAGCCTGCGGCGCGGCGCAGCGACGTCCAGCCGCTGGGCGTCGATTCACGATAGATCTCGGATAACTCGATGTCCTGATCGTGCAGAAAGTCGGCGAGTCGCACGGATACGCGGCCCGTCATCGCGGCATAGCTCTGCAGCTCGTTGCGTAATCGTCCCCACGTTTGTTGTGCCGCTGACCGGAGATTCGCCAGCACGCGATCACGCGCCTGTGCCTCGAGGTGGATGTGGCATCCACTGGGCAAGGTCGAGAACCCCTCCGCGAGTCCCTTCAGTACTTCGCGTCGGCTCAGGCCCGTTACCGACGATATCAGCTTGTCGAATCGAAAGTCCGACCGGTGACGTCCGACGAAGTCGAGCACGAGACAGCTACTCTTCCCGTCGTGGAGGCGAAGCCCGCGTCCCAGCTGTTGCTGGAACACCAAGGCGCTCTGCGTCGGGCGAAGAAAGAGCAAGGTATCGGCGCTTGGGATGTCGACGCCTTCGTTGTACAAGTCGACGGTGACGATCGCGCAGATTTCACCGCGCGCGAGGCGTTGCGGTGCCTCCCTCCGTTCCACGTCTGACGAGTCGCCGGTGAGACATACCACCGACAGCCCCGCCTTCACGAACTGCGCCGTCATGAACTCCGCATGGCGAACGGATACGCAGAACACGATCGCTCTGGTCTTTCGTGCATTCCCGGACAAGCGCTCCCACTCGTGGATCACCATCCGGGCACGGGCGTGATTTCCAGTCAGAAGGTTGTCCAGCGCTGCGGTCTCGCCGCCGCTGTTCCATGGGACCTCCGAGAAGTCGGTCTCGTCATTGCATCCGAAGTACTCGAACGGCGCCAACAGTTGGAGGTCCAGTGCCTGCCACAGCCGCAGCTCGGCGGCAGGCGAACCATCGGGTCGCGAGTCGAAATAGGTCGCGATCGGTTCCCCGTCGGTTCGCTCCGGGGTGGCCGTGAGGCCGAGCAGTAGCTTCGGCTCTACGCCGCGTGCGAGTGCCTCGAATTGTGGCGCGGCGATGCGATGACATTCGTCAATGACCACGGTGTGCCAGTGCCCGGCACCGCAGCGTTCAACGATCCGCTGCGATGTCAGGCTTTGAATGCTAGCAAATAGGTGATCGAACGAAGCCGGTTGTTGTCCTGCAACGAGAAGTGCACCGAAACTGTGGTCGCCTAGCACTGCACGATACGTATCGAGTGCTTGCGTGAGCAGCTGGCCTCGATGTGATACAAAGAGCAGGCGCGGGCGCGATCCACTTGAACGTACTTGCTCTTTGTAATCGAGCGCCGCCATAACGGTCTTTCCGGTTCCGGTAGCCGCAACGAGCAGGTTTCGGGTTCTTCCGTGCGCTCGTTCGAATTGGAGCTGTTCGAGAATATCCGTTTGGTACTGCTTTGCCGTGATGTCGAACAACACGGGTGTGCTCGTGTCGAAACGCCCCGTTTCTTTCGAGAGGGCGCGCGCCAGCGATTGATGGCAGTCGGCATCATCCGGATCATATCTCGAGAATTCATTGTCTTCCCAGAGCGTCTCGAAATGCGCCTTCGCACGTTCAAAAATGACACGCTGGGTGTGTTCCGTGAGCTTGACGGTCCACTCCAAGCCCCCTAGCAGCGCCGCGCCCGAGAGATTGGCGCTCCCGATGTACGCCGAACCAAATCCGGTGGCGCGATGGAAGATCCAGGCCTTCGCGTGCAGGCGCGTACGTCGCCCGTCCAGCGAGACTTTGACTTCACATCCAGTGAGTCGAGCGAGCATGTCCAGCGCGACCTGTTCCGTTGCTCCGGTGTAGGTAGTCGTGAGCACGCGGATGCGCGTCCGACCCACACCGCTCGCATCTGGCGCCGTCGCACGCCGCAACACGTCCATCAGCTTTCTTACCCCAGACACGGTGATGAAGCTGACCAAAATGTCGATCTGATCGCAGTCGGTCGCTTCACGCTGAATTTCGTGGTACAGCGATGGGGAAGCTTTCGCCGCCGTGAACAGCCAAGGTGCGGCGAGGCCGGTCTCGGGGAGGCGCGCTTCCTCCCCGTCCACGCGGATCGCGCGTAGCCTTCGAGCGGGTGTTTGTGGAAGCGTGATGGCGTTGCGCCCCTCGCCGCTCATCTGCTGGCGAAGGTGCAACAGTACGCCGTTCACGAGCTCCAACTGCTTGAGCAGCGAATCGCGCGGGTCGGATTCGAACGATTCCAGCAGTCGCGACATCGTGTTCGACAAGAGGTCGAGCAATGGGCCGGCCGCTTCTCCGCTGGCGAGTTCGTCCGTTTGTACGGCGGCGCCCATTGTGTTCAGTCGCGCCGCCAACTCTTCAGTTACGAGCTGGTCGTACAGGCCAATGGGTAAGCTCATTCATCGAGTCCGAGAGAGTTCAGGAAGCGCGCATCGCTCGGGGCGAGTTCGTATGCGGTCATTTCGTGTCGAGACGCCCACGCGAGTGCCGCGTGCTCGATGCAGACTGGCTCGCCCCTGATATCGACGGGGAGAAATGCAATAACGAACGACGAGTCGGGATCTGAGGCCGCGAAGAGTGCGTCTCCGACCGCTGACACCTCGACGCCGAGTTCCTCTGCCAGCTCTCGAGTGATCGCCTGCGCGTCGGTCTCGCCGGCTTCGCACTTGCCGCCGGGAAACTCCCAGAGGCAGCCGTGGCGCCTATGGGCTGGACGCTGGCATATCAGGAACCGGTCGCCATCACGAATCACCGCCGCGACCACACGCTGCTGAATGGTTGTCATTACTCCCAAAGTGCATTCGCGATGACCATGCCACCAGGGTCGGAGGCGTTCTCTCGTAGCGCTCGATTGATACGGTGACCGCTCTTCTGGTGATACCAATTGAGCGGGTCAGCCACACTGTGCAGCGACTCTTTCCATCGAGGTCGTTGCAATGCCAGTAATCAGTCGCTTTTTAGGCATCACCGTGGTGATGTACTAACGGGATCACGCGCCACCGCACTTCCACGCGACATACGGCGAGTCCGAGGTGACGGTCGAGATAGAGACCGGCATGGTCGCTGGTCGATTCCCGCGCCGTCCGCTGGCATTGTTGCTCGAATGGTGGGAATATTCACGTGATGATCTCGGGACGAACTGGGACCGGGCTCGACTCGGCCTCCCGCTCGTCCCTATCGCTCCTTGGGAATAGGCATATGTCCGTCATCATCCCCGCCATCCTCCACGTCACCGACGCGCGCATCGTCTCCGCGTATCGGCTCTGGCTCCGCTTCAATGACGGCGCCGAGGGTGTCGCCGATCTGAGTCACGATCTCGACGCGCCCGTCTTCGAGCCACCCAAGGATCCGGCCCACTTCGCCGCCGGCCAGCTCGACCCGATGCTGCACACGGTCGTCTGGCCCTGTGGCGCGGACTTCGCGCCCGAGTTCCTGCGCTCGCGTATCACCACCGCGAGCGCCTAGCGTACCACGCGGCCTGACGCGCCCCTACTGCGTCACTCCCATCAAGTACTTCGCATACCACCCCACATACCGGTCGTACCGGTCCTTCACAAAGCTCGGTCGCGAGATCCCGTGGAACTGTCCGGGATACACGATCATCTGCGTCGGAACGCCGAGTGACCTGAGCGCCTGATACATCTGCTCGCCGCCGGCGATGGGGACGTTGAAGTCCTTCTCGCCTCCCAGGAACATCGTGGGTGTGCTGATGCGATCCGCGTGCCAGAAGGGATACGACAGCTTCTCCCACAGCTTCGGGTTCTTCCACGGCGCGCCGAGTTCGTTTTCGTACTGGTAGATGTACTGGTCGCTGCCGTACATCGTGGTTTGCAGCGCGCTGCCGGCGCCGCTGGTGGCGGCCTTGAAGCGTGAGGTGGTGGCGATGGTGTAGTCGGTGAGAATGCCACCATAGCTCCAGCCGCCGATGCCCATGCGCGTGGTATCCACCACGCCCGTGGCGATCACGTGATCAACGCCGGCCATGAGATCCTGCACTTCCTTGTTGCCCCAGTCGGCGAAGATGGCCTTCTTCCACGCCTGACCGCGCCCCGAGCTGCCTCGATAGTTCACCGCCAGCACGAGATAGCCGTTCGCCGCGAACAGTTCACGCTCGAACGAGAAGGCGTGCTGGTCTTGTCCGTTCGGGCCGCCGTGAATGCGCAGCATGAGCGGGTACTTCTTGCTCGCATCGAAGCCGGCCGGCTTCACCAGCAGCGCGCCCACGGTGAGCCCGTCCTTGTCCTTGAACTGCACGTCTTCGGTGGTGCCCAGCGACAGCGCGGTGAAGATGGAATCGTTCACATGCGTGAGCGCGCGCAACGCCCCGTTCTCGAAGGCGAACACTTCGCCCGAGCGGGTGGCGGTCGCGGTATTCAGCACCATGCGGCCGGTCGTCGACGCATCGTACGACGACACGGCGCGCCGACCGTCGAGCACACGCGTCACCGCACCGCCAGCAACCGGCACGGTCGCCAAGTGCACCGCGCGGTCGTCGCCCAACAGGAAGCGCAGCGTCGTGCCGTCGGCAGTCCACGTGAGCCCGCTCACGTCGCGATCCAGCGACGCCGCCACCAGTCGTGCCGCGCCACCCGCACTCGACACCACCGCGATCGTATTCTGCGAATAGGCCGACAGCTGCGGCTCGCTCCCCTGCAGATACGCGATGGACTTTCCATCGGGGCTCCACACGGGATTGGCGTCGGGTCCACCCCACGTCGTGAGCTTCACCGGTGTAGACCCCGGCGCTGCATCCACTACGTAGAGGTCTGCATTGTTGGTGCGATCGGGATCGGTGCCACTGCGCTCGCTCACGAACGCGAGGCGTTTGCCATCGGGCGACCAGCGCACCGACTGATCGTCGAAATCGCCCGTTGTGATCTGCACGGCCTTCTTGGTGGCGACATCCACGATGTACACATGATCGCGCAGGCGATCGAGGTAGCCGGTGTTGTCGCGCTTGAAGGCGTAGCGATCGAGCACGATCGGCTTCGGGTTCTTCGTTTTCAGCGAATCGGGCTTCGACTCGTCGGGGTCGAGGTCGTGCGACACTATGGCCAACCGCGTGCCGTCGGGCGACCATTCGTACTCACCGATTCCGCCCTTTAGGTCAGTTAAACGCACCGCGTCACCGCCGGATCGATCGAGCAGCCACAGCTGTCCGCCCTTCGACTCATAGCGGCCGGACACGAAGCTGAGATAGCGATTGTCGGGGCTCCACCGCGGGTTGCTCTCACCCTCCGGAGAACTCGTCATCCGGATCGTGCGCGTGCCCTCGTAGTTCACCATCCACACATCGCTGTCGCTCTTGTCCTTGGCCGAGTCGACGGTGGTGACGGTGTAGGCAATCCAGGCGCCATCGGGGGAAAGGCGACCGGCGCCTACGTCGCGCAGCCGATAGATGTCAGCGCTGCGGATGGGGCGGGGAGACTGGGCGCTCGCGGCGGAGACGGAGGCCGCGAGGAGGGCGACGAGGAGACGAAAACGCATTGGGAAAGGCACCTGATTTGGAGTGGAACGACGACTTAACAGGACAGCGGCTGCGGGCTATGTGCTGTTGGCTCGGGGTGGTGAGTACTGGGTACTGAGTACTGGGTTGTAAAACCCAGAACCCAGAACCCAGTACCCATTACCTCCAGCCAACAGCCCACAGCAAAGCCAAAAGCCTTACGAAGAAGCCTTCACCACCCGAGGGGCATAGAGCTCCATATCCCGTCCCAACAGCAGCGTCGCCATCACCAGCGTCGCGCTGATCCAGAACGGACTTTGTCGGCCGAAGGTGTCGAACGCAAAGCCAAGCAAAATCGGAAAGCCGACGCGCGTGATGCCGCCGTACGTCTGCTGCACGCCCATATACAACCCGCGCTCCGAACCCGCCACCACCCGCGACAGCATGGCCGTTACGCACGGGAAGGTGAAGGCGGTCCCGAGCGGCAGCAGGCCGACGGCCAGCGCCAGTGTGACATAGTCGCGCGAGAAGGAGATCCCGAGCAGTCCGGCGGCGAGGAACAGCACGCCGTATCGGCTCAACCGCGCTTCGCCGAAGTGATCGACGATCTTGCCGAGGAACAGTGCGCGCACCACGACGCTCAGTACGCCGATGTACATGAAGAAGTAGCCGATGGTGTCGGCCGTGACGCCGAACCGCACGGCGAGAAAGAGGGCGAGAATCGCCGTCGTGCCCTGGAAGGCGCCGATCGCGATGGCGTAGATCAGGATCAGCCGCGACGCCGGCTCGCTGGGATGACTCACCACGCGGAACACCGCTTCACGCGATCCCTTCCGCACCGGCTTCGACCCATCGGCGTTGAGCTCCGCCGGCTTCCGCACTTCGGTGAGATATTTCGATGCGAAGACGATGTTGATGAGGCACAACCCCGCCGCCATCAACCCCGGGGTATGTGGTCCCCAGTGCTGCACCCAGCTACCGATCACCGGGCCCAGCGCGACACCGGCATTCGTGGCGGCCGACAGCCAGCCAAGGCTCTTGGCGCGATCTTCCGGACGCGTGGCATCGGCGACGTACGCTTGAATCACACTCACCGTGCCGCCGCCGGCGCCCTGCACGATGCGTGACAGCAGCAGCAGCCACAGCGAATCGGCGTAGGCGAACACCACATAGGCGACCGCGCTCGACGCGAGCCCAACGATCAGCGCCGGACGACGACCATGCTTGTCGCTGAACCGTCCCCATAGTGGTGCGCTGAGCAGCTGTGCCACGCTGAAGGAGCTGACGAGCAGTCCCACCACAAAGCCGCCGGCTCCCAGATCCTTCGCGTAGAACGGCAGCAGCGGCAGAATCATCAGCATGCCGAGCATGTCGATGAAGGCCGTCACCATCAACACCGTCAGCTTGCCGAAGGCGGATTTCCCCCCGTCGATGGGATGCTCGTCGTTGTGTGAGGCTGTCACTCCGTTTTCCCGAGCGCGGCGGGTGCGACACTTCGTCCAACCACGCCCGCCACGGCAACGATCGTTAACACGTACGGAATCATCTCGACGAACTGACTAGGAATCATCTGCGAGCCCTGCAGCTGAATCTGTAGCGTCTCGGCGCCCGCGAACAGGAGACACGCGATCGCCACGCGAACCGGCTCCCAGCGTCCGAAGATCACGGCGGCGAGCGCGATGAAGCCTCGGCCTGCCGTCATGCTATCAGAAAACTGGTGTTGGTCGAGCGCGAGGTAGGCGCCGCCAAGACTCGCCAGCGAGCCGGCGATGAGCAATCCTTGCAGACGCAATCGCGTGACGGCCACGCCCAATGTCGCGGCTGCTTCCGGCTTCTCGCCCACGGCGCGCGCCCGCAATCCAAACGGGGTGCGATAAAGCACCCACGCCAGCACGGGAAGCGCCGCCAGTCCCATCCATACCACGGGGTTCACGAAACTCGCGAACATCCCACCGGCGCCTTCTCCACCGAAGCCGGGCACGCGCGGCGAGTTGCTGGCGCTGTCGAAGATGCGCCTCAGATAGAACCGCGTGGCAGCGACCACGAGCAGGTTGATCGCGATGCCGACCACCACCTGATTGGCCTTGTAGCGCAGCGTCGCAACGGCCAGCACCGCCGTCACCATTGCGCCCGCCGCCAGCGCACCCGCCAGTCCGATCCATGGACTACCGCCGTAGTAACTGCCCAGCGCGGCGCCGAATGCACCGGCCAGCATCATGCCTTCGAGTCCGAGCGCGATGATGCCCACGCGCTCCGACATCACACCGCCGGCCGCCGCGAGCAGATAGGGAATCGCAATGCGAATGGTCTGCAGCAGGAAGGTGAGCAGAATCATGACACCCCCTTCCGCGCATCACGGTAGAACGTTGCGGTCACGTTGGCCGCTGCCGCTCGCAGCTGCTTCTGGACTTCTGGTACCGCGGTGGCGACCGCCAGAATCACGACCGCCGTGAGAATATCGGTGAGCTGCTTCGGCACGACGGCGTTTACCGCGAGTCCGCCCTGCGACAACGTGGCGAACAACAGCGCGGCGCCGAGGATGCCAAACGGATGATTGCGTCCCACCAAGGCTACGGCGATCCCCAGAAAGCCCGCTCCACCGGCGAAGCCTTCTTCGTAGTAGCCCTTGTAGCCCAGCACGAAGTTCATGCCGCCCAGTCCGGCGAGCGCACCCGAGAGGCACATCGTGACCAGCAGCACGCGGGGCACGCGCACGCCGCCATACTCGGCGGCATCGGGCTGCAGCCCCACCGCGCGCACGGCATAGCCGCTGCGGGTGCGGAACAAGTACCACCAGCTCGCCACCGCCGCGAGCACGGCAAACACGATCGTGAAATTCGCGGCACTGCCGCGGAACGCCGCGAAGCTATCGGCGAAGCGGGGCATCATCCCCGCCATAATTGGCGGCGTATGCAGCGTTTCCGGCACATGCAGCTTGGCCGAGACGATCCAGTTGAGAAACGCCAGCACGATAAAGTTGAGCATGATCGTCACGATCACTTCGCTCGCGCCAAACTTTGCGCGCAGCGCGCCGGGCACGGCGCCGACGCCGGCACCCACCAGCATCGCGGCCAACAAGCAGAGTGGTACCGCAATCAACGCCGGCGTGCCGACGGGCAGCATCAAGCCCAGCACCGCGGCGCCGAAGCCACCAGCGGCGAGCTGTCCTTCGGCGCCCACATTGAACAGCCCCGCGCGACCAGCCAGCGCAAACGCGAGACCGGTGCAAGCGAGCGTGGTCGTCTTGTAGAGCACCTGACCGATACCGTACGCGTTGCCCCACGTGCCCTCCACCAACAGACGGAACACGGTGCTCGGTGCTTCGCCAAAACTCAGGATGAGCAGGTCGCCCACGACCGCCGCGATCGCCAGTGCCACCAATGGCGGCAGGAAGCCAGCAGCCAGTCCGATGCCGACGTGCGCCGGCAACTCCGCCATCGCGCGCACCTCGCCGGTGCTCTGCATTGCCCGCTGTTGTTCGCGCGGCGGCGTTGCTGGTCCGGTACTCATACCGCCGCTCCCGTCATGTAGGGCCCCAGCTGCTCGGCCGTGCACTGCGCGGCCGGCAAGACCGTCACAAACCGTCCGCCATACATCACGGCAATGCGATCGGACAGCGCGAGCACTTCCGGTAGATCCGCGCTGACCAGCAGAATCCCCTTGCCCGCATCGCGCGCGGCCCGCAGCTGCGCATGAATGAATTCGATCGCGCCCACATCCACGCCGCGCGTGGGCTGCGCCGCCAGCAACACGCTGAACGCGCGGCCCATCTCACGCGCAACCACGATCTTCTGTTGATTGCCGCCTGACAACGCGCGCGCTGGTAACGACGGCATGGCCGGACGGATGTCGAACCGCTGCACCTGTTCAGCGGCGTTCAGCGCAATGCGCGCCGCATCGAGCGAGCCGAACGACCCGAAATGATGCTGTCGGCCAAGGATCAGATTATCGGCGATGCTGTAGTCGAGAATCAGGCCACGTCGATGCCGGTCTTCGGGAATGTGAGAGAGTCCGAGATCGGCCCGCTCGCGCACGGAGCGCGTGCCAACATCGTGCGACGCCAGCAGCACGCGACCGGATTGCATCGCGCGCAATCCGGCGATGGCTTCGAGCAACTCCGTCTGTCCATTGCCTTCCACGCCGGCGATGCCCAGAATTTCGCCCGGGCGGATCTCAAAACTGAGATCGTGCACGGCGCGCGCGCCGCGGTCCGACATCACTGACAGATTCGTCACGCGCAGCACTGGCGCGGCCGATGCTGCGACGGCGGACGGTGCCACCCATGATTCGGCGTCGCCCTGCGTATCGAGATGCAGTTGGACGTCGCGGCCGACCATCGCTCGCGCGATCTCTCGCGCGGTCGTGCCGGCGGTCGCGAAACGCGACATCGTCATGCCACCGCGCATCACGGTGATCGTGTCAGAAATCGCGACCACTTCGTCGAGCTTGTGCGTGATCAGCACCACCGTGCCGCCGTCGGCCTTGAGCGCGCGTAGCACCGTCCACAGATCGCGCACCTCAGGGGGAGACAACACCGCCGTGGGTTCGTCGAGAATGAGAACCTTCGCGCCGCGATACAGCGCCTTCAAAATCTCGACGCGCTGCGCTTCGCCCACCGACAGGTCGGCCACTTTCGCCTTCGCATCGACGTGCAGTCCGCACTTCTTGCACAGTGATTCCACCTCGATGATCGCGCGGGGCAGATCCACCTGCAGGCCGTTGCGCGGCTCCATGCCCAAAATCACATTCTCGGCCACCGTGAGGGTGGGCACGAGCATGAAGTGCTGATGCACCATGCCCACGCCGGCGGCGATGGCGTCCGGCGTCTTCCAGCCAGTAACGTCTGTGCCGTTCACCAGCACCGTGCCGGCATCGGGCGCGTACATGCCGGCCAGTACACGCATCAGCGTGCTCTTGCCCGCACCATTCTCGCCAACCAGCGCGTGAATCTCGCCCGGTGCGACGTCGAGGAAGGCATCGCGATTGGCCACCACCGCACCGAACGTCTTCACGACGCCCGTCATGCGAATGGCGGGTGTCTCCGATGCACGCATAATCATTTCGTACCCGGTCGCGTACTCGGCACCGTGATGCGCCCGGCGACGATATCGGCGGTGAGCGCATTGAGTGTCGCGCGCACGGCATCGGGGATCAGCGCCTTGTTGTTGCCGTCGTACACATACCCAACGCCATTCTCGGCCAGACCAAACTGCTGAATGCCGCCTGTGAACGTGCCCTCCTTCACCGCCTTTGCCGCTTGAAACACCGATTCGTCTATCCCTTTCACCATCGACGTGAGCACGTGGCCGGGCGCTTCACTGTACTGATCGGCATCGACGCCGATGCCCAGCTTGCCCGTAGTGCGCGCCGCTTCGAATACGCCGAGTCCGGTGGAGCCCGAGGCGTGGAAGATCACGTTCACGCCCTGGTTGTACATGGCCAGCGCCATCTCCTTGCCGCGTCCCGGATTGCGAAACGCTTCGGGGGTCACGCCGGCGTAGTTCACGATCACGTCGCAGTCGGGGCAGACGTGCTGCACACCGGCCCGGTAGCCGGCTTCGAACTTGTGAATGAGCGCGATGTCCATGCCGCCCACGAAGCCGACCTTCTTGGATTTGCCCACCAGTGCCGCCAGCGCACCGACCAGGAACGAACCTTGCTCTTCACGGAACTTGAGTGCCACGAGATTGGGCGGCATCGGCCGCGGGGTGCCCACGCTGTCGGTGGCCACGGCGTAGTCGACGTCGGCGAATTTGACGTTCGGATATTCCTTCGCCAGCAGGTTGACGTCGTCGGTGAAGATGAAGCCGACGGCCACCACCAGATCCACGCCCTCAGCGGCCAGCAGTCGCAGGCCGGCCTCACGATCGGAGCCTTCGCCCGGCTCGATGTAGCGCACGCGCGCGCCCAGCGCTTTGGCGGCGCGCATGCCGCCAAGGTAGGCTCCGTCGTTGAACGACTTATCGCCGCGACCGCCGACATCGAAGACGATGCCGATGTCGAGGCCGTCGGAGCGGTCGGCGACCGTCGCTCCCGAAGGGTGGACGGTCAGCAGGACGACGTGGGCGAGGAGGAGCGCCCCGATGAGGTAAAGGGTCCGGCGCATGAGGACGAAGGTTCGCCGGATGGCGCCGCTGCGGGAAGGGGCAACGCCCCTCTGTCGCCCTTATCGAGTGGCTGGCGCCGCCCGCCACAGGCCATTCAGCATGTCGCTGGCGAACAGACCGCTGGCCGACCAGTGCACACCCCACACAAAGACCGGCACGCCACCAGCGCCGGCGTACGACGCGCGCTCGCGTGACATCTTGGCCAGATCGCACCGCCCGTCGGTCGTCTTCTGCACGGCGGTGCAGGTAGAAAGGTCTCCCCGCACGTCGAGCACCCGCACGCCGCCGTTGTAGTAGGCGGCGTAGGCAAAGCCCTGCGCTTCGTCCACGGAGAAATTGTGCGTGCCGGCGCCGGCGACCGAATAGACGGCCACTTCGACCGGCGCTGTGAGCGTACTGATGTCCACCACGTGGACGTCACCGGCGCTCGACGATCCGATCGCCCCGGGCCCTTCTTGGCCCACCAGCAGATACTTCTTGGACTGCGTCCCGGGGTCGTGCAGCCACCACACGTTGTGCACTTGCCCACCCACGGTGCGGGCGCGGCCCAGCAGTCGCGGTGCGGCCACGGTGCCACTCTGCGCCCCGATATCCCAGATCCCCACACCGTCGTTCCATTCCGCCGTGAAGAGCAGGCCGCCGCGTACGGAGACGTCGTGCAGGAACGGGCTCCCCATGGCCTGCGACCACACGGTACGCGGTGCCGACGGTGTGCTGAGGTCGAGCACGACCAGTCGCGACGCCACCCCATTCGCCTGATTGACGGCGCAAAAGGCGTAGAGCACCCCGTTCACGCGGGCTACTTCGGCGGTGTGTACGCCGTTTTGCAATTCGCCGCCGGTCGTGCGCACCAGCAGCTGCGGCGCCCGCGGGTTGGCCATCGAATAGATCGCCACGCCGCCGTTGGGATTCGATTCGATGGCGACAACCATGAGGCTGCCGTCGTCGGAGACCTGCACGTCACCAGTGGTGGTGGCGTTGGCCACGATCACGCTATCCACCAGCCGCGGCTGATTGGCGCTCACGTCCCAGATCTTCACCGCATTGCCGCGAGTGCCGGCGCGCGTTCCCCAGGAGGTCGTGTAGGCCGTCGTTCCGCGTACCCACACTTCGGCGGTGTATCGCTCGGGCACGGCCCCTTGTCCGAGGTGCGTGAGCACACCCGGCCTTGGTGGCACCGGCACGGTCGCGGTGGTATCGGCGGGCTTGGTGACCTGCGTCGGCGCGCTCTCGGCGCCACCACAGGCCGACGCGGCGATGACTGCCAGTCCCGCCGCGAGAGACGTGCTGAGCCGGCGCACCAAACGCATTCGGGTCATTGAGGCAGGTGGTTGAGGGAGGAACCGTTCGAAGGCATACCCGCTCGCGCCGTCGCCGGCAACGCATAGCGCCCCATCCGACGGCGCATGGTCCCGGCATGGATCCGCGCCCCGAGTGAAAGCGACCACTGCGTCGCGGACCCATAAAACTCCGCCGGCACGAACACGGTGGGGGAAAGCTGCGCGCGGGCGGTGGCGCGGGCCACCTCCACAAACGGCGTCAAGTGGGTGCCGCGCAGGCCGGGGATGCCCGTGCCCGGCGCGGCCAGTTGTACGGTGCCGATCGACCAGCGGGTGATGCCGACCAGCTGAAAATCGCCGTGCCCGTTCGGCGTGCGAAAGAGATCGAGCAGGCGTTCGCTTTCCGGTCGATCGGTGCGTTCGGCCCGCGCGGAGACGGCCCAGCCGCGATGCATGATGCTCGACTCCACCAGCGAACTCGCGAAGCGGAACACGCGCTGCGTGCCAAGCGATTCATCGGTGCGCGCGATTTCGACGAGGGCGTAGCGCTTGGCGGGCACGTCGTAGCGCAGCGACGCACTCATTTGACGGTGATCAAACGCGCCACCCTGCGTGAGGCCGGGGCTGCGCACGAACGCCGAGCTGGCCTGCACTTCCAGCGAACGAAATGGGGCCACGGTCAGACGCGTGCTGCGCGAGTCGCCCACACGCGACCACTGCGGACCGGTGAATGGGCCAACCGGTTCGTCGCCGTTAAACCACCCCTGTTCGACGGTGATGGATCGGTCGCCGCGGGCGAACTGCAGCGCGCCCAGCACCAGCACGCGTTCGATGATCTGCGCGTGGTGGTGATTCACCGGGTACTTCACGAACGGCCGCATCATCGGGTCGTCGGTGCCGTAGGGGGTGAATCCTTTGCCACCGGCCAGCGTGGCGCGAAAGCCCGCGCGCGAGGGCGTGCCCACGGCCAGCATGGCTTCGTGTACGAGCGTGTGCGGATGGCGACGGTCGGCGTAGCCCTCACCGTACATACCCGCGTTGAGCTCACCGCGGCGCAGCGTGTAGCCTTCGAAGTTCAGCGTGCCGGTGACGCGCAGCGCACCCCGCGCCGCATCGCCCAGCACGTTCGGTTGCGTGAGATAGCCTTCGGTGTAGCGGCGACCGAGCAGGGCCGGGTTGGCGGTGGTGAGCAGCCCCGTAGCCATGGCGCCGACGTGCGCGCGGGAGGAATCACCAGGCGCGACGTGGGCGATGTGTTGCGCCCTGCTCACCGCGGGAACAGACGCGGCGAGCAGGGCGATAACACCGAACAGCGTACGTCGGTTCACGGGAGCCCGTGAGCCCCGGAATCCGCCAACTTACTTGAGCGCCTTGTACCGGTAGCCCAGGATGCCCGTGCCATTCGTCTTGAGCGTGACCGACTTCGTCTCGCCCTTCTTGATCGGCCCGACCGGTTCCGTGACCGTGGCCACGACCGCGCCTGCGAGGTCGAGGAATTCGACCGTGACCGAATACTGGCCGTCCTTCGCGGCAACTTGCTCGACGCCAAGGATCAAGGTGGCGGTTTCTTTCCGACGATCGAAGCTCGTCACGTCCACCTTCACCGGCAGCGCTTCGGCGTACGTCTGGTACTTCACCAGCGAATCCGTCCACGCTCGCACCTCAATCGGCTTCTTGGCCGTCTGCGCCGCCTTCGCCAAGCCCTGCGCCGCGTAGGCGAAGAGCATCCAGCCGTCGAAGTTGTTCGGGTCGAGCTCCACCAACTTGCGCGTCGGCGCGAACATCAGCGTGAACTCATCCTTCGAATAGTGCGCCGCGGCCACGTTGCGCTGGGCGTCGCGGTTGAACGGGTTCTTGACCGTCGCCGCCTGAAACAGCTTGAGCGCATCGTCCGACTTGTTGGCCCGCGTGGCGATTACACCCGCCGTGGCCAGCGCGATATCGGTGGCCGACGCCTGCGTGAGCAGCGGCGCATACACCGTCGGAATCAGGGCCGTATCCTTCGCGGCCGTGAGCGCATCCGCCCACGACAGCAGCAGGTTCGGGGCGTCCGGGTTGTCCGGCGTGGCCGCCAGCAACGCCTTGAAGCCTTCGGCGGCTTCACGCGCCACCGTCACCTGCTCGGCGCCTGTCTTGGCTTGAGCATCTTCCAGCTGGCTCATCGCCGCGTAGTACATGCTGCTGTTCTTCAGTTCGCGGTATGTCGTGTCGTCAGCCGCATACTTGATCACATGCTTCCAGTGCATGATCGCGACCGCACGGTTGTTGCGCGCGTTCGCCGTATTGGCCATCACGTAGTGCGGATACGGATTCGTGGCCGACATCAGCATCGAGCGCTTCGCGAAGTAATCGGCCGAGTCGAGCTTGCCGGCGTTCGACGCGTCGAGCGCGGCTTTGGTCGCGGCCAGCCACACTTCGTTCATCCGCATTCCCGTGATGTCGGCCTCGCACGCGGGCACCGCGGCCACGATCGCCTTGTACGCCACGTCCATGTTCACGAGGATGTCGTACGGCTCGGCGGGATTCGTGATGAATCCGAGTTCGCTGCGGGCGGGGGCATCAACGAGGCCGGGCTCGACGCCCCAGATCGTGAGCGCCTGCACGAGCGTGAAATTGTAGCCGCCCGGATTCTTCGTGAAGCGCTCGGGCTTCGTGTCGAGTTCCTTGACGATGTCGCGCAAGGCTTTCTTGCGCGCCTCGGGGGTGGGCGCGCTACGGGCACTCTGGAACTTGAGCGACATCAGCGCCAGTTCCTTCGGATTGTTCTGGTCGATGGTGCACTGCGGGGCTACGCCACCGCCGGGCTGGGCCATGAGCCCAGCAGGCACGAGAGCTACTCCGGACAGCGACACCACGGTCGCAACGCCGGCCATGAACGTCAAACGCATGACGTCTCCAAAGCGAAAAAGAGCGGGAGAATGGGCCAGCAAGCCGGCCAGGGGTTCTGTTGGGGACCCAGTGTCCTACACGGAAACTACTATGAGTGACCGGATCCGCACGAGGTTCCTTGCAATTGGCAGCGGAGTCGCCGGCCTCCATGCTGGCTGGCGCGCCTCGCCCGCCTTAGGCGCCGGAGACTCGCCCGACCTGCACCGACAGCATACGCTCGCGGCCGGCGCAGCGCTGTGCGATCCCGCCGCCGCGCAGCTGTTGGTCGAAGAAGGGCCGGCCCGGGTGCTCGATCTGCTGCTCCTTGGGGATGAGGACGGGGTCCCGTGTGCGGGCGTCCGGGCCAGTATCGCCGGGCGGGTGGCCGAGATCGTGGCCGAGATCGTGGCCGAGATCGTGGCCGAGATCGTGGCCGATGCCACGGGGCATGCCACCGGCGGATGCGGTCAGATATACCGATACACCACCAACCCGCAGGTGGCCACCGGCGACGGTTTCGCTATCGCCCATCGGGCCGGCGCCCGGCAGGCCCGTGACATGGTGGAGACATCCATCGACCTGCCCGCGCCGCTGCCTCGCCGAGCTGCAGGAGATCGGCGAGCGCCTGCCACCGGGCGCCACCGACGAGCGAAACGTGCTCCGCACCGACACACTCGTGACGGACGCCTCGCTTCTGCGCAAGGAGTCGCGTGGAGGGCACCACCGTAGCGATTTTCCAGAGGCCTGCCGAACGTGGCAGGGAACGCATATCACGTGGTAACAGTCACCAGATGACGATTCTCGAAGCGCACTACGATCCCGCCCTTGCCGCAGAAATCCGCGCCCTCGCCAAGGAGCGAAATGCGGTCATTCTCGCGCACAACTACGAGCGTCCGGAAATTCAGGACGTGGCCGATTTCGTGGGGGACTCACTGGGTTTGTCGCGCGAAGCCGCGAAAACGGAAGCCGACGTAATCGTGTTCTGTGGCGTGCACTTCATGGCCGAAACGGCGGCAATCCTCTCACCGCAGAAAACGGTGTTGCTCCCCGATCTCGCCGCTGGCTGCTCGCTGGCCAGCACGATCGACGCCGAACAGTTGCGCGCGTGGAAGGCGCAGCATCCGGGTGCGGTAGTCGTGGCGTATGTGAACACCACGGCGGAAGTGAAGGCCGAGAGTGACTACTGCTGCACCTCGAGCAACGCGGTCGAGGTCGTCAACGCGATTCCGGCCGACAAGGAGATTCTCTTTCTCCCCGACATGTTCCTCGGCGCGCACGTCCGGCGCGAGTCGCGGCGCGAGAACATCCACGTGTGGCTCGGCGAGTGTCACGTCCACGCCGGTATCGATCCCGAACATATCTCGAACATGCGGGCGCAGCATCCGGGTGCCGAGTTCCTGATCCATCCGGAGTGCGGCTGTGCGACGCCCGTGGTCGAAGCGAT
Source organism: Gemmatimonadota bacterium (assembly GCA_002737115.1). Classification (GTDB taxonomy): domain Bacteria; phylum Gemmatimonadota; class Gemmatimonadetes; order Gemmatimonadales; family Gemmatimonadaceae; genus Gemmatimonas. The sequence goes on along the minus strand of NSHR01000029.1, from coordinate 28,311 downwards.
CAGCGCCGGCGCGATCGACGCCGACAACGTGCACATTCTCTCGACCGAGGGCATGATCAAGCGTCCGAGCCAGACCGATCAGGACACGTTCATTGTGGCCACCGAAATCGGCATTCTGCACCGGCTGCGTCGAGCCAATCCCACCAAGCACTTCATTGCCGCGAACGATCGGGCGCAGTGCGCGTATATGAAGGTGACGACGTTGCCCAAGGTGCGTGATGCGCTGCTGCATATGCAGCAGCGCATCACGGTGCCGGACGAGATCGCCGCCCGCGCCCGGATTGCCATCGAGCGTATGGTGTCGATTAGCGGCAATTCCGGTGTCAGTCCCTTCGGCCCTGAGGATCCTGGCGAATGAGTGTGTTCCACCCACCTCTGCGCCCCACGCCATCGAACGGATCGCCCGCGTTCACGCTCCGCACCACCACGCCGCTCGAGGTGCGCACGGTTGACATCCAGGCGCTGCCGTTTCCGCTCGCCGATGCGGAGATCGCGGCCCAAGTTCGCGTGGCCTTACACGAAGATCAGGCGTTTAACGACGTGTCCACGCTGGCGACGGTGGCCAGCACGCGTCAGGTGCGCAGTGCGATCGTGGCGCGCCGCGACGGCGTGATGGCTGGCGTCCCGCTCGCCGTCGAGGCGTTTCGTCAGCTCGACAGCGCGGTCTCGGTTCGCGTGCAAGCCAACGATGGCACCCGCGTCGCGGCCGGCGACGTCGTGATGCACGTCAGTGGACACGCGTGCGGCATGCTGTCGGCCGAGCGCACTGCGCTCAACTATCTGCAGCATCTCTCCGGCATCGCCACGCTGACGTCTCGCTTCGTCGATGCGGTGGCCGGCACGTCGGCGCTGATCCTCGACACGCGCAAGACTACGCCGGGCTGGCGCGCGCTCGAGAAGTACGCGGTGCGGGCGGGCGGCGGCACCAATCACCGCATGGATCTGCGCAGCGGCGTGTTGATCAAGGACAATCATCTCGCCGCCATCGGCGGCGACATCGCGATGGCCGTGTCGCGTGCCCGCGGGCTCGCGCTGAGTGGCACCGCGATCGAAGTCGAGTGCGACACGTTGGAACAGGTCGATGCGGCGATCGCCGCCGGCGCCGATTGGGTGCTGCTCGACAACATGTCGCTCGAGCAGTTGTACGAGGCCGTCGCGCGCTGCCGCGGTCGCGTGATCACGGAAGCGTCTGGCGGCATCACGCTCGACACCGTGCGCCGCATCGCGGAGACGGGCGTGGATCGCATTTCCGTCGGCGCGCTCACGCATTCCGCCCCAGCGCTCGATTTCGGTCTCGATTTCGATGCGTTGTAAGATCTCCTGAAGGGCCCCCAGTCATGCCTGTTCCCCTCCCCCCGCTCACCGATCGCGCTTCCCGCATTCTGCTGGAGGGCTTGGTCGATTACGCCGGACTCTTCCCGCCCGCCGCGCTCACCATGCCCAACGCGGTGCGCAACTATGCGCACTACCGCACCGCCGGCTCCGGCTACATCCTCGGCCGATTCATCTGTCCGGCGCAGTCGCTCGCGCTCTTTTCCGACACGGCCGATTCGCTCCTGCCGCGTGATGTGGGCGCACTCCCGTGGCGCCTCTCAGCGACCGCAAGTCCGGATCTCGCCAGTGATCTCGCGGCGATCGCCGCCTTCAACGAGCGGCACCGCGCGCGCGTCGAAGAGTGTGGCGCCAATGTCGACGCGTATGAAATCAAGGCCACGTCGGTCGGTGACATCGAACGCATTGCCGCTGCGACGCCACCCGACCTGCTCACGTTCATCGAGATACCGCTCGACGGCGATATCGACGCCAACATCGCCGCGGTCGCGCGCGCCGGACGCCATGCAAAGGTGCGCATGGGTGGCACGACCGCCGACATGGTGCCATCACCCGATGCGGTCGTGCGCTTCTTCGCCGCGTGCATCGTGCACGGTGTCACGGCAAAGGCCACGGCTGGTCTGCATCACCCGCTGCGAGGCACGTATCGGCTCACCTATGAGCCCGATGCGGCCACCGGTCGTATGTACGGGTTCCTCAATGTGGCGCTCGCGGTCGCGCACCTTGCGAGCGGCGGCAGCGAAGCCGAGGCCATCGCCCTGCTTGAAGAAGCCGACGCCGGTCGCATCGAGTTCAGCGATCTCCACGTGGCATGGCACGGGCCCGATCGCACGCTCACCTTCACCCGCGACGCGCTGCAGCAGATGCGCGCCCAGGGATTGGTCAGCTTCGGGTCCTGCTCATTTACCGAGCCGGTGGATGAATCGCGCGCGCTGGGCTGGCTCTGAGCAGAAGGCAGCGCCGCGCGCGCTGACGCGCTAGAATCACCGCATGTCGATCGATCCAACCAACAACCCCGCGCTTCGCTCGTGGGTACAGACCGCCAATGTGCGCGGTGCTGACTTCCCGATTCAGAACTTGCCCTTCGGCATTTTTCGTCGGGCGGGCACCCGTGAGGCGCCGCGCGTCGGCGTGGCCATCGGCGCCGCCATCCTCGATATGGCCGCCTGTCTTGCTGCCGGTCTCTTCGACGAGGACAGCGAGGCGCGCCAAGCGGCGACGGCCTGCGCCATGCCGACGCTCAACGAGCTGATGTCGCGGGGTGCATCGGCCCGACGGGCGCTCCGCAACGCGATCTCCGCGCTCCTCGCCGAGTCGGCGGCGGTACATCGGCGGCAGATTGCCGAGCATGCGCTGGTACTACAAACCGACGCCGAGCTGTTTCTGCCGGCGCAGATCGGCGATTACACCGATTTCTATGCGTCGGTGCATCATGCCACCAACGTCGGGTCGATGTTTCGCCCCGACCAGCCGCTGCTGCCCAACTACAAGTGGGTGCCGATCGGTTATCATGGCCGCGCGTCCAGCATCGTCGTGTCCGGCACGCCGGTACGTCGCCCCGTGGGACAGCGCAAAGGTCCGAACGAGGAGGTCCCGTCGGTCGGCCCCTCGCGGTTGCTCGACTACGAGCTTGAGCTCGCGGCGTTCGTGGGTACCGGCAATGCGCTCGGGGACGCGATCCCGATGGAACAGGCCAACGAGCACCTGTTCGGTTTGTGTCTGCTGAACGATTGGTCGGCGCGCGACATCCAGGCGTGGGAGTACCAGCCGCTCGGCCCGTTCCTCGCCAAAAATTTTGCGAGCACGATCAGCCCGTGGGTGGTCACGCTCGAGGCACTGGAGCCGTTCCGCCAGCCGTTGGCGCCACGAGCCGAGGGCGATCCGGAACCGCTGCCGTATCTCACCAGCGATGCCGACCGGGCCCATGGCGGCTTCGGCATCACGGTGGAAACCTGGCTGCGTACGGCGCAGATGCGCGAGGCGGGTGACCCGGCGGTCCGGCTCACGCAGGGGCAGGCCACTGACCTGTACTGGTCGATGGCGCAGCTCTTGGTGCATCACGCCAGCAGCGGCTGCAATCTCCGCCCCGGCGACCTGCTGGGCAGCGGGACGATCTCCGGTGCGGCCAAGGAGAGCCGTGGCTGCCTCCTGGAGCTCACCTGGCGTGGCGCGGAGCCGCTCACACTCCCCAATGGGGAGACGCGCCGTTTCCTCGAAGATGGCGATGAACTGGAGATCACGGCGTTTGCCGAGCGCGAGGGCGCTGCGCGCATCGGATTCGGGCGCTGCGTCGGCACGATCATGCCGGCCCTCGGCAGCGCCTAACCAGCCGAGGCACGACGCGTAACGGCCCGTTCCTGCTCGGCCTTGATGAGACTCCACGCCGGTAGCGGGGGTACGGCCACATCCATCAGCGCGTCGCTCGATTCGTAGCCGTGTTCGTCGCGAATGCGCTTGGCGATGTCAAAACGCAGCGCGTCGATCGACGCACCGGCGTCGCCGTCGAGTTCCATCCGGATGGCGCGGAAGCGACGGCCGGACTCGATGCAGAACAGATCGGCCAGCGCGATCTCGCGGGCACACGCGTCGGCGCCGCGTTCGTCGATCAGTCGCTGCGTGCGGGCGATCGTCGTCGTCCGTGCGTACAGTTCGATCGCCATGTTGGCGAGGCGCTCCACCACTAGCTGTCGGTGCAAAATCTCCTGCTTGTGCGTCACGACCATTTTCTGCGTCGCCGCGGCGAGAGCGGCGACATGTTTCTCCACGAACTCGGCGTGCGTGCGGAGCGATGGGTGAAACGCGATATCGAAGCGATCCTTCTTGCCCAGCGCAGACGCCACGCGCTCCGCGGCATAGCTCGACACCAGCACCCAGTTCTGAATCGGATGCTTCAGCGCGCCCGCCAGCTCCTTCAGCTCGTCGGCCGGCCCCTGAATGCCGTTAAGCCCGATGAACAGTCGCAGAATTTCATTGGCGCCTTCAAAAATGCGATTGATGCGCGCGTCACGCAGATAGCGCTCGTACGGCCATGGCTTCACGAAGCCACGGCCACCGGCGAGTTGCACGAGTTCGTCGGCGGTGCGCCACACGAGTTCGCTCGCAAACACCTTGGCGCACGCGGCTTCGAGTGACGCATCGACGCTGTCTTCGTCGAGCGCAGCCGCCAGCGCGCCTACCATCGCATCCGCCGCATACGTTTCCGCCGCGATGGTGGCCATCTTGCGCTGCGTGATCTCGAATGACGCGAGCGGACCGCCAAACTGCGTGCGCGCTTCGGCGTAGCGCGTGAACTCGGCCAATAATCGCTTGCATCCCGACGCGCAGCCCGATGCGAGGGAGAGGCGGCCGGCGTTGAGGGCGTTCACTGCCACGCGGAAGCCCTTGCCCACCTCGCCGAGCACGTGGTCGTCGGGAACGAACAGCTCCTCGAACACCAACTCCGCTTGCGTGGACGCGCGGATCCCGAGCTTCGTGATCGTGCCGTCGATGCGGAACCCCGGCATATCGGGACGCACGATGAACGCGGTCGGGCGCATGATCGTCTCGCCATTGCGCACGATCGGCGTCTGCGCAAAGGTCGCGATCATGCCGGCGCGTTGCCCGTTACCGATCCAGTGCTTGCGGCCATTCAGCACCCAGCCGGTGTCGTCGTCGCTGCGGCGCGCCGTCGTCACGATGCGCTGTGCATCCGATCCCGTTTCCGGTTCGGTCAGCGCGTACGCCGCCAGCATCTCGCCGCGCGCGAGTGCCGGCAGATAGCGCGCCTTCTGGTCGTCGTTACCGAAGAGCACCAGCGCCTTGCCGCCGAGTCCGCAGTGCACGCCGATCAGCACGCCCAGCGATGCATCGACCGAGGCCACGGCGCCGAATACGCGGGCGTACGCGCTGGCCGAGAGGCCGAGGCCGCCGTACTCCGTGGGGATGGTCAGTGCCAGCAGTCCGGCGCCGGCGAAGGCCGTGATGACGGGTTCGCCGATCGCTTCATCCTCGTCCATTTGCCGCGGATCGATCAACCCAGACGCGACCATCTCGTTCAGCGCGGCAATGAGCCGATGCACCGTAGCCGCTTCGTCCGGCCGCCGCGCATCGAGCGTGGCGGGATAGGGGAACAGCAGCGCTTCGGTGATGTCGCCGTGAAAGAGACCCCGAAGAAATGACGGTGCAGCTGTGGCCGGCGAGGAAGACGAGCTCATGAATCGCGACGCAGAAGGCGAAAACGAAGGACGGGGCGCTCTCGTGAAAGGCGCCCCATGAGGAAAGGTAGACCGCCGCTGGTGTTTCTGGGGTCTTCGCGGACGTTGTCACAATCCCGGCCGCCATGTCCCCGACATGTCCCCGACATCGCGACGACATCGCGACGAGTCGGTAGCGAGACGATCGGGCGTGGGTACAACTTACCCCGAGCCCATGACCACACCGGTTGACCTTGCCACCAAGTCCCCCGTCGCCCCTCCCGGCTCGTGGACGGCGGCTGCGAGCTGGATTCTCGCGGCGGCCGTCCTCCGAGCCGGCCTGTCGGCACTCGTGCCGCTGCTGCCCGACGAGACGTATTACTGGGAGTGGTCACGTCAGCTCGCCGCGGGCTACTTCGATCATCCCCCCGGCATCGCACTCCTGATCGCCGCGGGGACACGCCTGTTCGGCCACACGGCTATGGGCGTCCGCGCCGGTCCGGCCATGGCCGCGTTGCTCATGCATGTCGCCGCTGTGGTGTGCGCCTGGCAGCTGGCCGGCCGTGGTCCCACCGGGCTCCGCGCCGCAACGCGGGCCGCGATCCTGGTGGCGTTGCTGCCCATCGCGACGCTCGGCCTCGTGTTGGCCACACCCGATGCGCTGTTATTCGCGAGCGCCATGTTCGCGCTCCTCGGCGTGGAGCGGGCACTGGCCGCTCCGCTGCGCTCGTGGCGCAGCCTCGGTTGGTGGACGGTGGCCGGCGTAGGCCTCGGTGCCGCGTTCGTGGCCAAGTACACGGCCGTGTTGCTGCCGATGGGATTGGTGATCGCCTGCGTGCTGCACCCCGCGCTACGCCGACGGTTTGCCGAGCCCGGTCCGTGGCTCGCCTCGATCATTGCCCTGGGATTGTTCGCACCGGTCGTCGCGTGGAACGCGCTCAACGACTGGGTGTCGTTCCGCTTTCAGCTCGGACATGGTTTCAACCCGAGTGCGCGCGGCAATCCGCTGTCGCGTGAACTCGAGATGTTGGGCGGACAGGTCGGCCTCGCGTCGCCGATTCTGTTCGTGCTCATGGCCGGTGCCGTATGGTTCGCCTTACGCGACGGGTGGCGCATGCGCCGCGATCTGGCCCCCACCGACCCGATGGCGCGCCGCTTCGCCCTGGCGGTGATCGCCGTCGCGCCGCTGGCTTTCTTCGCCGTGAGCGCGTGGCGCCGTTCGGTGGAAGCGAACTGGCCGGCGATGATCTACCCGGGCGCGATCATGCTGCTGGCTACCAGTGAAAAACCGTGGGCGTACGGTCGCTGGTGGCATCGCGGTCTGGCCGTCGCTGCGATGCTGCTCGCCATTGTTGCCTGGCAAGCGGCCACGCCCGTCTTGCCGATTCCGCCGCGCCGGGATCCGATTGCCCGCGCGCACGGATGGGAGACGCTCGCGGCGGCCGTCGATTCCAGCCGGCAGAGCAACTTTTTGACGGGGACGGTCGATCAGTGGGTGGCCGCTGATCGCTATCAGGACGCCTCGGAGCTGGCGTTCCACCTTTCCGATCAGCCCACGGTGTTCGCGCTCAACCTCGGCGGCCGCACCAATCAGTACGACATCTGGCCGAACGCCTACGATAAGATCCGGCCCGGCGATGGTCTCGTGGCCGCCTTCGACGCGGACGCGAAGGGCGATTCACTGGCGGGTGTGGTGGGCTCGTGGTTCGCGGCGTCTCAGCGGGGCGTCACGGTACCCCTGCGCCGCGGCGATGGGATCGTGACCGAGCGGCGTATCTGGTTGTATCGGATCGCACGCGACGTGCCGAGGCGGCCGTGAATTCAGCGCTCTCGATGCCGATGCTGCTCGCCGTCGCCAGTGGCGGGGCGATCGGCTCCGTCGCGCGCTATGTCGTTGGCGTTGTGATGCTGCGCTCGAGCAGCGGATTTCCGCTCTCGACGCTACTGATCAACGTGGCGGGCAGCTTTTTCATCGGACTGTTCGCGCGCCTGTTCGATGCGCCAGACCACCATCAGGTGCTACGGGTGGCACTGACGGTGGGCATCTGTGGTGGATTCACAACGTTCTCCGCGTTCAGCGCCGAAACGGTCACGATGTTGCAGCAGGGCAAGGTCGGGCGTGCCGCACTGTACGTGATGGTGAGTCTCGTGGCCGGCATGCTGGCCACATTCGCCGGACTCATGGTTGGTCGCGACACGCGGGCTCTGTGACGTTGGTGAAGAGCAGGTAAAATCGGCTGCTATCCGTTCCTCTCCGTACGCGTTCCACTCTCCGCGTTTCATCCAACGTACACACGCTTACGCACAACAGCTCACATGACTGCTCCCACGATTCCCGCCGATCTCGCCGCTTGGTGCAGCGCCAACGATGCACGCGCACAGGACGAACTGTTCGCCTTCCTGCGCATCCCCAGCGTCAGTGCGCGTTCCGAGCACAAGGCTGATTGCGCCGCGGCCGCGCAGTTCGTGGCGGATGCGCTCACGCAGATCGGACTGACGACGACCATCGAGCCCACGCCGGGGCATCCCATCGTGGTCGGGGAGTGGCGCAAGGCCGGCCCCGATGCGCCCACGTTGTTGGTGTACGGCCACTACGACGTGCAACCGGCCGAACCCCTCGAGCTGTGGACCTCCCCGGCGTTCGAGCCCACCGTGCGCGACGGGCGCATCTACGCGCGTGGATCGGTGGATGACAAGGGACAGTTGTATCTGCACATCAAGGCGCTCGAGGCGCATCTCGCCGTGCGTGGCACGTTGCCGGTGAACGTGATCGTGCTGGCCGAAGGCGAGGAGGAAGTCGGGAGCGAGAACCTCGAGCAGTTCCTCGAGCGCGAGAAAGGACGGCTGGCCTGTGATGCCGTCGTGATCTCCGACTCCACCATGTTTGCACCCGGCATTCCCAGCATCCTGTCGTCACTGCGTGGGATGGCGTATCTCGAGATCACCGTGCGCGGGGCCAACGGCGATCTCCACTCCGGCATGTACGGTGGCGCCGTGGTCAATCCGGCCATGGCACTCGCGCGCATCCTCGCCAGCATGCATGACGCCAACGGGCGCATCGCCATTCCCGGCTTCTACGACGATGTGCGACCCTTCCCCGATGCCGTGCTGGCGCAGATGCGTGACCTGCCATTCAGCGACCAGCAGCTCATGCACGAGGTGGGCGTTGCCGCCCTTGGCGGGGAGCCCGGATACACCACGCTCGAGCGGCTCTGGACGCGCCCGACCTGTGAAGTGAACGGCATGCTCAGTGGGTACACCGGTGAGGGAGCCAAGACCGTCCTGCCGGCGGTCTCCATGGCGAAAGTCAGCTTCCGGCTCGTGCCCGATCAGCACCCCGATGTCATCACCGCGCTGGTGCGTGCCCATGTCGAGCGCGTCGCGCCGGCGGGCGTCACCGTTACCGTCGAGAGTCACCACGGCGGACGCCCGTGGCGCGCCGATCTCAAGGGACCGATCATCGAGGCCGGCAAGCGCGCACTCGAAGCCGCCTTCGGGCGAGCGCCGGTGATCACCGGCGAAGGCGGGAGCATTCCCGTGGTCGGCGACTTCGAGCGTATCCTCGGCGCGCCCGTACTGCTCATGGGCTTTGGGTTGCCCGGGGAAAACGCCCACGCCCCGAACGAATGGATCAGCGTTGAGAACTTCCTGGGTGGCATTCGCGCCGCCGCCACGCTCCTCGACGAGTACCGGGCGGCGGTGCGCTAAGGCAAGGCAACGTGGCGGACCCCGTGACGTTTACAGGCCGTCGAGCAGGGAATCGTTGTTCGTGGTAGCCGCGATGCGCTTGATGAGCCACTCCATGCCCGCTTGCGGCGGGAGCTGGTGCAACCCGCGACGCAACAGGTGCACCTTCTCCAGCTGATCGGGGCGATAGAGCTTTTCTTCGCGGCGCGTGCCGCTGGTGCCGATGTCGAACGCCGGGAAAATGCGACGGTCGGCGAGCGAGCGATCCAGCTTGATCTCGCAGTTGCCGGTGCCCTTGAACTCTTCGAAGATGACGTCATCCATGCGCGAACCGGTTTCGACCAGCGCGGTGGAGATAATCGTGAGCGATCCGCCGCCATGCTGCGGTGCAATCATGCGCGCCGATCCGAAGAACGCCTTCGGCTTCTGCATGGCATTGCTGTCGAGACCACCGGACATCGTACGGCCGGTGCCACGTTCCACCGTGTTGTAGGCGCGGGCCAGACGCGTGATCGAGTCGAGCACGATCACCACATCCTTGCCCTGTTCCACCAAGCGGCGGGCGCGTTCGAGCGTCATTTCGGCCACTTCCACGTGCCGTTTGGGCGGCATGTCGAAGCTGGACGCCACGACCTCACCGTAGCCCCACGTGATCATCTCGCTCACTTCTTCCGGCCGTTCGTCGACCAGGAGCACGAGCAGGGCGGCTTCGGGGTGGTTAATCGCCACGCCCTCCACGATCGCCTGCAGGAGCGTCGTCTTACCGGCACGGGCCGGGGCCACGATGAGGGCGCGCTGGCCGTAGCCGATGGGCGCAATCAGATCGATCGCGCGACGCGTGAGTTCGGGGCCGGTCTTGGCGGGTCGTCCCGTTTCCAGGGTCAGCTTGCGGTCGGGATAGCTGGCCGTGAGGGTATTGAAATCGGCACGCTTTTCGAGCACGACGGGCGAACCATCGTTGAGCTGCTGCACTTCGATGATGACGTGACGACCGCGCGAATCGCGACCGAACGTAGCGTCGAGCTTGTCGCTCCGACGGAGCTGATGCAGGCGCACCAACGCCGCCGGCACGAACGGATCGGTCGGGTCGGGCAGGTAGCTGTTGATGGCGCGACGCACGAAGCCACCATCACGCGACGGATCGAACCAACCCGTCATCGTGCCGTCTACCACCGCCGGCGTGGACGGCACGGACGGCGCACGCTCGACGGCGCCCTCGGCACCCGACGCAGGACGGCCGTCCCCGCCGGCCCCTCCGCGACGGAACCGATTGCGTCCGCGGCGTCCGTTGCGACGGAGGGATGCATCACCACCACGATCCGGGCCGTTCCGGTCGCCGCGGTCTCCGCCACGATCCGGTCCGCGGTCGGGTCGATCCTGCGGTGCCGCCTGTCCGCCGACCTGGGCACCGTTGCCACCGTCGGTACGGTCGCCGCGCGGTCCGCGGTCGCCACGCTCGTTGCGATGACGTCCACGGTCGCGCGGACGCCCACCGCGGTCGGGGCGGTCCGGCCGCTCGGGCCGATCACCAAACGGACGATCAGGGCGCGGCTCGGGACGTTCCGCGCTGCCGGCGGGCGGATTGGCCGGCCGGTCGAAGGCGCGATCGTATCGATCCGCGCTGTCCAGACGAGGACGCTCCGCGGCCGGATCGAAGAAGGCGGGAGGGGCCATCGGCTCCGCGCGGGGCGCGGAACGCGACGTATGCCGAGGCTCAGGGCGTGATTCGGCGAGGGGGGCGGGCGGAGCCGGAGGGGCGTCTCGCTCGATGCTGGCCGAGGCGTCGGCGGCCGCGTCGGCCGCTGGACGACGCGGGGGCCGACCACGGCGCGGGCGGGGCGCCTCGTCGGGCGCTCCAGCCGTCGGCGGCGGTGGCGCGGCATCCCTCGGCGCGGGCGCCGACGGTGCATCGAGATACGGATTGTCGTCACCACCGGCATCGGGGGACGGCGTGCCGCTGGTGCGGCTGCGGCGAATGGGGCGTTTGCGTTCGGTCATTCGAAAACTGCGAGTGGTACAGTGGGCTCCGTTCCGATCTGAAAGGGAGCGCGACGCCACAGCAGGCATGAAGACATGCAACGCTATGGGCCAAATGTTCGATGCCTGTGTCGGGCTCGAGATGCGCGAAGAGCGCGGATATTGCGGGTCGCTTTGGACGGGTAGAGTCGTGCCGTCACACTTTGCGGAAGAGCCGTACTTGCCTTCCGGTACCGCGGGGTCAGGGACCCGGGAGCAGCCAGCCGTTGTCGGTGGGCTCGTCACGCGCACTTCGGAAAGCGTCGCGTGACACTAGGAGTATTACGATCCTTCCCCAATCGCGCAACCCACGAATCGTGTCCGTGACCTGACCAGATCACGGGACCCGTCTACTTTTCGACCATGATCGCTCCTCTTCTTGACCTCCCGGCTGCCCTTGCTGACGCGGTGGGCGCCTACGAAGCCTCCGGAAACGTCGGTGCGCTCATGGAGCGCCTGCATACGCTCCGCGCCACCGTCACACCGGATGCCCTGGTCGCGGCCGCTGAGCCCTGGCTGCACATGCCTGAAGTCGCCGGCCCCTTGTATGAGCGGGTGGTGGACGAACAGCCCACCAACGCCCGCGCCCTCGTCATTCTGGCCAACGCCTACTGGCTCTCCGGGCGCGGTCCCGAGGTCGTCGGCGAATTGGCGAGTCGCGCTCTCGCGTCTGACCCGCAGAATCGCGGCGCCTGGCACATGTGGGCGCTGACGGAATCGAATCAGCGCGATCGCACGATCCGCTGGCTGCAGGTGACCCAACGCTTCCCCGACGATCAGCTGGCCAAGGCCGCGCTCGCCGACAACGCGAGCTCGCTCGCTGCGGCCGAGCACGACAAGGAAGCCTTAGCGCTGGCGATTTCCGCGTACGAAGAGCTGTGGGCCAATTCGCCCACCGAACAGCAGCGCGCCGCGCTGGAAACCGCGCTCACCACCCTTCGCAACTACTCGCTGTGACCCACGCGCCAACGCCCAATACTCCGCCGCACGATCATGTAGAGAGCGATGCGCTGGCCGAGTTCCGCATGTTCCGCGAACGGATGAACACGCGCATCCTTGGCGAAAATAATCTCGTCATCAATCGCTTCTTTAATCTCGACGGTCGCGCCTACGAAAGCGGCGCGCTGAGTGTGAAGACCAAGGAGCTACTCGGGCTCGTAGCCTCGCTCGTGCTGCGCTGCGACGACTGCATTACCTACCACATCGTGCGCTGTGCTGAAGAAGGCGTGTCGCGCGACGAGGTGTTCGAGACGATGAGCATCGGTCTCATCGTCGGCGGCAGCATCGTGATCCCCCATCTGCGGCGCGCCGTCGATCGCTGGGATGAAACCGAGAAGATGCGAGCAACTCCGTAACGACGGGCGATCGCGCTACGGCTTCGCGACGGTCTTCGGGTTGCCGTCAGACACGTAGCGCGCCCACTTCCCCGGCTTGTCCATCTGGTCGAGCGTGGTCGACAGTTTCGTGCCGCCCTGCAGCGGCACCCGGGGCAATGACTTGGGATTGAACGCCGGATCGTACGGACTGCGCGCCGGGCCACCCGATACTTCGAACACGGCCTCGTGGCGGTAGCGCACGCTGCGCTTGCTCTTCTTGTCGTACCACGAGCCGTTGAAGGCGAGTGCGCGGTTCTTCGGCCACAACCCGTAGGGCAGGGCAAACCCGCGCACCGTGTAGCCGGGCACGGCGGAGTCGATCGCCATCGCGCCTCGGGCCAGCTGTTCCTGGACCACCGCGTCGGAATACTTGCTGAGCTTCGCGTGCCACAACGTGTGGTTGCACAGCTCGAAGCCTTGGCTCGCCAAAAACTGCACCTTCTTGAAGCGCCACGCAGTTTTTTGCCCGTCGATGCCCTTGTCGCCGAAAAATGCGTGGCCGGCCTCGGCCGCCGGCAGCACGCAGAACAGCCCCTTGGGCTTCCAATCGGGGTGCCCCTTGATGAAGTCGAGCAGCATGCCGACCGCGCTCGTGGGATCGACCACCAGCGTGCCGTTACGCTCGATATACCGGAACTGGCTCGGCGACGCGTCGTCGAAGGTGAACAGCACCGGTGTCTTGCCCGTCGGTATGTCCATCGTCTTGTCGAGCATCTCCGACAGGTTCACCGGCACATAACCGCGCGCATGCAGTTCGCGCAGTTCGGCGCGGAAGCGCTCGCGCGACACCTTGTACGTGCCATCGGCCGCGACGACTTGATGCCACTCCACGATCGGAATTCGCCCCAGCTCGTTGGGAACGCGCGGACCGGTTGGCGTGGCTGCTGATGTCTTGGTCGGCTGGGCCTTTGGGGGCGTAACAAGCGGTGTCGTGGCACGGTCCAAGCGCTCGAGCCGGACGATGGCACGCGGGTGCGCGTACGCCGTGGCGGACAGCAGGGCGGACGCCGCCAAGGCCACCGTACCAGCTGTCTTCATGAAGATCGATCTGTGCGGCATGGTGCGGACGGTGCAGTAGCGGAGAAGACATTCCTGACGTGCGATGATCGACGCCGAATGTGATGACGGTTGAAGTTAACCGCCCGCCACCATCGGCCGCGACACCAGTTCACGCGCAGGCGGTGTCGAAGTGGCGCCTACAGCACACCCAGCCACTCCTTCTCGAAGCCGCCATAGCCCGGGAAGATTTTCGGCAGGTGCGCCGCGCCGAGATGCTTCGAGGCGATCTCGCTGAACACCGCACGGAAGTCGGTGGTGAGGGCGAGGTCGCGTCCTTCGTACAGCTGTTCCGGCGCGAGCCCCGGCCACCGGCCGTGCACTTTCTTGGGCGCATGCAGCGAGCCGCCGATCACGAACATCGCGCCCGCATGTCCGTGATCGGTGCCGCCCGTGCCGTTCTGTCGTACCGTGCGGCCAAACTCCGAGCAGGTGAGAATCACCACGTCGTCCATGCGGTCGCCGAGGTCGTCGACCAGCGCCGCGATACTCTGCGAGAAGTCACTAAGACGCCCGGCCAGCTGCCCCTGCGCGCCGCCTTGATTCACGTGCGTGTCCCAGCCGCCCACGTCGGCAAAGGCCACTTCGAGCCCCACGCCAGACTTGATCAGCTGCGCGATCTGCAGTAATCGCTGACCGAACTGCGAACGCGGATACGCCGCGCCGGCCGCCGGACGATACTGCTGCGGATTGGCGGCGCGCAGCACCTTGAGCGCCTCGAACATGTCGCTGCCGCTGCCGTGCACGACGTCCGACGAGCCCGTGCGATACAACGCTTCGATACGACGCTGGGCCTCACCGCCGTTGGTGCGAATCGAGAACTCGTCGAGAGAGTTCATCGCGACCACCGGGCTCGCACCTTCTAGAATGCGCGGCGTCTGCGCGGTCATGGCGACCGCGCGGAACGGTGCGGTCGCCCCACCGGTGCTGCACGACGACGCCTCGCACGTGCCTTCCACCGCGAGGTAGCGATTGAGCCAACCGTCCGTCGTGCCCTTCCGATCGGGCGTGCCGGTTTCCATGTAGTCCTGCGCATCAAAGTGCGACCGCGTGGCACTCGGACTCCCCACCGCGTGAATCGGCGACAGCATCCCGCGATCCCACAGCGGCTTGAACGACGCCAAGGACGGATGCAATCCGTAAAACCCATCAAGGTCGACCGCGCCGGCGGCGTTCGCGGTACCGCCTACGCGCGCGGGTGTGGCAATCGCGAGCTGCGGCCGCGCCGCGTAGTAATTCCTATCGCCGAACGGCACCAGCACATTCAGCGCATCGGCCGCACCGCGCTGAAAGAGTACGATCAGTGTTTTGCCCCGCACCGCGCGCGGCAGCGCCATCGCGAGGGCCGTACGCCGCAAGAAGCTGGGCGAGAGACCCAGTGTGATCAGCGACAGCGCACCACCCTTGAGAAACACCCGGCGATTCACGGGATCGTTGAAGGCAGACATGGTCGGGTCCTCGCTTAGCGGCGTTGAAATTCCGGTGCCCCGAGCGCGAGGCCAACGATCTGCGCAAATCCCGTGAGTGGCGGCAACGCTCCGATCGACTGCGTGAGCGTGGCGCCGCGCGACGGGCGCACCGCTTCGCGGCCAGCCGCCTGCTGTTGCTGTGCCACGGGCGCCCGAGCCGCCCGGCGTTCACTGGCGGCCTGTTTGCGCGCGTTCGCCATCATATCGGCACTGGCCATGCCACCCATCATCGCCGCATCATCGTCGGCCACCAGCAACGAATCGTTGGCACCGCCATGGTGCTGCAGAAACGGATTGGTGCCGGTCAACAGCACCTGCCGCGTGTCGGAACTCACGGCGCCGCCGAATAACTCCGTGATTACCCCGTCCACTTGGGCGTCGCGCGACGTCGTCGCCAGCTCCGCCGTGAGCGGCCATGCCGCGAGGGTGATGCCCGGCACACGACCCGACGCGGCGGCCAATCCGAAGTTGATGCGATTGAGGATCGCGCCGGTGTTCATCCAGGCCTCGCCCGTTTCCGGATAGCCGTTGGGCGCCTGGTGGCCGAAAATCGGTTGCCCGAGGCGGCTCACCAGCTGTGACGTGCGCGGCGTGGCATCGGGGTGCGCGTTCATGGCCCGCATCGTGCTCGCCACGAGCTCGAATGGTGACTTCACTTTGGCGCGGTAGCTCGCCGATGCGAAGAACTCCGGGCTCGTCACGATCGTGCGCACGACGGCCCGGATATCGCCCTGCGTATTACGGAAGGTGGCCGTCGCACGCTCTACTAGCGCTGGCGGCGGCGTGTCGCTCACGAAGCGACGCGCCAACTTGGTGGCGATGAACGTGGCCGTGCTCGGATGCGAGGCCAGCAGATCGAGCACGGCCTCCCCTTCCTCGATGCCGTGGTTCGCGGGGAAAGCCGTGCCGAGGATCTGCTTCGCGCTCGCGTCGTGCACCTCCCCACGAAAGGCAAAGCCGCCGCCTTGCGCACCGCGTGCGATCGTCCAACCCGTCAAGGCGCGCGCCACGTCGATCACGTCCTGCTGTGTATACCCGCCGTCTACGCCCAGCGTGTGCAGCTCCATCAGTTCACGCGCGTAGTTCTCGTTGAGGCCACGACGGCGCGTCGCCAGCTGCTGTAGCTGCGGATTTTGCGCGACGCGCGCCTGCACCGCCGCCGCGCGTCGCGCCGCCTGCCGCGCGTTCAATGGACGCGCCGCCGCGCGCAACGTGGGACGTCCGCTGTCGGCCACACTCTGCCAGTTGTCGAGGTAGTACAGCATCGCCGGACTCTTGGCCACGGCGCCCAGCAGCGCGCGGAACGTGCCGAGGGCATGCGGACGGATCGTCTGCGCATCGTATTCCGGGAGGAAGTACCGCGTGCGGTCCTTGCCGGCGAACACGTTGAAGTGATTCTCCCAGAAATCGACCATCACTTCGTTGAGCTGACGCTCGCTGATCACCGCGCGCGCCACGCGGCTCGAGGCGAGCTCGCCCACAAAGGCGTAGGACTGGCGTCCCTGTTCGCGCAGCCTGGCGGAATCCGCCGCCGTCATGGTGCCGCCGCGACGCTGCAGCTGGGCCAGCATGGCGGCCGGCGGTGGCGCGTCGGCCAGTAACTGCTCCCCGGATTTACCCAACGTCGGGAAGCGGGCCACGAACTGCTCGGTGGTGGCGTCCGGAATGCGCTCCGGATACAGCTGGCGGTCGATCCAGGCATCAACACCCATGACGCGGATCGCCTCCACGTCGCCCGGTCGGGCGCCGAAGGCG
This sequence comes from Gemmatimonadota bacterium, assembly GCA_002737115.1. Lineage (GTDB taxonomy): Bacteria > Gemmatimonadota > Gemmatimonadetes > Gemmatimonadales > Gemmatimonadaceae > Gemmatimonas. Next base: position 11,448 of record NSHR01000029.1, on the reverse strand, counting down.
AGCCGATTGAGCACGTGGTGGATCTGCTGGTCGGCCGTCTGTTCGCGAGACGCGTGCTGGGCAGCGGCCGTACAGGGAGCGGTGACCGCGGCGCCTAGCGTGGCCAAGCGCAGGGCCATCAGGGAGAAACGGAGTGGACGACGAAGCGGCACGCGTGAACCCTCGAGTGAAGTCTTTTGTTATGACGGAAGGTCCGCGGCATCGTTAAGTGTGCCGCCCTTTCGCGTTGCTTTATCTTTCGGCGAATATGGCTCACGGCAACCCGCACAGCCGCTTCACGCAACTCATCGACGCCGCGCTCGCCGCCGGCACGCTCACCGCGATCGCGACCGGTGGCGCTTTGCTCGGCCTTGGCTGGCGCGAGGGCGAAGCCGGACGCGTCTTCCGGCTTGCCGGACGTGGGCTGCTCGAGCGGGTCGGGGTGGCGTCGTCGGCGGCGCCACTGACCTCGGTCGCCCTCGGCTATCTGCATCATCTCGTCATCGCGACGGGCTGGGGCGTGCTCCTCGCGTTGCTGGTGCTCCCGTGGCGCGGCGTCACCCGCGTCACCGCCGCCCTGCTCGTCGCGGCAGGGTACGCGATGCTGGCCCTGTGGGTGCTCCCCTCCACGTTGCGAATCGGGTACGCGGTGACGGCAACGCCACCCGGTGTGGTTGTCATTGGAGCAGCAGTGGCGGTCGCGTTACTCAGCAGCGTGTGGATTGCGGTCGGAGAAGGGTACGATTTCCCGAGAGGTGCTGCTGAGGTGTAGTCGAGGTGCAGTTGCTGGTGCAGTTGCTGCTGCTCACCAACAGGGCGGCGCGTCATTCACGTGGTCGGCGCACGTGCCCGACGAGTAGCCTTGTCCGCGCTTACCCTTTTTCACACAGGAGGCAAGAACATGGACGTCCTCGTACGACTCGAGGCGCGTTCGAGCGATTCGCCGGTCGTTGCGCACGTCAATTCGATGCCCGTGCTTCCCCTCGGTACTCGCTCGCGGCGTGAAGTCGTCACGCTGTACGGCGTCGCCGACGCACAGTCTCTGGCCCTGGCCCTCGCGGCCACTGTCGAGAGTGAACGACTGGGAGCACACACCGGCGTCGTGCGCCATCTGGGCGTATGGCCGGACCGCGGTGCGGTCGGTGATTCGGCCTGGCGCGATGGAACGACGGGTCGGTTGGTCACGCAGGATCTTGATATACCGTTGCTGATACTCGAGGCGCGTGCCTCCGAGCTGCTCGGCACGTGTGGTTCGACGCTTCGGCGCGTCGCGGCGGGTCTGGCCATGCCGGACTGGCCCGAAGGCACCGAACGGGCCCTGAGCTTTTCGTTCGCGTCCGCGGATGCGGTCGCGTTGGGCGGCGCCGGGCCGTCGCTGGAAGATGATGCCGGGGTCGAGAGCTGGCTGGACTCCATCCGGCAGGCCGATGCGTTCACTTTCGAAGTCGAGGGAGACTGAGTTCACACTTGCTTCGTCTATGAAGGACCACGGGCCGCGAACACTTCACGTGTTCGCGGCCCGTATGTATTTCGCGGCGCACCAAAGCTACACCTTGTGGTACGAAATCCGTGCCGCTTCCCGTCGATCCGCTCCTTCATAGATCTCGAAGTCGCTGAAGAACGCGGGTGCTTCCTGCTGCAGTACGCGCAACGCCAGCACCGCGAGACGGCGGATCTCGAGCTCAGCGCCTTCGCTCGAGCGCAGCTCCAGCATCGTGCGCCATGCCCGCGCGTTCGCGGTGACCACGATCTTCGTTTCCGTGCTGTTCGGTAGCACCCCCCGCGCAGCTTCACGCGCCATCTTGCGGCGGTGCACTTTGTCGTCCACCCACGCGTAGCGCGTCATCAGCGACTCCACCAGCGCGATGTAGCTCTCCACGGCGCTGGTGACCTGCGTCCGCCACGCCTGCTCGAGCGGCTCGTCGCCGATCATGGCCGGCGGCATCACGAACTGGGCATCGCTTTCATCGACATAGCGCTGCGACAGCTGGGAGTACGCGAAGCCCGCGCGGTGACGTACCAGTTCATGCGTGAGCGATCGGCTTACGCCCTCAAATAGAATCGAGTAGCTCGCATGTTCGAGCACGCTGCCGTGCCCCTGCTTCTTGATGTTCTCGAGATAGTCCCGCGTGGTCCGGCCGGCCGGATTGCGCTGACTCATGTAGCAGAGGCGGCCGGCAAACTCGGCGAGCCGCTCGCCGTCGGTGGACTCGCCGATCCACTGCACCGGCAGATGGCTGGCCTCGACGAACTGGGGACGGGCGAGCACGGTAATCTTGGGCTCGCGGAGAATCGCGGCGTCAGAGAGCGGCATGGCGGAGAAATCGGGTGAGTGAAACGCTGGCGTCAGTGCGGTAATGGCGTAATATCGCCAATATCATCGGCGGCGCATCTCCCTCCGGTCGTCGGCCTCCCCTCCGCGCTCTCCATGCCCGAACGCACTGCTGGTCGCACGCTACAGGAGGAGACCCAACAAGGACGGCCGTTCCGCTCCCAGTCTCAGGAAGCGACGATCGCCCTGCTGCGGACGGCCTCGGTCGTGAGCCGGCGATGTGCCCGGGTCGTGGAGCCGCACGGGCTGAGCCTCGCCCAGTACAACGTGCTCCGCATTCTGCGCGGCGCCGGCGAAGAGGGCCTGCCAACGCTGGCCATTCGGGACCGCATGATCGACGAAGGGTCCACCGTGACCCGTCTGCTCGACAAGCTGGAGAAAGCGTCGCTCGTCACCCGTGACCGCTCCCGCCCGGACCGACGTCAGGTGCTCTGCCAGATCACAAAGCAGGGAGAGGCGCTCCTGGCCACGCTTGACCCGCAAATCGATGCCGCCGATCTCTCGTCGATGGCTATGCTGACACCCGATCAGCGCCAATCGCTGCTGGCGCTGCTCTCCGTGATCCGCGCCGAAATGAGTGATTTATAGCGCTAGTATAGCGCCAACTATGCGCCATTTAGCGCGAAGAAGAGCCACCGATCGCGTCTAACCGGAAACGGTTCCAGCTCCGCGTCCGCTCGATCTCGTCGAGCGCCGAGCGGGCGGCGGCAGGCAGCGGCACCGCGTCAGGATCATGCCGGAGCGCCGTGATCGCGCGGTCGCCACTGTGAGCGATCTTACAGCCGGGGTTCAGCACCCCAGACGGATCCGCGGCGTCCTTCACATGCGCGAACGCCGCTCGCGCTTCGAGTCCCCAGACGCGATCCATCAGCGGCGCCCGCAACCGGCCATCGCCATGCTCGCCCGATAACGTGCCGCCCAGCACCGCCGTGAGCTCGCAGACGCGATCGAGAATCCCCTCCACGCGATCCCGCCAGCCATGGCGCGTCACGTCCACCAACGGATTCACATGGGCGTGCGCGTCGCCGGCGTGTCCGAAAATCACGCCCGGCATGTCAAAGTGATCGAGCGCGCGGCGCACGCCCCGCACGTAGTCGGGAAAACGATCGGGAGGCACGCATCCATCTTCGATGAACTGCATGGAGCGCAGCCGCGGCGCCAGGCGCGATAGAATGGGACTCGCCGCGTGGCGCAGCGCCCACAGCCGATGCGCGTCGTCGGCCTCCGCCGCCGTGTGCACGTCGCTCGCGCCGTGACGCGTGGCGCGCGCCGCCAGCTGAGTCATGGCGTGCAACGCCGCGACCGCTGATTCGCCTTCCACCTCCATGAGCAGCACCGCTTCGGTGTGCGAGGGAATACCCGTGGGGCCATCAGTGGCCGCGACATCGAGAAAGGTGCGATCCAACAATTCGCAGGCCGTCGCGCCATCGATACGAGCCTCGACGGCACAGGCGGTGGCCGCCTCCAGCGAATCGAAAATCGCCAGAATGGTCGCGGTCGCCCCCGCCACCGGAATCAGCGAGAGCTCCACTTCCGTGAAGAGGGCGAGCGTGCCCTCGCTGCCCACCAGCAGATCCACCAGGTGTCCGTCGGTGCGCAGCGCCTCGGCGATCGCATAGCCCGACGACTCCTTCCGCACACCAGGGTGCGACAGCGCGTCGGCCGGGATGTCGCGGCCGACTTGGGCGCTGATCTGCGACATCGCCTCGGAGAGCCGTCGCACGGCCGGTACGCCGATTGGCCACGGCGCATCACGCCGCACCCACACGTCGGTGCCGTCGTCGAACACGCACCGCACGCCCAGCACCCACGGCCGCGTCGCGCCGAACTTTAGCGTACGGGCACCCGCCGCGTTGGCGCCCACCATTCCGCCGATGGTGCAAAACGCGCCACTTGAGGGATCCACCGGAAAGCGCAGCCCTTCGCGCCGCGCGGCAGCGTCGATCTCGCCGCGCGTCACACCGGCACCGACCCGAATACGCCGCGCCTCCACGTCGACTGGGCCGAGCTGACGGAGGCGGCTCAGGTCCACGATCACGCCCGCGCCCACGGCGCCGCCGGCCATGCCGCTCCCCGAGCCGCGCGGCAGCAGCGCCACGCCCTCACGCTTGCTCCAGCGCATGAGCGTCGGCACGTCGTCGGCGTCGGCCGGTACCGCCACCCCCGCCGGCACACACCGCGCGATCCCGGCACCCTCGGCATACATTGCCCGGGCGAGCAGGTCGGTGCGAAACACACCACGGAAATCGGCAGGCGACTCGATCACCCGTGGAACCTCGTGCCCCCCCATCGGCGGCGGCAAGGCCCTCTTGGGCCCGGACTGTGCATTCGTCACACTCGCCGTCCAGACTTGGTGACGCACGACGGCCACCCATCGTATCTTGCACGATATGACCCTGCCGACCGCCGTCTCTGCCGCTCTGTCCCAGCGCGATGCCGCCCGCTTCTGCGAGGCCATCCTGCCGGCAGTGTCGCGCACCTTCGCGCTCGGCATCAAGGTATTGCCCGGTGCACTCGGTCAGGCGGTGCTCGACGCGTACCTGTTGTGCCGCATCGCCGACACGGTTGAGGACGCCCCCGCGGTGGATCCGCAGGTGAAGGCCGCGCTCTTCGACGACTTCCTGGCGGCCTTTGATGACGCCGCGGCGCTCGAACGGTTTTTGCGGGGGGTGCAGCCGCTCGTCGGCGACGAGGCGCATCTGTCGCTGACGCTCAACGCCGATCTCGTGTTCGCGCACTTCTCCGTGCTGCCGCCGAACACGCGTGCCGTGGTGCAGAAGTGGGTCGCCGAGATGGCGATCGGCATGCGCAAGTTCGTGCTGCTGTATCCCGACGGCATTCGGATTCAGACCGTCGAGGAGTACAAGGAGTACTGCTACTACGTGGCGGGGACGGTGGGCTACATGCTCACCGATCTCTGGCACGAACACTCGTCGAGCATCGGCACCAAGCGCTATGCGATTCTGCGCGAGCGATGCCGCGCGTTCGCCGAAGCGCTGCAAACGGTGAACATCCTGAAGGATGTTGCGGTCGATGCGGAGAAAGAGAACTCCGTGTACGTGCCCGAGGAGCTGTTGCGCGCGCACGGCAGCTCGCAGAGCAGCATTCTCGCGCCGGAGCTGATCGCGAAGAATCGCGAAGCGCTCACGCAGCTCATCCAGCTGGCGTGGCACGATCTCGAAGAGGCGCGCCTGTATCTGCTGCTCATTCCGCGCCGCGCCATTGCGATCCGCCTGTTCTGCATTCTCCCGTTGCTGCTGGCCTACGCCACGCTGCGCGATCTGGTGCAGAGCACGGCCATGCTCAAGCCAGGCGGATCGGTCAAGATTTCGCGTCGCGAAGTGAAGTCGCTGCTCATGACCGGCTCGATGCTCGTCATGAGCAACACGGGCGTGCGCTGGCTGGTCGAGCGCGTGCGTCGGCGCGCGTTCGTGCTGGAGCTGGTTACCGCGCCGTAATCTGCGTCACGACCTTCTGTAGCAGGTTGGGCGGTTCTTTCATGCGATCCTGCTCCAGCTCATCGAGCAATTGTTCGATGCGCAGATGCATGCGGTCGATCGCGTTGCGATAGGCGCGCCGCAGGGCCCGCCAGCCCAAGAATCCGCTACCGCCCACGAACGCGCTGAGCCCAACGAGAATGCCGGTGCCAGCGCCGGTGCTGACCAGAAAGAGCACCGGTACCGCGATGACGGCGTACAGCACGCCGAGGGCGAGGACCAGCGCCACCGCCTGATTGCGTTGCATGCGGCGCATGCCGGCGATCTCTGCATCGAGCCGGACCACGCTGCGGGCACTGTCGATGGCCGTGACACTGGCCGTGACCTGATCCACCCGCACGAGATCGAAGCGCCGACCGCCCACGCCGAACGACCGCAAAAAATTGCCGAACGGATCGTGGCGCGGCTCCCAGCTTTGCCGGTCGCCGATGCGACGACGCGTGGAGAGTGACTCCATGCGCGGCATCCACGAATCGAGTCGCCGCAGGATGTCGTCGGGCGTGCCCGGCACCGTGCGCTGCGCGCCCAGTGACGCCGGCCCCAAGCTGTCGAGCAGTGGGCCCGTTTCGAGCTCCGTCATTGGCAGGCGCGCCCGTTCCTCGGCGATCGCCTGACGCACATGCGCCAGATCGAGCCCGACTTCCTTGGCGATGTCAAGCAGCCGTTCCTCCGACACGTTCTCGACGCCGTCGGCGGTGGTGGTCTGCAGCTCGCTGGCGCGGGCCAGCACGCGCTCGAGCGCGGTGCGCGGAATGTCAGCCATGAATCCGGGAAAGCAGAGGGACGCACATCGGCACTAGATGCCGCTCAAAATAATATCGATTTGCCGCTGCAACGCCTCGCGAATCGCCGTCGGCAGCGCGAAGCCGGAGTCGAAGAGCGCGGGGTACGAGGTCACGCCCGAACGACGGATGTTGGCTTGCTCCACGTAATATCGCACATATCCGTCGCGCAGTTCCGGCGCGATGGCGGCCAACAGCAGCGCACCCGCCTGCACCTGACCCAGTGAGACATAGCGGTCCGCCGTACCCGCGCGCTGTTCGGCCGGTGTCGTGTTGTCCGCCACCACCGTACCCACCAGCGAGCCGGTAATCTCGTGCGCCATCACGTACAACACCTGCACCGCGTCTTCGCTGCGCGCGGGGAAGGGCACCGCCACCATCGTCTGCCGGTTGGGCCCTGTGGCGGTGCGCCCTTCGCCACCAATCGGCAGCGACAACAGTAGGTCGCCCTGCCGCTGCGCCGTGTTGTTCAGAAAGCGCTCGAATTTCGTGCGATAGACCTGCTGCCACAGACTGTCTACCGACGTGATCACGGGCGCACGGGTGCGAAGGAGACGCGAATGCTCGGCGTTGAAGAATTGCGCCTGTTCATCACGGACGCTGGCCAGGAACAGGCGGAGCCACTCGCGATCTGCCGCCGTCGGAAACATCGACGCGATCAGCGCCACGCGGGCTTGGGTTTCGCGATCGGGAGCCCGCCGCGGATCGCCCGCGAACTCCAGAAAGCGTTCGATCGCGTAGGCCATGGCATCCCAGTTCGCGAATTCGAACGGGAGAAATTGCGCCGTCAAATAGCCGCCCGTCAGTGGCAACCGCTTGGCAAGTGTAGCCCGATTGGCATCGAGGCTCGTCAGCACGTTGCGCTGATTCTTGACGACCACCAACGAGTCGCGATAGCCGTAGCGATACAGTCGCACGCGCGCCGTGTCCTCACTGATTAGCGCGAACGCATGCAGCCACAGGTCGATGTGTTCGGCCGTGCGCACGGGCCAGCGTAGGGGAAGCTGGGTTGACGGCGCCGACGGGGAGCCGCCGACCGGCGCGGCGCCATTCGGGCCCATCGGCACTCCCACTGGAATCGCTGATGCGCAGGCGGTGCAGATGCTCAGCGCCGACGCGGCGTGCAGCGCGCGTCGAACCAATGACCGGACAGGCAAAACGTGAGGCATACACGAGTATACACGAGGACACACCTCACGCGATCGACAGGAGTCACCGGACGAGACGAAACTAGCCGGCTCGTCGGATCGGGGTCGTGAGATCGGGAAGATCGGCGCTGCGACCACACGTCACGCAGAAGCGCCAGTGCACGTCGAGCTCGGTGCTCCGGCAAGCGATTCCCGCAGTAGCGACAGTCGCATGGCTTGGCCCCACCATCGGCCATCTCACGGCGCACTTCCCGAAACGGTAGCAGCCGCTCTTCGAGATCGGTGAGCGTGAAGCCGTGGGTGAGGAGATACGGGTACTGCGTGCGAACCGTGCGCGAGAGGCGGAAGGCGACTCGTGCGCCGGAGTTCTTACGTCATTCGACGCGCAGTCGTGGCCCCGGGTAACGCGGGAACAGGCATGAAAGCATCCGGAGCGGGAAACGGTGACAATGGGGCCCGCTTGGTGTTGGCCCGGACAGGCTGCGCGGCCCACCACTCCTCAAACGATGACGCGACGAGTCCATCGGAGCGGTCCTGCACGGCGGCGGCCCGGGTCGCCAGATGATTGGCGTACTCGTTCTGCGGATGGCCGGCATGCCCCTTCACCCACGCCCACTGCGTCTCGTGCATCGCCACGGCGTCGACCGCCGCCTGCCAGAGCTCCACGTTCTCGACCGGCCCCTGTGCGCGCTTCCAGCCCCGCGCCATCCACCCGCGCACCCAGGACGTCATCCCGTCCACGATGTAGCGCGAGTCGGTCGTGAAGAGCACCGACAGGGGATTCCCCTTCCCGGACATCGCCTGATAGCTGTCGATCACCGACCGCAGCGCCATCCGGTTGTTCGTGGTATCGGGTTCCGAGGCCCACAGGTCGAAGCGTTGCACCGCGCCATCGGCCCGCCTGAACTCGATGAGCGCGCCCAGTCCGCCGGGCGTGTCACCACTCTTGCCATTGCCGAGACACGATTCGTCGGCAAACACCGCGACCAGTGGATACATCGCACTCACTTCACGATCTCCATCGCGTCCAGTTCATCGATGTAGATCTCGAGCAGGCTGCCGGTACTCGGATGACGCGCCACGATCAGTTCACGTCCGTGCTGCAGGCGGAGTCGCTCGGGAATCACCAGAAACTCGGTGCCGCGGCGATACAGCTGAAGCCGAGTGCCATTGGTAATGGCGCGCTCGAGGCGGTCGTACTGGAGGACGGAGAGGTGCATAGGTCACTGCAAGGTACAAGGGCGGCAGGGCGGCGGTGCGATTGAGGTGGTGGGTGATGGGGACGGGGTCCTACCACCGAGCGCGATCCGCTACCGTCCCCACGCCGCGCACACCGCTTCCAGTATCTCCGTCGCGCGTTCGAGCTCCGCGACTTCCACCCACTCCGTGGCCGAATGCGCGCGGGCGATATCGCCGGGGCCAAAACACAACGCGGGAATCCCCGCCTCGGCGAACAGGGCGGCATCGGTCCAGCACGACAAGCCCGCGATGGTGGGCGCCACGCCAGCCGCCGTGCACGCCGCGCGCACCGACGCGATCAGCGGCGCATCGAGCGCGAGGTCGAGCGGAGGCTGCGCGCACACCAACGACACATCGGCCTGAAAGCCCGGGCGCGACGCGGAGAGGGCATCGCACAGCGCGCGGATGTCGACGAGCGCCTCGTCCCCGCTCTCGCCGGGTAGCGTGCGGCGTTCGATATGCAGCGTGCAGCGATCGGCGTAGGTCGACCAGCCGGTGCCGCCCACGATCGACGACGCGTGCAGTGAGGCGCGCCCCAGCAGAGGGTGCATGCGGCGGGTGAGCACGTCGCGTTCGTACCGATCCAGTTCGGCCAGGAGCAGACCAGCATGACGGTTGGCGTCGATCCCCACGTCATAGCGACTGCCGTGGGCGGCGCGTCCATGCAGCACTACTTCGATCCACGCGAAGCCTTTGTGTGCCGGCGCGATCGCCATGCGGGTGGGTTCGGTTATGATCGCCCCGGTCGCGCGAAGCCCCTGAGACAGCAACGCGCGCGTGCCGATCGACTCGTACTCTTCGTCGCACACGGCCGTCACGATGATCTCGCTCGCCAGCGCACCGCGCGCGGCGGCGCGGGCGGCGGCCACGCACATGGCCGCCACGCCGCCCTTCATATCCGTCGACCCGCGCCCGAACAGGTTGGCCTCTCGCACCTCGGGCGCAAAGGGCGCGTGCGACATGCCTTCCACGCCGACGACATCGAGATGGCCATTCAAGATGAGCGGCGTGCAGCCGCTCGGACCGATACGCGCGATCACGTTCGCTCGGCCGGGGGCAATCTCCTGCAGCGATACCGCGAAGCCCCACGCCGTCAGCACGGCAGCCAGGTGCGTGGCACAGGCGAGTTCACCCGGCCCGTCGGGCACGAGGGACGGATTGCGCGAATCGATCGCGACCAGCGATGCCGTCAGCGCGACGGGATCAAGCGGATATCGGTACGTCACGAGGTACAGTCTAGGCGTCGGACGAGATCGGCGACACCTCTACACCACGCGCGGCGATGCGCCACGGCAAGACGTCGCCGAATGGCGAGACGGCTTCGACCACGCGAGCGACGTCGTCGGCAGCGCTCACGATCATCACGCAACCGCCGCCGCTAGCGCCGAGTGCCTTCAGTCCCTGGGCACCCACGGCGCGGGCGGCTTGCTCGAGCGCGTCGATGCGTTCGGTGCTGATTCGCGGATGGAGGGCGCGCTGATGGATCCAGTGTTCGTCCACGAGCGCGGCCAGCGTGGTCACGTCGGCCGCATGCAATGCGCTTCGCATCCCGCGGGCCAGCACGGCCATACGATCGAGCGCTTCCACGACATGCGGCGAGCGACTGCGGTAGGCGTCGAGCACGGCCGTGATCGTGTCCCCACTCATGCGCGATTCCCCCGTGTATACGAGGGTGATGCGTGCCTCGAGCGCGGCGCGTACGGGAGCCGAAAGCGGAATCTGTTCCACCGATACGTAGTCGCCCGACGTGCGGTCGCCGAACGTCAGCCCCAGCGCGCCACCAAAGGCGGCGGCGTAGTGATCCTGACGGCCGCCGGCGATGCCCAGCTCTTCGACTTCGAGCGCGCGACTCCACTCGGCGAGCCACGCTCGATCCGGCCGCTGTCCCTGCGCGGCGGCGATGGCGGCCGCGAGCGCGACGCCGGCCGCGGATGATCCACCGAGCCCCGCGCCGATCGGGAAGTCGCTCGCGATGGTGACCCGCCCCTCGTAGCCGGCGCGACGTAATGCGGCGGCGACCAGCGGTAGCCGGTTCGCCTCGGCGAGTCCCGGTTGGAGCGTGACGCGGGCTCGCCGCTCGATGGCGAGGTTACAAACAAAGCCGCCTCGCTCTCCGGGATAGGGTGGGACATCTGTCCACCCTCCTCCGAAGTCGAGGCGACTCGGTGCCGACGCGGCGAACACGTCGAACTACTTTTTCTTCTTGGCCGGCGCCTTCTTGGCAGGAGCTTTGGCCACTTTCTTCGCTGGTGCCTTGGCCGGGGCCTTGACCGCCTTCTTGACCGCCTTCTTGACTGGGGCCTTGGCCGGTGCCTTGACTGGGGCTTTGGCCGGGGCTTTGGCCGCCTTCTTGGCGGGCGCCTTCACCGGGGCCTTCACCGGGGCCTTCACCGGAACCTTCACCGGCGCCTTCACCGGCGCCTTCACCGGCGCCTTCACCGGCGCCTTCACCGGCGCCTTCACCGGGGCCG
>NSHR01000028.1 GCA_002737115.1 Gemmatimonadota bacterium | reverse complement strand
GGAGCACGGAGAGGAAATTCAAAGGATGGGGAGCTGCAGGTGGGAAGGGGCTGTACAGGCAATCTAGGACTCTGGACAACGGTGAGCGATGAGTGCTTCTTGAACCATGCCTATCGACCCCTCGCGCCGTCATTTCCTTACGTTTCTGGCGGGCAGTCCGCTGTTGGCGGCCGCCGGACTCGATGAATCCGTCTTTACCCGCCTGCTGCACGCCAGTGACAGGCCGCGCACGCGCCTCGACGACAGCGCCCTGCAGCTCGCGCAGCAGATCCGCACGGCCGGGGAGGCCCTCGACGTGTTCGACTTCGAGCCCGTCGCCAAGCAGAACATCCCCGTGGCCCATTGGGGCTATCTGGCCACCGGCACCGACGACGACGGCACCATCCAGGCTAACCGTCAAGGCTTCGACCGCTGGGCGATGCGCCCTCGGCGCCTCATCGACGTGAGCCGGCTCGATACCAGCGTGAACTGGTTTGGCACTACGTACCCCACGCCGATTGTGGTCAACCCGCTGGGCAGCCAAAAAGCGTTCCACGAGCTCGGCGAGATCGCCACCGCCCGCGCCGCCAAGGCGAAAAACCACCTCATGGTGCTCTCTACCGTGGCCACCACGTCCATTGAAGACGTGATCGAGGCCCGTGGCGGTCCGGTGTGGTTTCAGCTGTATCACCAGTCCGACTGGGCCGTCACCAAGCAGATGGTCAAGCGCGTGGAGAAGGCGGGCGCACCGGCCATCGCCTTCACCGTCGATCTGTTGGGCGGCAGCAACCGCGAAACCATGGTTCGCGAAGCGCGCAAGGACACCCGCACCTGCACCAAGTGCCATCTGGGCGGTGCGCCGCTGCCGGGGGTGAGCGGACGGGTGGATGATCGCGATAATCGCCGCAAGCCGAACCTCGTGGGTTACCCGAAGGCGACGCCGATTCCGGAAGTGGGCACCCCCACCTGGGAGTTCATCGATCGCCTGAAGCAGTCCACCAGTATGAAGGTGCTAATCAAGGGCATCGTGACCGCCGAAGACGCCGATCTCGCCGTGAAGCACGGCGTGGACGGCCTGTTCGTCTCCAATCACGGCGGTCGCGCGGAAAACTCACGGCGCGCCACGATCACCTCGCTTCCAGAGGTGCTGCTCGGCACCCAACGTCGCATCCCTGTGATCTGCGACGGCGGATTCCGCCGTGGCACCGACGTATTCAAAGCGATGGCACTCGGCGCCACGTCCATCGGCATCGGCCGCCCCTACATCTGGGGTCTTGGGGCCTTCGGACAGGAAGGCGTGGAAGCCGTGCTCGGCCTGCTGCGCAAGGAGTTCGAAGTCGCGATGAAACAGAGTGGCACCCGCTCACTCGCCGACATCACGCTCAAGCACATCACGCCGGCGTAGCGGCGTCACACGCCGCAAGGCTCGCGCTACTAGCGGCGCAACGCCGTAAAATCGGCGTACTGATCCGTCGCCACGAAGTCGACGCCCGTTGCGCTCGCGGCACGCCACCGCAGCGCGGCGGCCGCGCGTGACCCGAAGTTGTACGCGGCTGTAAACCCGCGGTCTTCGGCGGCGGTGAATCCGTCGAGGGTGTAGAAGCGGATCCAGAATCCCTGCGCATGTGCCCGCCGCACGAACGCCTGCAGTCGCGCGGAGTCGGCCAGCACCCACGCGCCGGCGGTCTGTGGTCCGCCCGCCTCAATCACACTCCACGGAAAGTTCACCCAGCGCGCGAAGTTGTCGGCACGCGCATTGATGTGTTGCGCGCTCGTCATCTGCATGGCGCGACGTGCCCGTGACGCCTTGGTCTCGCCGCGCACGGGCACGGGAACCATCGCGCCAAATGCGCGCAGCGTCGCCCCCACCGGCACCTCGTCGTGAAAGCGGCGACGCTGCGCGGTGTCGGAGCCCGTCAGCACGAGTAACGGTCCCGGCACCAGCGGCTCGGCCTTCGCCGGCGTGGCGGTGCGCGGCGCCGTAGTCAGCCACGCTTCGTACTGTCCCAGCAACGCCCATACGGCGTCGAGGTGCGCCGGCGTGTTGTCCTTAAAATCAAGATTGAGCGTGATCAGCGGCCACGTGTCGCGCCGGTTCTCGGCCAGCGCGCGCTCCATGATGGGCCGGATGCGGGCAAAGAAGTAGGCGTCGAGCGTGGGAGCGCCGTCCAGTGCGTCATCGTCGTGGGCCACGACCGATTGCGGGACCGCTCCGTTCGCGACGCGCCAGTGCAGATCCTGCTCGATCGCGAGCGGGAGCCCAGTGGCCAGCGCCTCGTCAATCCGCGCACTCCACTGGCCCCGCTCGGGATACGCGTTGTGGGCGTCGAGCAACACGCGCGTACCGGGTCCGAAGCGCGCGGCGGGCTGGGCTGGTACCTGTGCGCGCGCGCCATACGCTATACCGGCGAGGCCGAGCATGACGGTGAGTCGCGCCACACGGAGGGGAGGGCGAATGGACATATCGGTAGTGTAGCCACCAGCCGAGAATCGGAACAGATTACTTCGGTGATAGAGCGTGGCGTGCCACGCCTTGGCGTGCCACGCGGCCGTACCGTCCCCCTGTTGTTTGCGCCTCTCCTCCCGTCCGAATGCCTCTCGTGTCCACTGTCATTGTCACCGGCGCGTCTTCGGGCGTCGGACTCTACGCCACGAAGTCGCTTATTACGCGCGGATGGCACGTCGTCATGGCGTGCCGCGATCTCGCCAAAGCGTCTCGGGCGGCCGAGTCCCTCGAGCTGCCGGCAGGACAGTACACCCTGAGCCACCTCGATCTTGGCGTGCAGGCCAGCGTGCGCGCGTTCGTGGCCGCGTTCCTGGCATCCAGCCGTGAGCTCAACGCATTGGTGAACAACGCTGCCGTGTATAAGCCGCGCCTCACCGAACCGGCGCGCTCAATTGAAGGCTACGAGATGAGCGTGGCGACCAATCACCTCGGGCACTTTCTGCTGAGTCGGCTCTTGATGGACACGCTGCAGCAGACGAAGTCTGCGCGCATGATCACCTTGGGTACCGTAACCGCGAACGCCGAGGAGTTCGGTGGAAAGGTGCCGATTCCGGCACCAGCCGACCTGGGCGAGCTGGAAGGACTCGAGAAAGGCTTCCGCGCGCCCATCGCGATGATCAACGGGAAGCCCTTCAAGCCGGGCAAGGCGTACAAGGACAGCAAGCTGTGCAACATGATCATCAGTCGCGAACTGCATCGACGGTTTCACGACCGCACCGGCATCGTGTTCAACACACTGTATCCGGGATGCGTCGCGGATACGGCGCTCTTTCGCGATACGCCCGCGGCATTCCAGCGCATCTTCCCCTGGTTTCAGAAGAACATCACCAAGGGATACGTGACGCAGGAGCTGTCGGGGGATCGGGTGGCGCAGGTGGTCGCGGACGACGCGTTCGCCGAGAGCGGGGTGCACTGGAGCTGGGGCAATCGACAGAATGGCCGTGCGGCGTTCGCGCAGCCGTTGACGGCCAAAGCGCAACAGGTCACCCGCGCGGCGCGCCTCTGGACCCTCAGTGAGCAGATGGTCGGACTCCCACCAAGCGAGTAACATGATGCCAGCCGCACACGGCATGCGATCGCGATTCTTCGGTAGCGGACGTGCGCGGGTCGTCAGCCTGCTGCTGCTCGTGATGCTATTCAGTGCGCCGATCGCCTGGTCGCAACGCCAGCGATTCATGCTCGAGCCAAACGTGCCGTACGACGGCCGCTACACGTTTGTGCGGCTGCGCTATACGCAGGGCTATCGCATGGCCTGGAGTGCGGACTATCCGCAGATGGAGCGCAACTTCATGACGATCCTGGGCGATCTCTCCACGCTGCGGCTGCACAAGAAAGCCAGCAATGTGCACGTGCTCGACGATCCGGCGCTCAATCACTATCCGATCGCGTATCTCACCGAGCCGGGTTACTGGATGCCCACGCCGCAGGAGGCGGACGCGCTCCGTCGCTGGATTCAGAAGGGCGGCTTCCTGATCGTGGATGACTTCTATTTCGACCGACAGTGGGATGTGTTCGAGAAGGCGATGTTGTCGGTGCTACCCACGGCGCGCATCGTGCCGATGGACGTGTCGCATCCGATCTTCAATGCGTTCTTTCACATCAAGACACTGGTCGGGATGACGCACCCCGCCACACCGCTGGCGAAGGCCGAGTACCTTGGCATCTACGAGGACAACGACCCGAGTAAGCGGCTGCAGGTGATCATCAACTACAACAACGACATCGGCGACTACATGGAGTGGTCGGGGGAAGGCTGGTATCCCGTGAACTTCTCCAACGACGCGTACAAGTTCGCGACGAACTACGTGATGTACGGGCTCACGCACTGACGCTCACGCACTAGCGCTCACGCACTAGCGCGGAAAATCGGGATTGGTCGCGCTCAGGATGTCCAGGATGGCCGTGCGATCACTGGCCTGTCCCATATGTCCCATATGTCCCATATGTCCCATATGTCCCATATGTCCCATATGTCCCATATGTCCCATATGTCCCATATACGTGGGGTTCAGCGCCGACGACCGAGATGGTCAGCAGCACCTTATTTGGCGGGGGCGGTGGGCTTGCGGTTATCCGGCACAAAGTGATCGCGTGCCGGCATGCGTACCGCTCGCAGCGTGGCGGCATCGAGCGTGGCCGTATCGGGAATAATGGCATTCGCTGACAGCAGGTATGCGGTGACCGCATATACGTCATCGTCGGTCATCGAGCCCGGTGCGGCAAAGGGCATAGCGCGCTTGATGTAGTCGAATACCGTCGTGGCATGCGGCCAGTAGTTGCCGATTGTTTTGGCCTTGTTCGTCGTGGCGAACTGAAACTCCGGCTTTGACGCCCCGGCAGAATCACGGCCCACCAACTTGGGAAAGGTTGGCAGTCCCTCGCCTTTAGCGCCGTGACACTGCGCACATTGTGCCGCGTACACCACGACTCCACGCGCCACCGTGCCGCTGCCGGGGGGAAGCTCCACGCCATCCTGTCCGATGTCCTGGTTCATGGCCGCGATCGCCGAATCGGCGGCCGCATGCCCCAACCCGTACGACTGCTTGGCGCCCGGTCCGCCGGGAACCGCGCCCGCCTCGTACGACGCGAACGAGGCATTGGTAGCGTCGGCGGTCGCTTTCGCGCCACCGCCACAGGCCGTAAAACAGGCCACCGTCAGTAGTGCTGATGCGATGCGCATGATCAGGTCTCTCCGTGGAAGGTGACGGCTCCGCTGCGATCGACCTTCCAGCCGATGATCTGATTGTAGTGATAGTCGGTGTACTCACCACGCTCGGCGATCATCGCGGTGCGCGTGGGCTGCACATAGCCCGCACTATCGGTGGCGCGACTCAGGAGCGTGGCCTCGGTGCCTTGCCAATTCCACATGTACTGGAAGCGCACCGTCGACTTGGGCTGCGGCGTGTTCAACAGTTCCGCGTCGTGCCACGTGGTGCCGCCATCGACGCTCACTTCCACGCGCGCAATGCGACCGCGACCGCTCCAGGCGAGCCCGTTCACGCTGCGCCATCCGTGCGACGGGATGGTGTTGGGATAGCAGGGCGACGTGATCACCGACTTGGCGTCGATCTCGAAGGTGAAAATGCGCGCCGTGCCATCGGGCATCGGGTCGGTGTACTTCGACGTCTCCCAGCGCGTCATCCACGGCTTCGTGC
>NSHR01000027.1 GCA_002737115.1 Gemmatimonadota bacterium | reverse complement strand
GTTCTGCGCCCACACGATCATGGCATCATCCCACGCTTTGGCGATCGGAATCGAGCGCGCCAGCTTGCASGCGTCGCCGCCTTCGGCCAGAAACCATGAGGCATCGGGCTTCACGCCGACTTCGCGAAACAATGTGGCGAGCGGTACGCCAGTCCACTCCGACGTGCTAAACAAGCCGGCGAGCGGCTGCGGCGTGGTGTCCGGCTTCGGGTCGCGATAACCGGCGCCGCCGTTGCCCGAGCACTCGATGAAGTACGTGCGGGTGATCTGCGGAAACCGCTTGATGTCGTCCACCGTGAACGACATCGGACGATCCACCAGCCCATGAATCGTGAGCGTGTGCCGTTCCGGGTCGAGCGTGGGGATGCCGGCGTGGTGTCGCTCGAAGTGCAGATCGCTCGGCGTGATCGTGCCAGTGAGATCCTGCAGCGGCGTGCGCGAGCTGCCTACGGGCGTGCCGTTCGGGATGCGCGTGGGCGCGAAGTACTCCGAGCGCGCCCCCAATGCAGCCGTGGGCGCGCCGGGCATTTTGGTGGCGTCGATAGGGGCCACGGGGCGCGGCGCCGGAGGAGCGGGCGCGGCGCCCGCCGCAGCGGGGGCGGCCGCACCCTGTCCATCGGCGGCGAGCGGGAGTCCAGCGAGGGCGGCACCGCCGAGGAATCCGGCGGCGCCTGCGAGCAGGTCACGACGAGAGAGATCGGTCATGTTGCTAAACTACTACGCGATTGCGATCTCGGCTGGAGCATGACGCGAGGGGCGGTTGTGGGCGACCCTGGCCGGCGCCGTCAGCTTCACCATGGTGGCGGCGCCCGACGCCGGTGCGGGACAGTGGTACCCGTCGCTGGCCGCCTCGTCGAATGGCGCGGTGATCACGTGGGTACGCCAGCTCGAGATGGGGAGTACGGTCGCGGTGGCGGTGGTGCGCTAAGCGGCGCACTTTGGGATATGCGCCCCACTTCAGGAATCCGTCTCCGGTCACGCAGAGCGCGCCTCTCCGTCGCTATGGCCGTCGTGTCACTCGGCGCGAGCGCCTGCAGCACATCGCCGCGTTCCCCTGCCGTGGCGGTGCCGCCCAACATCGTGATCCTGCTCGCCGACGACCTCGGCATCGGGGAAGTCGGTGCGTGGGGACAGCAGGAGATCACGACGCCGCACATCGACCGGCTCGCGCGCGAGGGGCTGCGCTTCACGGAGTTCCGCTCCAGCGCCGCCGTGTGCGGGCCGGCGCGCTGTTCACTGATGACGGGGCTGCACAACGGCACCTGCCGTCTCGACGACAACGACAACGATTTTCTGCGCACGGCCGACGTGACGCTGGCCGAGCGGATGCACGACGCCGGCTATGCGACCGGGTTGTTCGGCAAGTGGGGGCTGAGCTGGGACAGCGAGCCAGAAAGCTGGCCGAACGCGCAGGGCTTCGACGAGTTCTTCGGATACCGCGATCAGGTGCATGCGCACAATTTCTATCCCGAGTGGCTGTTGGATGGGGCCGACTCCGTGCGCACGCGCAACATGGTGCCGAACGCCGGGCGCATGGGGGCCGGGCGCGCGACCACGCGTCTCGACTACGCACCCACGCTGATCCGCGATCGCGCCTTTCGCTTCGTGCGGTCGAATCGTGATCGGCCGTTCTTTTTGTATTGGGCCACGAATCTCCCGCACATCAACAACGAAGGCAGCCGGGGTCAGGCTGACGGCGGCTACGAGATTCCATCGCTAGGCGCGTATGCATCCAAGCCGTGGCCCGACGCCAAGAAGAGCTACGCCGCGCAGGTGTCACGACTCGATGAAGACCTCGGCGGTCTCCGCTCGCTGCTGGATTCCCTCGGCATCGCCGAGCGCACGCTGATCGTGTTTCTGTCCGACAACGGCGCCACGTTTCTGCGGCGTGAGAATGACGGCGGCACCGATACGGTGGGCCGATGGTTTAACGGCACCATGAACTATCGCGGCTTCAAGGGCGATCTGTACGACGGCGGACTGCGCGTGCCGGGCGTTATACACTGGCCGGAGCGTACGACCGCCGGCAGCGCCTCGACGATCCGTGTGGACTTCACCGACTTGCACGCTACGCTCGTCGAGGCGGCGGGGCGCACGCCCCCGCGTGACATCAGCGGCCGCTCATTCCTGCCGGCACTGACCGGCACGGGGTCATTCGCGCTACGACCGTATCAGGTGTGGTACTCGCCCGACCGCGTGCAGTCGGCGGTGCTGGAAGGCGCATGGAAGGGCGTGTGGCACCGCGACACCATGCAATTGTTCAATCTTCAAGCAGATCCCGGCGAGCGGACCGATGTGGTGGCGCGTGAGCCACAAATCGCCGCGCGCCTCGACTCGCTCCGGCGCCTCGAGGACCGTCGCCGGGTGCATCCCACGCCACGGTGAACCGGGCGTGAGATGCGTGGTGGCGCGCGCTTAGCGCACCACCCACTCGGTCGTCAGCATCACCGTGTCCCACCCGATGCGCAGCTCGCCGCGCTGCGCGCCCGGTGTAGTCGACGGCACGAGCCAGATGGACAGACTCTCCAACGGCGTCGCGAGCGTGCTCTGACGGAGTTCGATGCGCGCCGCATCCTTCTTGGCGTCGTACGGAACCACGTTCACCGACGCGGCGCCGGTGGTCTCGGCCTGCAGGATCAGCGTCCAGCCGGTACGCGCCGGCAGGACCTGCGCGACGTAGCGTCCCTTCGGCACGTCCTTCCCACCGATGGTCAGATCGACATCGGTCGTGAACAGCGTCGCCGCGTTCGCACCGAGACGCCACACGGTGCCGATGGGCACCAGACTATCCGTGTTGATCGTGCGGCCACGCAGATGCGGCTGGCCGTAGTCGATGCGCATGAGGGCCGGCTTGCCGGCGGCACGCTGCGCGGCGGTGTCGACCAGCGTGAGTGACACTTCGGCAATGGCGCGGGTGCTGGGGGCGGCACGACGGGCACCGGCCTGAGCCGAAAGCGGAGCGGCGAGGATCGCCGACAGGGCGAGCGCCGGAAGCAGGAGTTTCATGGGCGGGGCGGGAGAGAGGAACGAATGAATGACTGCTCAACTTTATACTAATTCGGCGCACGACGCATCCAGCACGGGTCAGACCGTTGCGCATACCGTTAGCGACGCCGCGGATGCGAACGGTCAGCGTACGGCTACCAGTCGGTCGGCGCGTAGTCCTTGAGGAACTGGCCCCACACATGCACGCCGCTTGAGACGCCGGCAATGATGGGATCGACGATACGCGCCGCGCCGTCTACGATATCGAGCGGTGGGTGGAAGCGGTGGTTCTCCACCTTCCGCGCCGCAATCTCCGCCACGTCTTCGTCGGTCACCCAGCCGGTATCCACACTGTTCATGTGGATGCCGTCCTGTTGATAGTCCGCGGCCGAGGTGCGCGTCATCATGTTGAGCGCCGCCTTGGCCATGTTGGTGTGCGGATGCCGCGTGGTTTTGTTGTTGCGATAGAACTGCCCTTCCATCGCCGACACATTCACGATGTGCTTATCGCGATTCGCCGTGCGCAGCATGAGCGGCTTGAGCCGAGCATTGATCAGAAACGGGGCGATCGCATTCACCAGCTGCACTTCCAGCAGCTCCACGCTCGGCACTTCATCCATCAGCAGCCGCCACGAGTTCCGCTCGCGCAGATCGATCTGCTGCAGATCCTGATCGAGCTTGCCCGCCGGAAAGAGTTGATGCGCCACGAGCATGTCGTCGGGCACCAACGGCACTTGCGACAGTTCAGCGGCGTGCGTGAGCCCCACGCGATTCAGTGCGGTGCCGCTTTGCACCACGGCCGCACTGCTGCCCGCATCGGGATCGGGGAGCAGCTGCGCCCCGCGAAGCCCCTCGTACGTGCCAAGGATTTTGCGCGCACCCGCTGACAGCGTGCTGGCGGCCGCCATCTCGCCGTCCATCATATGCGCGTAGAACGCGGGCGGGCGGCGCACCGTCTGGCAGGCGTTGTTGATGATGAAATCGAGGCGCGACTCGGTGTGCGTGAGCTCCCGACAGAACGCTTCCACACTCGGCGTGTGTCGCAAATCGAGTCCAAAGATCTGTAAACGATCGCTCCACACATCGAAGTCGGGCTCCGCCGCATAGCGCATGGCCGAATCGCGCGGGAATCGCGTGGTCACCAGCAATCGTGCACCGCAACGCAGCAGCTTGAGTCCCGCCTGGTAGCCGATCTTCACACGGCCGCCCGACAGCAGCGCCGTGCGTCCACTCAGATCCACCAGTTCGGTGCGCTTGGCGAAGTTGACATCACCGCACGGCAGACACATCTGGTCGTAGAAGTGATGGATCGTGG
>NSHR01000026.1 GCA_002737115.1 Gemmatimonadota bacterium | reverse complement strand
CTGGTGGCGCACTATCGCGACGTAGAAGGCATCGGCACGCTCGGCGAAATGCACGTCACCACCAACGGCTACGTGGGGCTCGCCGCCGTCTCTGGTGGCCTCACGAACGTGGCGTTGGTCGTCCCGCGGCGTGCGGCACAGGGCATGGCCGGCGACCCCACCGCGTTTCTCGAGGCGTGGATCGCCGCGCAACCGTCGTTGCGTCCGCGCTTCCGCGACGCCGTTCGCGAAACGCCGGTGCGGGCCACGGGGCCGTTCGCCTCGCATGCCACCCGCGCCTGGGCGCCGGGTGCGATGCTCACCGGCGACGCCGCCGACTTCTACGATCCGTTCACCGGCGAAGGCATTTATGCCGCACTGCGAGGCGGCGAGCTGCTGGCCCCGTTTGCGGTTCACGCGGTTCACGCGCGCGCGCAGGGGAACGCACGTGGCATGCGCCGCGCGCTGCGGGCCTACGAGCAGGCGCGGAAGCGCACCTTTGCCGGGAAATGGCGGGTCGAAAAGCTCATTGGAGCCGCCGTGGCCTTTCCGACGTTGATGAATCACGCGGCGCGGGTTCTCACGCGCGATCGCGATCTCGCTGACCTGTTGATCGGGGTCACGGGTGACTTCGTGCCGCCCTCGGCGGTGCTACGCCCGCGCACCCTGCTCCGTTTCCTTTCCTGATGATCGATCAAGACCTGTTCCGGGCCGTCCTCGGCCGCTTCGCCTCCGGCATCACTGTCATCACCACGCATGAGGCGAATGGCACGCCGCACGGCATGACCGTGAGTGCCTTCTCGTCGCTCAGCCTCGACCCGCCGCTGGTGATGGTGTGCATCGGCAACGACGCGACCATGGCACCGGTGATGGCGCAGGCCACCAGCTTTGCGGTGAACGTGCTCGCCGACTCGCAGGAAGCGCTGTCGCGCCGCTTCGCGGGCAAGTTCGATGACCGGTTCGCCGGCGTGGGTTATACCGACGGCGAACTGGGAGACGCCGTACTCGACGACGTGCTGGCGTCGATGCAGTGCCGCATTGTGGCGCGTCATCCGGCCGGCGACCATGTGATCGTGGTCGGCCATGTGGAACAGGCTGCCGCACGCGACGCGAAACCGTTGCTCTACTATCGCGGCGGCTACGCGCAGTTGGAACGATAGACTCGCGCCTCGCCTCCCTGTTCACGCCAGCGCGCCAGCGCGGCCGCGAGATCCTCGACGACCCCGGCGAGAATCCCGCGCTCGCGTTGCGCTCGCTGCGCGATGTGGCGTTGGCCAACCGATTCTTCGGTGGACGCCGCGCCGTACTGGCCGAAGTGCAGCGGGTGGTGCGCGCCGTGCCGTCGAAGCATGGAACGGCGGGGGCATCACAGGTGGCGATCACCTTGCTCGACATCGGCACCGGACTCGGCGACATCCCGCGCGCAGCGCAACGCCTGGCGGCGCGGCGCGCAATCCCGATGACGACGATCGGCGTCGAGCTGGTGCCGGCCCTAGCGCGTGCGGCGGGTACGGCGTGCACGTATGCGCTCGCGGCCGACGCCATGGCGCTGCCGTTCCCGGATGCTAGCATCGACATCGTGACCTGCTCGCAGGTACTGCACCACTTCGACGGCGCGGAAGCGGAGCGCCTGCTGCAGGAATGCACACGCGTGGCGCGCACGGCCGTGATCATCGGCGATCTACGTCGCAGCTGGTTTGCGGTGGCTGGCCTCTGGGTGGCATCGTTCCTGCTTGGGTTCCATCCGGTCAGCCGCCACGACGGCATCGTGTCGATTCTGCGTGGCTTCACGCGCAGCGAATTACAGCGGCTCGTGAAACACGCGACCGGTTGCCAGGCGCACGCGCACCGGGCGCTGGGTTTCCGGGTGGTCGCGGTGTGGTCGCCCAGCCAACGTGGCATCGCGCGCACGTAATATTCCCGAATTCATCCTTCACCCTCGACCATGCACCCGAACTACGAACTGGGTCCGCCGCCACCCGATCAACTGGTGACACAAATCGACGAGCGGATCGTGCGCGCGCCGGTGGCGCGCATCTTCGCCATCGCGCGCGAGGTTGAGCACTGGCCGGCGTATCTGCCCCACTACCGCTTCGTACGGTTTCGTCATCGCACGCCCGACGGTGGTGGTATGGTGGAGATGGCGGCCAATCGCCCGTTCGGGCTGTTCAACTGGCCCACCTGGTGGTTGTCGGAGATGGCGGTGAATCATGACGTGCCGTGGGTGCGGTTCAAGCACGTTGGTGGCGTGACCACGCGCATGGATGTGGAGTGGAGCTTCACGCCGGTTGAGGGCGGTACCCTCACGCGCATTGTGCACGTGTGGAACGGCCCGTTGTGGCCGGTGATCGGACGGTTCGCGGCCACGCAGGTGATCGCTCCGGTATTCGTGCACGGCATTGCGTCGCGCACGCTGGCGGGCTTGGCCGCCGTGGCTGAACGGACTCCGACATGACCAACCCGCCGCACACGCGTACGCCAACGCCCGCGACGCCCGAATCTTCGCCGTCCCGACGCCGAGTGGCGATCACTGGCATTGGCTGCGTGACACCGATCGGCACCGGCGTCGAAGCGCTCTGGCAGGGGCTGCGCGCCGAACGCTCAGCGGTGGTACCGGCCACGCGTTTCGACGCGTCGATTTATCGGTCGCAGTGCGCGGCGCAGATCGACGACTTCGACGCCACGAAGTGGATCGATGCCAAGCGCGTCAAGCGATTCGATCGGTTCAGTGAGTTCGCCGTGGTGAGTGCGATGCTGGCCCTCGAAGACGGCAAGCTCGATCTGGCCTACGAAGACCGTGACCGCGTGGGCGCGATGATGGGAACCGCGCTGGGCGGGGTGGGATACGCCGAAGAACAGGCCGCGCGCTTTCTGCACGGCGGCCTGCGTGCCGTCGATGCCACACTGGCCCTCGCCGTGTTCGGCGGATCGGCCAGCTGCAACATGGCGATCGAGTTCGGCGTGTCGGGGCCCAACTCCACCAACGCGATGAGCTGCGCCTCGGGCTCGATGGCGATCGGCGAAGCGTTCCGCCAAATCCGCGATGGCTACGCCGACGTGATGCTGGCTGGCGGATCGGAAGCGCCCCTCGCCACGCTCTGCTTCGGCGCGTTCGCCCTCATTCGCGCCATGTCGACGCGCAACGATGATCCCGCTCGCGCGTCGCGTCCGTTCGACGCTCATCGCGACGGCTTCGTGATGGGCGAAGGTGGTGCGGTGCTCCTACTGGAAGAGTGGTCGCACGCTGAGGCGCGCGGTGCGCGCATCTATGCGGAGCTTGGCGGCTACGGCACCACCAACGATGCACACCACATGACGGCCCCACGCCCAGACGGTGCGCAGGCCGCGCGCTGCATGCGCAACGCCCTGCGTGATGCGTCGGTCAGCGTGGAGCAGATCGACTATATCAACGCCCACGGCAGCAGCACGCCGCTCAATGATCCCACGGAAACGATGGCGATCAAGCAGGTCTTTGGCGATCACGCATACCGCATCCCGGTGTCGAGCACCAAGGGCTACTATGGCCACGCGCTCGGTGCGTCCGGCGCCTTCGAAGCGGCGATCAGCGCGCTCACGATTTCACGCGGCTGGATTCCCCCCACGCTCAATCTCGACACACCCGCCGACGGCTGCGATCTGGATTTCGTGCCGCACCACGGACGGGAGTTGAGTCCGAAGGTGGTGCTGTCGAACAGTTTTGGCTTTGGCGGGATTAATGCGGCGTTGGTGCTGAAGCAATCCGTTGCCGTCTGAACGGCCAACCGCCTAGGGAGCAGGGAGGAGGGTGTCAGACCCGTTTACGCACCCTTCAGATAGACTTCCGCGTACCGCTCAATGGATCTCTGAATCACCTTGAACGCCACCTCACTCTTCTCCCATCCCTGAATCTCGACGCGCTTGCCTTCAAGATCCTTGTAGATGCCGAAGAAGTGTTCGATTTCCTTGAGGTAATGCGCCGGCATGTCGGCGATGTCGTAAATGTCGTTGTGATATGGATCGTCGCTGGGCACGGCCAGGATCTTCTCGTCGGGCTCACCCTTATCCAGCATCTTCAGCACGCCGATCGGGCGGCAGGTAATCTGGCAGCCGGGGAACGTGGGCTCGTTAATGCGCACAAGAATGTCGAGCGGATCGTTGTCCTCATGCAGCGTGCGCGGAATGAAGCCGTAGTCGCCCGGGTAGTGCACGGCCGAATACAGCACGCGATCGAGCTTGAACTGTCCCGAGTCTTTGTCGAGCTCATACTTGTTACGCGAGCCCGCGGGAATTTCGATGATCGCGGTAACCAATTCCGGCACGTGGGGGCCGGGGGGCATGTCGCGCCAGGGATTGTGCATGAACGAGGTGATGAGAGAAGACGGCGGGGTCAGCGGGTCCGCAGAGCAGCGGCCGCTTCGAGCGCGAAATACGTGATGGTCATGTCGGCACCGGCGCGGGCGATGGCCACTAGGGATTCCATCATGGCGCGATCACCGTCGATCCAGCCGCGTTCCGCGGCGGCCTTGATCATCGAGTACTCACCACTCACCTGATACGCGGCGAGCGGCATCTGCGTGTCGCGCTTCACGGCCGCGATAATATCGAGGTACGCGCCGGCCGGCTTGACCATTAAGATGTCGGCGCCTTCTTCCACGTCGAGCCGCACCTCGCGCAATGCTTCGCGGCCATTGGCCGGATCCATTTGATAGCTGCGACGATCGCCGAACGCCGGCGTGGATTCCGCGGCTTCCCGAAACGGTCCGTAAAACGCCGAGGCGTACTTGGCGGCGTAGCTCATGATCGGCGTCTGCGTAAAGCCGGCCATGTCGAGCGCGCGGCGCATATGCCCGATACGCAGGTCCATCATGTCACTGGGCGCCACGATATCGGCACCGGCCTCGGCGTGCGCCACGGCTTCACGCGACAGCAGCTCCAGCGTGGCGTCGTTGTCTACTTCGCCCGATGCGGTGAGCAGCCCGCAGTGTCCGTGATCGGTATACTCGCACATGCACACGTCGGTCACGACCACGAGATGCGGGAACTCCCGCTTCACGGCGCGCACGGCGGCCGGTACCGGTCCCTTGGGATCCCACGCCGACGATCCCGTGGCGTCTTTGGTGTCGGGAATGCCGAACAGCAGAATACCGCCGATCTGCGCGGCCACCGCTTTCTCGGCGTCGCGCAGCATCTCGTCGACGGACGTTTGCGCGACGCCCGGCATGGAGCCGATCGGCGCACGCACACCGGTACCCGACCGCACGAAGAGCGGCCAGATGAACTGGGCGGGGTCGAGACGTGTTTCGCGCACCATGCGGCGTAGCGCCTCGGTACGACGTAAACGACGCATGCGCATCGGCATTAGGTGGCTCCTTGCGCCGCGGCCTTCTCAGCCGCTCGCGCGGCCGCCGTCGCAGCCAGTTCTTCGCGCAGTTCTTCGAGAATGCCGGCACCGCCGGCGGCGTGCAGCTGCCGCGCCAGTTCACGGCCACTCGACGCCGGATCGGCGGCGTTGATCGGCAATCCGCCGCGAACCACCGACACGCCGTCGATCGACGCGATGATGCCATGAAGCATCGGGCCGTACTTTGCTTCGTACGTGGTGCAGGCACCGATCGGCACCTGACAGCCACCCTCGAGCGCCGCCAGCAGCGCCCGTTCCGCGGTCACCGCCGCGCGTGTGTGCGCGTGATCGAGTGCGACCAGTATTGCCGTCATACGCGCGTCGTTGGCGCGCGCCTGCACGGCAATGGCACCCTGCCCCGGCGCCGAAATCCAATCGGGCGGATCCATGAAGGCGACGATCCGCTCGCCGAGGCCGAGTCGGCGCAATCCGGCGGCGGCCAGCAATGCGGCGTCGACTTCGCCGGCGTCGATCTTCCGCAGGCGCGTGCCCACGTTGCCGCGCAGTTCGCGCACATCGAAGTCGGGGCGCAGCGCGCGCAACTGCGCGCGACGACGCAGCGACGACGTGCCGACCTTGGCCCCCTTCGGCAACTCCAGCAACGTGCGCGCGGTGGTGTTGGGTCCGACCACCAGCGCATCGCGCGGATCTTCACGCTCGAGCAACGCCACGATCGTGAGCCCGTCGGGATCGGCCGTGGGCAGATCCTTGAGCGAGTGCACCGCACAATCGGTGCGACCGGCAATGAGGTCGGCTTCGAGTTCGGCCGTGAACAGCCCCTTCTCGCCGATCGCGTTGAGCGGGCGATCGAGAATGCGATCGCCGATGGTTGTGTACTCCACCAGTTCACTCGCTACCCCGCGTTCGGCCAGCGCGGCAGCGACCTGGCGCGCCTGACGCAGCGCCAATTCAGAGGAACGGGTTCCGATACGGACGACAAGATCAGTCATCCTGCAATTTATTGGGGGACCCGCGGGTTCAGTTAGCCCCTGCCGATCCGGATTACTTCCCGCAGGCCTTCACGATGCTGATCACCCATCCCTCCATCGTCGCGGCCCCCGATTCCACTTTAACGGGAAAGCCAGCCACCTTCGCCGCGCGCGCCGTGACCGGGCCGATGCACGCCACGGGCAGGCGCCCCGCATGCTCGGCCGGAAGGGCATCGAGCAACGCATCGACGGCGCTCGGCGCGGCCACCGTGACCAGGTCGATCTCTCCCGATTTCACCAGCGCGCGTATGCGCGCTTGCCCCTCGGGATCGGGGGCGCTGCGGTAGGACGGTACGCTCTCCACGACCGCCCCCAACGCCCGGAGCCCGTCGGGCAGCACGTCGCGAGCGGCCGCCGCGCACGGATACAGCATACGGGCGCCCTCGATGTCCGAGCGCGACGCCATGGCATCCAACAGCCCTACTGCCTGCGCGTTCTCGGGCTGCACCGTGGGCGTGCGCCAGCCGTACCGCTCGGCCGCAGCCGCGGTGGCCACGCCCACCACGGCCAGTCGGCGGGTCGCCATGGCGGTTTCGGCACCGCGTTCGGCAACCACACGCGCCAAGTGCTCGACCGCGTTGACGCTGGTGAGCAGCACCCAGTCGAATTCGACGAGGCGGCGGACGGCATCGTGGAGCGGCGCGAGGTCGAGCGTTTCGATACGGGTCAGCGGCACTTCGTGCACGGTGGCGCCCTTCGCCCGCAGCGCGTCGGCCAACGGCGAGCCACGCTCGCCGGCGCGCGTGACAGCGATGCGCACGCCCTCAAGTGGCCGCGGCTCAGGCGCGCGAGCCACCATGATCATCGGCCGATCACCGACCGCGCTTCGCCCGCGCCATGCGACGCAGCAACAGCACGATGTAGGCGCCGTAGGTCACCGCCACGATGGCGTAGCCCGCCCACATGTACCCGCTGCTGTCGGGCGGACCGCCAGCCTTGGGGACATACGCCACCTTCCCGGCCGTGTCCTGCACGGTGGCGGCGGTCAGCATCGGCGTCGCCGACATCAGCGCACGGGCATGCACGATCACGCCGCCTCCATCGCCGCACGCGCATCACGCAGCGTGGCCCACCGAAAACGCAAACGCAGCAGCGCGAAGAACAGCAACAGAAACGCCGCCATGGAGAGTCCGAACGACATCAGCATCTCGGGGGGCATCTTGGGCTTTTCCGGCGCCAGCACCACAGGCTCCGGATGCATACCGCGAAACAATTTCACCGTGAGATGAATGAACGGCACCAGCAATGCGGCCAACGTGCCCATCACGGCCGACAACCGCGCGCGCACTTCGATCGACTCCACACCGCTGCGCAGTACGAGATAGCCCACTACCAGCAACCACAGGAACAGCGTACTCGTGATGCGCGCTTCCCACACCCACCACGTGCCCCAGCTCGAGCGCGCCCAGACGGGCCCGGTCACCAGCACGATGCCCATGAACACGAGCCCGACTTCGGCCGACGACTCGGCTAGCCGATCGAGGCGTTCGTCTTTGATCCACAGGTACATGATGCTGCTGATGAACAGCAGACCACAGGCGAAATACAACCCGATGATCGCCGCCGGCACGTGCACGTAGAAAATCTTCTGCGCCGCGCCCAGCATCGCATCGATAGGCGTGAAGAAGAGCGCGCGCGCACACGCCGCGATCACCGCCACCATCGCGATGGCGAGGAACGCATCGAATCCCTTCGGCTCCGGCTCCGTGGCCGAACGCGGGGCAGCAGACGACACCGATGACATACCTACTCCTCGATGGTGAACGGAAACACCATGATACAGGCGAAGACAAACACGAGATCGAACGCCAGCAGCACCTTTAGCCACGCCATCCCCTCGGCGATCGGCTGACCACGCAACACCACGGCCGTGGCCTGCGCCGCTGGAATCACCAGTGGCACGAAAAACGGCAGCGTCATCATCGGCAACAGCAACTCCGCCAGCCGCGTGTTCGAGGCGATCGCCGCAAAGAGCGTCCCCACGGCCGACAACCCGAGGGACGCGAGCAGCACAATCGCGACGATGATCCCCCACGAGGGACCGACGGGAAGATCGAAGAAGAGCGCCACGGCGGGAAGCGCCAAGGTTTGAACGCACAGCACGAACACGAGGTTCGCGATGACTTTCCCGGTAAAGATGGCCTCGCGCGATACCTGCGATGCGAGCAGGCCGTCGTAGGCCCGCTCGGCCAGTTCCAGACCGAACGAGCGGTTGAGCCCCAACAATCCGGAGAAGGTGAAGATCACCCAGAGCACACCGGGCGCGAGGTCCATGGCCGGAATGGCGGTGGGATCCCACGTGAACCGGAAGATCACCACCGCCAGCACGGCGAACACCGTGGCCGCCAGAAAGGCGCTCCGGGTCCGATACTCGATCAGCAGGTCCTTCCGGGCGATGCGCCAGGCATCGGCGAAGTACGACGGCGCTCGATGGGTTGCCCTCACGCGTGGAGCGCTCACGCGAGCCCCTCGTGCACGAGCGCCCGATACTTCGCCTGGTACCCCGGCAGGTCGAAACCGGAGGGCGATACGGGCTCCTCATCTACGAACTTCCCGTGCTGCATGATGGCCGAGTGCGTGGCCAGCGCGAGTCCTTCACTCAGGTTGTGCGTGACCAGCACCAGCGTGGCCCCGTTGGCCTTGAGTGCGCCCAGCGCATCGGTGAGCGCCTGGGCGCCGGTTTCGTCGAGCCCGGTGTACGGTTCGTCGAGCAGCACCAACTGCGGCCCATGCACCAGCGCCCGCGCGATCGACACGCGTTGCTGCAGCCCGCGACTCAGATAGCGCACCGCCGTGTCGGCGCGATCGAGCACCCGCAGTTGCGTGAGCACCCGCGTAGTGGTGGCGTCGGCGTCGATCACCCCCTGACATTCGGCGGCGAAGCGCACGTTCTCGCGCACCGAGAGCGCCGGGTACAGCATGGCGTGATGCGAGATCAGCCCCACCAGACGACGCGTTTCGGCATCGCCCGGAAGCGGCTGGCCATGTAGTCGGGTGATCCCGGTGGTGGGCTTGAGCAGTCCGCCCAGCAGGCGCAGCAGGGTAGTCTTGCCGGCGCCATTGGGGCCGAAAAGGGCCAGGCAAGCGCCTCCCTGCAGCGTGAGCGACACCCCATTCACGGCGCGGCGGCCACCAAAGGCGCGCACCAGCGCCTCGGCCGTGAGCGCCGGGCCGGAC
Organism: Gemmatimonadota bacterium; assembly: GCA_002737115.1. Taxonomy (GTDB): domain Bacteria; phylum Gemmatimonadota; class Gemmatimonadetes; order Gemmatimonadales; family Gemmatimonadaceae; genus Gemmatimonas. Next base: position 11,322 of record NSHR01000026.1, on the reverse strand, counting down.
GCGGAAGCGGACGCGACACCGGTCGCACCTGTTTCGTGGGGTGACTGCATCGCTCTACATTAGCAGGACACGCGTGCTCCGCGCACTCCCCCCGTCGGACACCCCACCGCGCCGGTTCCTACCGGACACCAGGTCTCCATGAGCGATATCGACGTCCTCCTGCAGGAAACGCGCTCCTTCCCCTCGCCCGGCGCCTTCCGTGCCACGGCCCGCGTTCACGATTCGCGCCTGCACGACGACGCCGCGATGGACCCGGTGAACTTCTGGGCGCGCGAGGCCGGCGAGCTGACCTGGAGCAAGCCGTGGGATACGGTGCTGGAGTGGACGCCGCCGCACGCCAAGTGGTTTCAGGGTGGACAGCTCAATGCGTCAGTCAATTGCGTTGATCGCCACATTCACGGGCCGCGCCGCAACAAGGCCGCGATCATCTGGGAAGGTGAACCCGGCGACCGTCGCACGTACACGTATTGGGACCTGTACCGCGAAGTGAATCTCGCGGCGAACATGCTCAAGACGCTCGGCGTGGTGAAGGGCGATCGGGTGGCGATCTATCTGCCGATGATTCCTGAAGCGGTGATCGCGATGCTGGCCTGCGCGCGCATCGGCGCCGTGCACACGGTGGTGTTCGGCGGCTTCTCACCGGAATCGCTGCGCGACCGCATCAACGATTGCGGCTGCAAGGTGCTGATCACCGCCGACGGCGGCTATCGCCGTGGGCAGATGCTCCCGCTCAAGCGCAACGCCGACGAAGCACTCAAAGACTGTCCCACCATTGAACAGGTGTTGGTGGTGATGCGACGCCGCAGTGGCGTGGGCGACGAGACGTTCGCCGAAATGAAGGATGGACGCGACCACTGGTGGCATCACCTGAAGCGGCAAGTGCCGAAGTACTGCGAACCCGAGGTGATGGACGCCGAAGACCTGCTGTTCATTCTCTATACGTCGGGCACGACTGGCAAACCGAAGGGCATCGTGCACACCACGGGCGGCTACATGACCGGCGTGGCGAGCACCACCAAATACGTGTTCGATTTGAAAGAAGAAGACGTGTACTGGTGCACCGCCGACATCGGCTGGATCACCGGGCATTCGTATCTCGTGTATGGCCCGCTGGCGAATGGTGCCACGCAGGTGGTGTACGAAGGCGCACCGGATTGGCCCGACAAGGATCGCTTTTGGCAGATCTGTGAACGCTACGGCGTTTCGATTTTCTACACGGCGCCGACGGCCATTCGCGCCTTCATGAAGTGGGGTACGCCGTACGTCGAGAAGCACGATCTCTCGCAACTGCGCTTGCTGGGCTCGGTGGGTGAGCCGATCAATCCCGAAGCGTGGATGTGGTACCACAAGCACATCGGGCAGGAGCGGTGTCCGATCGTGGACACGTGGTGGCAGACGGAAACGGGCGCGATCATGATCACGCCGCTGCCGGGTGTCACCGCCACCAAGCCCGGCTCGGCCACCACCCCGTTCCCCGGCATCAAGACGGCGCTACTCGACACCGCCGGCCACGAGATCGGCGTCGGTGGTGGTTTGCTGGCGATCACGCATCCCTGGCCGAGCATGCTGCGCACGATCTGGGGCGATGACGCGCGCTATGTGGAGACGTATTTCAGCAAGTGGCCCGGTCGGCCCGACCTGTACTTCCCGGGCGACGGCGCCAAGCGCGATGACGACGGCTACCTGTGGATTCTGGGTCGCGTGGACGACGTGCTGAACGTGGCGGGGCATCGCATCGGCACGATGGAAGTGGAGAGCGCGCTGGTGGACCACCCGGCGGTGGCGGAAGCCGCGGTGGTGGGCAAGACCCACGAGATCAAGGGTCAGGCGATCGCGGCGTTCGTGTCGCTGCGGGCTGGGTTCACGCCGAGCGGTAGCCTGCGCGACGAATTACGCGAGCACGTGGCGATGAAGATCGGTGCCTTGGCGCGGCCCGACGACATTCTGTTCAGCGCGGATCTGCCGAAGACCCGTTCGGGCAAGATCATGCGTCGCTTGCTGCGCGACATCGCTGAGGGTCGCGCGCTGGGAGACACCACGACGCTGGCGGATCCGTCCGTAGTGGCGTCGCTGAAAGATCAATACGAGGCGCAGGAGTCGTAACGACGCGCGCACTCGTGGCGTGAGGCGGCGCGGCGGCGGGCCTAGGCCGCACGCCGCCGCTCGCCCACTTACTTCTTGGCGGAATCCGTCGTCGCGGGAAGGGCTGCTGCCGCCGGCGCGGCCGGAAGCTCCGCACGCAGACTGTCGACCATCTTCTTGATCTGGTCGTATGTCAAGCCACCCGCGAATACGCGATTGCCAATCACCAGCGTCGGGGTGCTGCTGACACCACGCTCCGTGCCGGCCGCGGCGTTGGCCTGAATCTTCGGCAGATTCTTCTGCGTGTCGAAGCAGCTGTTGTACGCCGTCATATCGAGACCGAGCTGACCGGCGTACGAATCGAACACCTTGCGGGGGTTCGTCGTGGCCTGTGAGTTCCAGTCCATCTGACCGGCGAACAGCGCGTCGTGCATTTCCCAGAACTTGCCTTGATCGGCGGCGCAGGACGCCGCGAGGTGCGCGGCCATCGTGTTCTGGTGAATCGACGTCAGCGGGAAATCGTAGAAGCGGAAGTTGGCGAGTCCCGCATCGATGATCCGCGTCTTGACATCGGGCCCCTGCAAGGCGGCGAACTGGCCGCAGCCAGGGCACTCGAAGTCCGCGAACTCCATGATCGTGATCGGTGCGTTCGGATCGCCACGTAGCTGACCTTCCGCCGTCGGCAACGCGGTGCCCGGCGCCAGTTCGATCGGCTTCGGCTTGTTCTGCATCGCGTAATAAATGCCAGCGCCGCCCACGGCGAGCACGATCAGCACGATGGGCAGGAACGCGTTATTGGACGTCTTCTTCGTTGTCTTTGCCACTCGATCTCCTCGTCGTCGTCCGGCGTCTAGCCGGTCGGTTCGCATACGCTCTCGTCGGCGCGACGGGCTTCGTCGACCAGACGGCGATGTTCAGCACCTTCAGGGGTGTCGTACGTCTGCTCTCTCGCCATTGCGCCTCCGGAACCTCCGCGTCGTTCTCCGGCGACGGACCATCACGTCCTCGGCGGTAAGCTATCTGTCGCCCCATCGTTGGCGCTATCCTGCCGTGGCGGTCCGACCGGCCAAGCACGTGGAACGGGCGCTCACCGCGCTCCGACGTTCTCAAGGCACCAGCGTCGGACAGGACATGGGCGCCCGTGGGTCTGCTGGGTGCCGCCCCGCGCCCCGAACCTTCGGCCAAACCGGCCCCGCGCAAGCCCCTCGATCCCGACGACCGGCCGGGGCCGCACTCGTCTCAGCGTTACTGGAGTGGACCGCGTATTCGAGGGGAGACGCCACTAGGAAGCCCGTGTCTCACCAGTTAGGATTCACACGCTGGCCCGGAGTTCCCCGGCAGCGATGTTCGACGCACTACCCAGAGGAAATGACCAAGCCCAAGCTTCGTCCGCGTCGTGACGCCATGGTGCCCGCTCCGTATCAGGAGGCCCGTGACGAGCTCTTCCAGCAGATCATGCAGTGTGGTGTGATCGGGTGTCACCCCGACGACCAGAAGGAGTGGTTCGACGGCACGATGGAGTATCTCACGGGTCGGTACCCGGAGATTAAGACTCCTGAAATGGCCGAACTCCGCACGTTGGGCGAGCGGTTTGCCCAGCCGACCAAAAAGCAGACGCTGAAAGCGGCTGCCGTCTGATCGCTTCATCCGGCGCCGGACCCAACGGGACCCCAGCGTCTAGATCACACTGACAGATCTCGGACCAGCGTTCGCTGGCGCGATATACGAAATACATCGAACGCCTCCTCCGGGAGGCGTTCGTCGTTGGTGGATACGTGGGTGGCTGAGATCGTCAACAGATCTCAGTCACCGCCCGACCGCTCACCGCACCCGCTCGCGCCACAGCATCAGCGTGTAATCCACCGTCGCCACCAGCCCGAGCGCGCCGACCGCGATCACCAAGCCATCAACCGTGGCCGGTGCCAGCAACACGGCGATGAAGGTGAGCAGCTGCAGTGCCGTTACGATCTTGCCCAGCGGGCGCGCTCGAAACCGAATCGGGCGCAGCCAACTCACGTTGCGCGCCACGAACCAGCCGATCAGCGACATGATGTCGCGAAAAAAGATCGCCACCGCCTGCCACACCGTGAGCTGGTCGCCCAGCACGTACGCGATCACCACGCACAGCACGAAGAAGCGATCGGCCACCGGGTCGATCAGCGCACCGAAACGCGAGACCACCTTCGTTCGGCGGGCGATCCAGCCGTCAAGGAAATCGGTGAGCGAGGCCACCGCGATCAAGGCGAGGCGCACCGGCACGGCCTCCATCGCCAGAAACCCCACCGCCAGGATCACGCGCGATGTGGACACCAGGTTCGGCACCGTGAGCACCGTCGGAGTTTCCGTGTGGGCCATGGTGGAAACTACCGACGCCGGGGGTCGGGGTGCCAGCGACGACGTGCCTCGTGTAACGTGCCCGCATGACTGATCCGCTTGCACTCTTGGTGCTCGGCGTCGCGATGGCCGTGCTGGCGTGGGATATCGCGCTTGCCGGCTGGATCGCGGCGCGGCGTGAAGCACCGCGGGTTTTCACCAATCTCACCGCCTTCTGCGGACTCCTGGTCGCGCCGGCGCTGCTGGTGGCCGTCGCCACCGGTACCGAGACCGGTGCACGGACGATCTCCGGCATCGCCTGGCTGATGCCAACAATCGCCTGTGCCTTTGTGCTGCAGGTGCTCTATTCGCTGCTCACGCGTTTGGTGTCGGTGGTCGTCGCCCTGCCGATCCTCCTCTACGACGTCGTGATCGCGGTCATTGCCGTTGGTGACTACCTCGCCTCGCAGCAGGGCGGTGCCCCACTCCAGCTGCAGGCCGCCGTGTCGGCTCGCGATGTCCTGCTCGGCATGACGGTTGGACGCGCCGCGCTGGTGTCTCCACTCGCATTGCTGGTGCCCATGATCGCGCCCGCATATCCCGCACGATGGCGCCTGTCGGGGGCCATGCGTGCCGTGCTCGTGCTCGCCGCCACTGCCCTGACCACCCTGCTCGTGCTCGAGTGGCCGCGCGGCATCGCTGCGGTGCGCAGCTACGAGGCCGCGTACGCCGAACCCATGCAAGCGCGACCAGCCGGCGACTTCGCGATCGGCCTGCGCATCTTCCCCGTGCTCGACGGGGCACCGCCAGCGCGGGCCGTGCAGGCCGACCGGCGTCTCGTGGAGCAACTCCAGCCAGACGTGGTGCTGATCGTACTCGACGAAGACGGGTGGCGCGGTGGCGCGCTCGACTCGCTCTCGCGCGTCTTGCAGCCGCTGCGCGACGACAGCGTGCACATCGCGATCGCCCTGCGCGTCGCGCGAGGCGTGGTGGCCCCCGACGACGCTGAACGGCAGGCGGCCGTGGAACGCGTGCTGCGGCGTATTCGCCCCGACGTCATCTTCCCAGGGCTGGTCGATCCGCTGCCGTCCATCCTCGGCTCCACGCCGCGGTCGTCCTACTGGTGGCGCGCGCTCATGCTGCGCAGCGCGGCGACGGTAAAGCGGGTCCGTCCGCGAACGCTGATCGGCTGGAGCGCGTCGCGTCTCGATGCCACCGACAGCGCCGTGTATGCGTGGGCATCCGCGCCGACGTCGCCGGTGTCGTTGCTCGGTGCGGTGTCATTTCCGTCGTTTTCCGGTTTGCCTGCGGTCGATGCCCGCTTACGGGCCTTCGACCGCTGGCATCAGCGCGCGGTCGCCGGCGGCGGGGGCGCCCAGCCTCACTGGTTAGTCACGGTGGGCGGACTGCCGCGCGCGCACGGCGATGCCGCGCAACTGGCGGCGATTCGCCACGCGCTGGCGTGGGGTTCACGGCGCGCGTGGATTCAGGCCGCGGTGATCGGAGAGCCAGCCGACTACGATGGCGGGGTAGGACTGCGCGCCGCCAACGGCCGCATTCGCAGCAGTGTGCCGGCGCTGTCGCTCGCCGCGCGTCAGATGCGCGACGTGCGACCGGGGTCGCCGCCCTGACCGTCGACGGAGCTACGCGATCACCCCGCGCACCACACCTTCGGCGACGCGCGAGGGATCGAACGACGCACGTGCCATCCGAAGCACATCGGCGCCCTGCACCGCCGCCAGCCGATCCACTACGTCGTGGCGCTCATGCAGGCCCTCGCCGAACAGCCATGCATCGACCATCTCACCAAGCACGGTGCCGCCCGATTGCTGCGCGATGGCGTGCGTGCCGATGAGATAGCGCCGCGCCCGCTCCATTTCGTCGACGGTCGGCGCGGCGTCACACAGCTTAGCGAACTCGCCCAGCAATCCATGGCGCGCTTCCTCCTCGCGTGACGGGGACGTGGCGATGTACGCGGCGAAGGCCCCACCGGCTCGGCGCTCGACAGGAAACGCACTCACGGTGTACGCCAGGGATTGCTTGTCACGCAGCTGCTCAAAGAAGCGTCCCCCAAGTCCGCTTGCCACCGCCGACAACAGCCGCGCGGCGAACCGATCGGCATGAAAGCGCGACGGTCCGGGGAAGAGCATCGCCAGCGCGGTCTGCTTCTTCGCGCGCTCCTCGCGCAACAGCTGCGCCTCATGCGGCCACTGCACCAGCGCCGGCGCGCGCTCATCCTGCCACTGCAACAACGGAAACGCACGTTCGATCACGACGGCGACATCATCGGGGGTGACGTCACCCACCACCGCGATCACCGACGCGCCGCACGCAATGTGCTCGGCATAAAAGGCGCGCACGCGGCCAGCATCGACCTGCCCCAGTGAGACCTCGGTGCCAATCACCGATCGCGCATACGGATGCGCGCCGTACGCGGCCATCGAGGCCAGCCGCATCGGCCAACGATACATGTCGTCGCGCGCGCGGGTCGCTTCGGCCAGTGCGAGCGCGCACTCAGTGCGTACGCCTTCGTCGGGGAAGACCGGATGCTGCAGCACATCTCCCAGCAGATCCGTGGCGGCCGAGAAATGTCGTACCGGCACCGACATCGTCCAGCCAAGACTTTCGAGCGCCGCGCTCACGCCGATGCTGCTACCCAGTTCCTCGGCCAACTCGGCGATGCGGGCGCCACTGCGCTGTGCTGTGCCCTTGAGCATCGCCTGCGCGGTGATGCGGGACAATCCTTCGTGCCCATCAGGCTCCACGCACGAACCGCCGCGCTGGAAGACGCCCACATTCACCAACGGCGAACCGGGGCGCGGCAGCACCAGCACCGGCACGCCCTGCGCCGTGCGATACACGTGGACATCGCGCTCCACCCGCTCGGCGCGCACACCCACATGCACAGCCGGGGCCTCGATGATCGCACTCGACCCTGGCGTGAGCACGCTGGGGTCAACCAGTACACTGCTGTCCTGCCCTTCCTCGGCGCGCAGCAGGTCACGCAAGGCCGCCTCGTGCTCTGCCAGCGGCTCTGCACCAGTCGGGCGATATGAAATCACCGCGACCTGTTCGGGGTCGAGGTGCGTGGCCAACGCCTCCTGAAGATCCCGAGGAGAGAGCGAGAGCAGGGCGTCGTAGTAGCGGCTGGCCTGCTCGAGTCCGCCCTCGGCTTCCCACGATGCGAGATACGTGGCCTGTCCGTCCATACTTTCAAGACGACGTAACCAACGCGCCTCGATGATGCTCTGGGCCCGGGCCACTTCACTGCCCCGAAACCCCACCGTGCGGGCGGCCTGCAGCTCTCGCCACAGATAGCGCGTGGCCTCGCGCGCCTGTGCAGCCGGCGACTCGGCGTGTGCCACGAAGACGCCCATGTCGCCCGCGGTGTAGTCCCAGGCTGAGACGGCCGAGGCCAGCTGACGCTCACGGATCGCGCGGTAGAAACGCGATGCACGTCCGGCGCCAAGGGCGAGCCCGGCCAGATCGAGGGCGGGCGTGTCGGGGTGCGCCATCGGCGGCGTGCGCCATCCGAAGGCAATGTGTTGCTGCGCGATGTCCCCGCTCCATTCGCGCAAGCGGAACCCCGGCGGTGCCACTTCGATGGGGCCGCGCTCGCGCGGCGGCGTGCGGTTTTCGAGCTGTCCGTATCGCAGCGCCACTTCGCGACGCACCTCGTCGAGATCGACATCACCGACGATGCAGAGTACCGTGTTATCCGGACGATACCACCGCGTGTAGAATGCCATGAGCTGCTCGCGCGTGAGCGCACGGAGCTCGGGTTCGTCACCCATGCGCCAGCGTCGGATGCGATGCTTGTCAAAAAGCGTAGCGTAGAGCGTTTCAATCGCCATCGCCGACGCCGTGTCGCGTTTGCGCTTGGTTTCCTCGATGATCACTTCGAGTTCTCGCGCCAGCTCCTCGGCGTCGATGACGGACCGCGCATACGCATCGAACTGGATCTCGAGCCCCTGCACGAACGACGACGACGGCAGCACCGTGTAATAGGCGGTGTGGTCGTAGATGGTATGCGCATTGAGATAGCCACCGTTCGCCTTCGTCTCGCGGGCGATCTGCCCCACACCACGCGTCGGCGTGCCCTTGAAGAACATATGCTCCAGTACGTGCGCGATGCCGACCACATCGTCGGGTTCGTCGAAGTACCCCACCTTCACGTGGGTGACGACGGCGACCACCGGTGCCGACGGATCGCGACGTACGAGCAGCGTCAGACCGTTGGGTAGGACGTCGCGAACGGTCTCATGGTGCAGCGCCAGCGCATCGCTCGGCCGCCGAATACGTGTCGTCATCGGGGAGATTGGGTCGGGGCGACGCAGCGGGACCAGGCTAGCGGTCGATCCGCAGCATACCCGCCTTGGCACCGTCCCGCAAAAACGCTTCGGGCGCGTCGGACGCGACCTGCTTACCGGTGGCGCCGTAAAAACGACGCGCTTCGGCGGCCATGTATTCGTAGAGGGGTCGACCGGCATCGCGCGCGTCGCGCAGCGCTTGCACGATCTCCTCCCAAGTGCCCTCGAACACGCTGCCATCTCGCATGATCACGCGGTGGGATGTCTCCGCCGCGAGCACGTCGGTGGAAGCCGGCTCGGCCTGCTCACCCTGATGTTGGTTCACCAGTCCGGTGAGCAGGCTGCCCAGTGCCTCGAGCTGTCCTTGCTCCGCAAGCGTTTCCTCAAGACTCGCTTCGGCGTCCTGCTCCATCATTGACTGCTCGACTTCTTCGAGCAGATCGTCGATATCGTCGCTCTCGTTGGCCAACTCGATGAGTCGGGCTTCCCACGGCTTCAGTTCGCCATCGGTGTCATCGAGCTTATAGACCGACTTCTTGAGTTCGACCAGTCGCCAGATGCCGAGTTCATCCCAGTGGTCGGCGGGCGTGGTCTTCTCGAATTCGACCAGTGCCTGATCTAGGTCGCCGGCATCGTACATCAGGTTCGCGAGGTAGACACGCGCCTCGATCAGCTGCGGATCGAGATCAAGCGCGCGCGTGAGCGACTCGATCGCCTCGGCGTCGTTTCCCATGCGGTGCTGCGCATAGCCCACGCAGGCGGCGGCCTCCGCCGAGTCGGCGGCGTGGGCGACGGCGTGATCGAAGTAGGTCAGCGCGGCATCGACAAACCCTTCGCGAAAGAGCGCGCGGCCGATCTGCAGCATCAGATCGACATCATCATCGAAGCCGAGTGTGACCGTTTTTTCGAAGGCACTGAGGCCGGCGGCGACCTGTCCGAACATGAGCAACACCTCACCGAAGCCAGCGAGGGCGTCTTCATGATCGGGATCGAGCACCAACGCTTCCTCGAAGCTGCGGCGCGCCCAGGCGTACTCCTCCCGGGCCAGTCGCGCGTATCCGAAACCGACGTGGAGCTCGACGGCATTCGGGTACAGTGCGACGGCTTCGCGGAGCAGGGTGAGCGCCTCGTCGTACTTGCCCTCATTGTAGAGGGCGTGAGCGCGCTCGTCGTATTCCTCGGAACTCAAGAACGGGGTGGACATTGCCTTTCAGACCTCCGGAGCGAGCGGGTTACCGGATTGTACCGTGCGCGTCGTGCTTCGTTCACTCATGTGCCCTCGTCGTGCGTCTCGACCTGCTGGTGCACCATCACTGAATCGACTCATATCGGGGCGGATTCGACACGTGCAGCGGCGAGCGCCACGGCAATTCGGCCAGCCAGCGCGGCGTTGCTTTCGAGCAAGGCCAGATTGGCCACCACCGATTGCCCCGCCGTGCGGCGCTGAATGTCCGCGAGCAGAAACGGGGTCACGGCGGCGCCGCGCACACCCGCCGCGCTGGCGGCAGCGAGTGCCGCGTCGGTGGCGTCGTTCACCAGTTCGGCCGGCAGCGCGCTGGCGGCCGGGGGCGGCTGCACCACCAGCATCGCGCTACGGCCCCCCACGGCACGATGCGCGAGCCACGCGGCCGCAATCTGATCAGGCGTGTCGAGCGACGCCGTGAGCGCGAGCCCGGTGTTCATCGAGAAAAAGCCTGGTAATTCGCGCGTGCGGTAGCCGACGACCGGAACGCCGAGGGTTTCCAGCCGTTCCAGCGTGGCCGGCAAATCGAGAATGGACTTGGCGCCGGCACACACCACGATGACCGGGGTGTGCGACAAGGCGACGAGATCGGCGGACTCGTCGTACGGAGCATTCCGATGGACCCCGCCGATGCCGCCGGTAGCAAAGACCTCGATGCCGGCCAGCGTGCACATGGCGAGCGTCCCGGCCACCGTGGTGGCACCGTCGGCCTGTTGCGCGATCGTGATCCCCAGATCACGTGACGACACCTTTCGCACGCCATCGCGGGCCAGGAATCGTTCGAGATCGGCGGGTTCAAGCCCAAACGAGGGCACACCCTTCACGATGGCGGTGATGGCCGGGGTGGCTCCAGCCGCCTCGACCGCGGCGAGCATGCGCTCGGCCGCGTCGCGATTGTGCGGCGGCAACAGTCCCTGCGCGAGCACCGAACTTTCGAGGGCCACGACCGGGCCTCCGCGGGCGAAGGCGGCCTCGATGACTACGGTGCTGCGCGTGCGCACTCGGCTTTCATGCACACGTCGAGTCTACAGCGCGAACCGCGGCGTCGCAACGTCGCCCGTGCAACGAGTTCGGGATAACATTCGCCAGCGCTTTCCGCGTGCGTCAGGGTGCGGTCACGTCACCGTGCTCTGTACGCCGGCAAACGCTTTCCACGCCCCGGTGGCCAGAATCTCATCCATCGCCGCCACGCACGCGTCGAGTTCCGCATCGGTCGTGTAAAAGTGCGGGGCCACGCGGATGCCCGCCCCGGGGCGATAGTCGATGACCACGTCGCGCGCGAGCAGCGCGCGCGCCACGTCAGCCCCTTGCGGGACATCGAAGGCCACGGTGCCGCCGCGCCGTTCCGCGTCGCGCGGTGCGTGAACCCGCCAG
>NSHR01000025.1 GCA_002737115.1 Gemmatimonadota bacterium | reverse complement strand
GCTGGCGTCGCTGCCTCAACGCCACTCGTGTTGCGCGATGGCGGCGGCACGCTCGACTCCGTGCCGAATACGCGGCGCGCCGGATGGCGACTGGCCAGTGTATCGCCGCCACTGCGCGCCTCGGTGGGTACGTCCGCCGCGCGCGTCGCGGTGGTCACGCCGCTCTTCGCGCGGCGGGTAATGCTGATGGCGCTGCCGGGGTGGGAGTCGAAGTTTACGGCCGCGGCGCTCGAGGAAGCGGGGTGGCTGGTTGATGGCCGCTACCGCGTCTCGCCGCGCACGTCGGTCACGCTTGGAGCTCCCACGCGGCTCGATACGTCGCGCTATGCGGTGGTGGTGCTACTGGACAGCATGTCGGTCGACGCGGCCGTCATCATGCGCTTCGTGCAACAGGGCGGGGGGCTCGTACTGGGCGGCGACGCCCTGCGCATTCCGTCGCTGGCGTCGATCAGCCCTGTCGGGGCGACGTCGGGTCGTGGCGCGGTGGCGGGTGCGCTGCTAACGGCGTCGCCACAGCGAGGTCTCGACGCGTGGGAACTCGTGGTGGCCCGTGGTGCGTCGGTGCTGCAATCGACCCCCTCGGACCACGAGCACGTGGAGCCCGTGCTGGTCGCGCAGCGCGTCGGCGCTGGTCGCGTGGTGGCGAGCGCCTATCGCAACAGCTGGCGCTGGCGCATGGAAGGCACCGACGACGGTGCCGCCGAACATCGCGCGTGGTGGAGTAGCGTGTTGGCGCTGGCGGCCGGTGTACCGGCGGCGCCGAGCGATTCCCTGGCCGATGCGTTCCCCGGTGATGCGGCGCCGTACGCCGACCTTGTGGCGCGCCTTGGCGGGCCCGCTCCGGCCGATCGCGCGGGTGAGCCCGCCGCGGTCTTGGCGCGCCCGGCCTTCGCCGCGTGGATGGATCGCCTGCGGGCCGCTCCCGGTCTACTGTTCATGATCATCGCCTTGGCGCTGCTGGGCGAGTGGGCGTCGCGGCGCCTGCGCGGCAACCGATAAAACTCCACGTCCGGATCTACGGCATGAAGCAGCAGGTCGCGTTCCTCTCGCACTCCGATTGCGGGCGACATGACACCGGATGGGATCACCCCGAGCACGTCGGGCGCTTGCGCGCGATCCCGCGCGCGTTGCGTCACGACCCGGTGTTGTTCGAGTCGCTGCAGCACCATGAGGGACGCCACGCCACGGAAGACGAAATCGCGCTGGCGCACGACCGCGACTACATCGCGACGGTGCGGGACATGGCGCAGTCGGGCGGCGGCCGTCTCGATCCCGACACGGTGGTGAGTGAGGGGTCGTGGGATGCAGCCACGGCGGGAACGGGCTGCGTGCTCGATGGCGTGGACATGGCCTTTGATGGTCGTGCGCCGCGTAGCTTTTCGGCGGTGCGTCCGCCGGGACATCACGCGCTGCGCGACCGGGCGATGGGATTCTGCCTGTTCGGCAATGTGGCGATTGCGGCGCACTATGCCCTGGCCACCACGGCCTGCGAGCGCGTGCTGATCGTGGACTGGGACGTGCACCATGGCAACGGCACGCAAGCACTGGTGGAGCACGAGTCGCGTATCCACTTCGTGTCGATGCACCAGTGGCCGTGGTATCCGGGCACCGGGGCGGCCGACGACCGTGGCCCGCATGGCACGGTGTGGAACGTGCCGATGGCGCCGTCCCTGCCGTCGTCGCAGTACGTGGAGGCGCTGTTGCGCGCGGTCGACGCGGCGGCCGAGGGATTCACCCCCGACCTGATCCTGCTGAGCGCCGGCTTCGACTGTCTTGAGGGCGACCCACTGGGCGCCTTCACCCTCACGCTTGAGGACATCGGTACTCTGACGCGGGCCTTGGTGGAACGGGCCGAGCGCTGGTGCGGCGGGCGGCTGGTGAGTGCCATGGAGGGGGGCTATGCACCCGATCCGGTGGCGCAGGCGGTGCTGGTACATCTAGCGGCGCTGGCCTGACGGCCCGCGCATGACCATGATTCGTTCCTGATGCCTACCGTCTCCGCTGATCTCGTCCCGCTCGACACGCCGCACGACCCGCTGCCGCGTATCATCTGCCGGTCACCATCGGGGGCAGACATCATCGATTGCCATCCCCGGGAACTGGCGACGCTGCTCGCCGCTGGTGGTCCGATGTGGGTCGACATCGATTCATCGGTACGCTCGCAGCACGCGCTCCTCGAGAAAGTGTTTCACTTCCATCCGCTCGCGATCGAAGACACGCTCAACCCGAATTCTCGCGTCAAGCTCGAGGAGTACGACGGGTTTTTGTTTGTGATCATCCGCGGCGTGGCGCTGGCGGCGTCGACGGAGGATCCGTACGACCTGGAAACGAAGGAGTTGTACTGCTTTCTCGGCCCGCACTTCCTGGTCACCGTGCATGCGGGGCCGATGGCGTCGGTTGATCGGGTGGCGGAGCAGCTGCGACGTTCGCCCGACGTGCTCGCCCGCGGCGTGGAACGCGCCTTGCACGCGATCCTCGATGACACGATCGACAGCTACTTCCCGATCCTGCAGCAGATCGACGAATTCATCGACGGACTCGAGGAGCGGGTGTTCGTGAAATTCGACGAGACGGCGTTGCGCGATCTGTTCCACGTGAAGCGGCTGGTGCTGTCGCTGCGTCGCTACCTGCAGCCATCGCGCGAAGTGATGAACGTGCTCACGAACCGCCCGAGCACGCTGTTGACGCTCGATGTGCAGTTGTACTTCCGGGACATCTACGACCACGTGCTGCGCATCAACGACGCGCTCGATACCTATCGCGATCTGCTCAGCAGCACGATGGACTCGTATCTCACCCAGGTATCGAATCGTCTTGGGGCGACCACCAAGGCGCTGTCGGTGGTGGCCACGATGTCGCTGCCGTTCGTGGTGGTGAGCGGCATGTGGGGCATGAACTTTTCGATGATTCCGCTGTCCGGATGGCCGCACGGGTTCTGGGTCCTGCTGTTCGTCCAGCTCGGGTTGGGCGGCCTGCTACTTTTGTATCTGAGGCGCCGGCGGCTGCTGTGAGGCCCCCGTCCGCCCACCCGCATCCTCTTCTCTCTCTTTGCGAACTGCGCGTGGCCACGGGCAATCGCTACGCGGTGTTGAAGCGGCTGGGCAGCGGCGGTATGGCGCAGGTGTATCTGGCGAAGCATGCGGTGCTGGCGCTGGCCGATACGCTTCTCGCCTTTCTGGGGCAGGCGCCGGGGGCCGATCTCCGGTCCGCTCGCTCGTCGCGTCCCTCGGGACTTCCGCTGTCCTAATCTCCCCCACCGAGACCGTCCGTCACATGCAACTGCACGCCGAAGTGCTCACGGTGCACACCACGCATCCGTTCGTCATCGCCCGCGGTGGTTTCAGCGAGCATCGCGTGGTGTGGGTGCGGGTGCGCGACGTCGATGGCGCGGAAGGGTGGGGCGAGGCGGCGCCGAGTCGCTTTTACGGCGAAACGGCGGACAGCGTGATGGCGGCAATGGCGCAGTTCGCGCCGGTGCTCGAGAAGGCGAACAGTTGGTCGATCGACGCCATCGAACGTGAACTGGAAAAGACGTTGCGCTGGAACGCGGCGGCCCGCTGTGCCATCAGCTCGGCCTTGCACGATTTGGCGGCCAAGCGCCTCGGGGTGCCGTTGTGGAAGATGTGGGGACTCGATGCCAAGGCCGCGCCGCGCTCCACGTTCACGATCGGCATCGCGCCCGATGCCGAGACGCTGCGTGCCCGCGTGCGCGACGCCGCCGCCTATCCGATTCTCAAGCTCAAGCTGGGTTCGAGCTGGGACCGCGAGGTGCTGCGTATCGTGCGCGAGGAAGCGCCGCATGCCATCCTGCGCGTGGACGCCAACGCGGCGTGGACGCCGAAGCAGGCCTTGGCCATGCTGCAGCCGCTCACCGACGTGGGCGTGGACATGCTGGAGCAGCCGCTGGCGCCGCACGATATCGAAGGGCTGCGCTTCGTGCGCGAGCGCTCGCCGATTCCGGTGATCGCTGACGAATCATGCGTGGTGGCGACAGACATTCCGAAGCTCGTGGGCGCGGTCGACGGCATCAACATCAAGCTCGCCAAGTGCGGCTCGCTGCGTGAGGCGATGCGTATGATCGCCGTGGCGCGCGCACACGGGATGCGCGTGATGTGTGGCTGCATGATCGAAACGACGCTGGGGATCGCGGCGGCCGCGCATTTCTCTCCGCTGCTCGACGATGCGGACCTCGACGGCGCTGCCTTACTGTCCGACGATCCGTTCACCGGACCAGCGATCCCCAACGGACAGGTCACCCTCAGCGACGCGCCGGGGCTCGGCGTGCAGCGCCGCTGACGTCGCCGGACGGCGCGTCTCGCTGCATCGAGGTGGCGCTAGCGGCGCCGCTCTTTCGCACGTTCACGTATCGCGTGCCCGATGGGATTGCCGTGCCGATCGCGCCGGGCACCCGGGTGCTCGTCACGTTCCGGAATCGCCCGGAGATCGGCATCTGTCTCGGCGCCACCGAGCCGCCGGAGGGGATCACCCTCAAGCCGATTCAGGCCGTCGTTGATGATGTGCCGTCGGTGCCCGCCGCGTTGCTGCAGACGGCCAAGTGGATCGCCGACTGGTATGCCGCTCCGTTGGGTCTGACGCTGCGCTCGATGCTCCCAACGGCGCTGAGTTCGGCCAAGGCGCCGGCGCCGGCGTCTCGCACGCAGCGCATGGTGCGCATCGTGCTGGATCTCCCGTCGCTGCTGCAGCGCGAGCAGACCTTCGCCCGCGCCAAGCAGCAGCGTGTCGTGTACGACCTCTTGGAGGCGCAGGGCGGCGCCGCGCCACTGGAGTCGTTGCGCGTGCAGGCCAACTGTAGCGCCGGCGTGTTCACGGCCATGGCCAAGCGCGGGCTTGTGGATATCCGTGACGAAGTCCAGCAACGCGATCCGTTTGCCGATCGCCCTGGCACGCTGCCGCCGCCCAATCCGAGTGCGGCGCAGCAGGAAGTGGTCCGTGCGATCCTCGCCGGTGATCCCGGACAGGTGTTCCTGCTGCATGGCGTCACCGGCAGCGGCAAAACGCTGGTGTACATCGAGGTGTTGCGCGCTATTCTGCAGCAGCGCGACAAGACGGCCATCGTGCTCGTACCAGAGATCGCGCTCACCTCACAAACTGTCGATCGCTTCCGTGGCGCGTTCGGCGACGATGTGGCGGTGCTCCATTCGGGGCTGAGCGATGGTGAGCGACTCGATGCGTGGCAATCGCTGCGTCGAGGTGAGCGGCGCATCGCCGTTGGCGCGCGCTCGGCACTATTCGCGCCGCTCGAGCGCGTTGGCGTGGTCATCGTGGACGAAGAGCACGAGAGCAGCTACAAGCAGTCGGAGACGCCGCGTTACCATGCGCGCGAAGCGGCCATCGTGCGTGCACGGATTGAAGGGGCCGTGGTGGTGTTGGGCAGTGCGACGCCGAGCCTGGAAACCTGGGAACGGGCCGATCGTGGGCAGGCAATCCGACTGACGCTGCCCGATCGTGCGGCCGGGGCGCAGCTCCCTCCGGTGACCGTGGTGGACATGCG
This sequence comes from Gemmatimonadota bacterium, assembly GCA_002737115.1. Taxonomy (GTDB): domain Bacteria; phylum Gemmatimonadota; class Gemmatimonadetes; order Gemmatimonadales; family Gemmatimonadaceae; genus Gemmatimonas. Next base: position 16,067 of record NSHR01000025.1, on the reverse strand, counting down.
CGTGGAGTTGCGGCAGGCGGTGACGGCGCGCAATCCGAACGCGCCGTTCGACGAAGCGCTGGGGGTGTTTAGCACAGCGCTATTGGTGGCGCTCGAGCAGCGACTCGTGCGCGGTGAGCAGAGCTTGCTGCTGCTAAACCGTCGCGGCTATTCCTCGTTTATGCAATGCAATGCCTGTGGTGACGTGCCGGTGTGTCCGCATTGCAGCATCTCGCTCACGTATCATCGCGTGCCCGAGATTCTCGTGTGTCACTATTGCCAATATCAACAGCCGGTGCCGCTGGTGTGTGCGCAATGTTCGGCCGACACCATGCGCCGACGCGGAATGGGAACGCAGCAGGTGGAGCGCGTGCTGGCCGAACGCTTTCCGGAAGCGCGTATCGCCCGGATGGATGTCGATACCACCAGCGGTAAGTGGGCCCACACGCAGATTCTCGATCGCGTGGGTCGCGGCGAAGTCGACATTCTCTTGGGCACGCAGATGATCGCCAAAGGGCTCGACTTCCCGAATGTCACGCTGGTCGGCGTAGTCGATGCGGATACGGGGCTCAACCTTCCCGACTTCCGGGCCGCCGAGCGGACCTTTCAACTGGTGAGTCAGGTGGCGGGACGCGCCGGGCGTGGGCCCAAGGGGGGCGACGTGATCATTCAGACGCGCATGCCAACGAGTCACGCCATTCGCCATGCCATCACGCACGACGTGACCGGATTTGTCCGTGAGGAGCTTGGCGCGCGTCGGATGCCGGCTTATCCGCCCTTCGTGAGCATCGCCAATGTGCTGGTGAGTGGTCTGGATCAGGCCGCGACCGCAGCAACGGCGGTGTCGGCGGCCAGCTGGGTCCAGCGCCTGGTCGACCGTCAGGGGCTGCGCGATCTGGTGTTCGTCGGGCCGGCCCCGTGCCCGATCGATCGCATCAAGGACCGCTGGCGGTGGCATTTTCTGTTGAAGTCGTCGCAGCCTAAGCTGATGACGCGCGTGGCGCGCTATATCGCCGAGCGTTGTCCGGTGCCGAAGCAGCACGAGCTCCGGCTCACCGTTGATCGCGACCCGGTGTCGCTGCTGTAGACGCCCCCGCTTTCCGTTTACTTTCCGGTATGTCGCTCAATAGCCTCTCGGCGATTCCGCCGTATGTGTTCTACGAACTCGACGCGCGTCGCAACCGACAGCGCGCCGCCGGGAAGTCTCTGATCGACGTCGGCATCGGCAGCCCCGATGGTCCGATCCCTGATGTCGTGATCGAAGCGATGCAGCGCGCGGCGGCCGATCGGGCGCTGAGCGGCTATCCGTATTTTCGCGCGCACCCCGCGTACACGGCCGCCGTCGCGGCCTATATGCAGGCGCGCTTCGGGGTGACGCTCGATCCCGTCGCCGAGCTGTTGGCGTTAGCCGGTTCGAAGGAGGGGATCGCCGAGCTGATTCTGTCGCACACGAATCCGGGCGACGTGGTGTTGGTGCCCGAGGTGTACTACCCGGTGTACGCCCGCGCGACGCTCTTGGCCGGCGCGGTGCCGGTGTTCGTGCCGTTTCTGCCGGATGGCCGACTCGATCTCGAGGCGGTCGCGCCTGCCGACCTGGCACGCGCGCGTGTGATGATCGTGAACTATCCTGGCAACCCCACGACGTCGACGATCTCTCTGCAGGACTATGCGCAGCTCGTGTCGTTCGCCGAACGGCATGGGCTGTTGCTGATCAGCGACCTCGCGTACAGCGAGTTGTCGTTCGACGGGTATCGCGTGCCGAGTGTGCTGCAGGTTCCCGGCGCGTCGCGGGTTGCCGTGGAAACGCACACCTGCAGCAAGAGCTTCAACATGGCCGGTGTGCGCATCGCGTTCGTGGCGGGCAAGCGGGAGGCGATTGCGCAGCTCGATGCGTACCGATCGAACATCGGGTACGGTGTGAGCACACTGGCGCAGCTGGCCGGCACGGCCGCGTTCACCCACCATGAAGCGATCGTGCCGCCGATTGTGGCCGAGTACCGTACGCGTCGCAATGCGCTGGTGGCCGCGATGCAGGCGGGGGGATGGGATGTGCAGGCGCCGCAGGCCACGATGTATCTCTGGCTTCCCGTGCCGGCCGGGTACGACGACTGGGGCTGGGTGGATGCCTTGCTGGAGGGGCCGGGCGTGGTCGTGACGCCTGGGATCGCATTCGGCGAGGCAGGGCGCGGGCGATTCCGCGTGTCACTGGTGCAGCCGGCCGATGTGTTGACGACGGCAGCCGCGGCGATCAGCGCCATCGCCGCGGCCGCGCCGACGCCCTGAGACGCGCCGCGCGATCTCAGGGCGACACCACGGACAGGCTGGTTACTTGGCGGTGCCCGGCTTGGGCTCGCTGATCGCCATGTCCCACTGGACCTGCACTTCGTTTTCGATCGGGTTGACCGGTGAATCGAAGGCGACGCCGTAGTCCTTGCGATTGATGGCGAACTGACCGCGGAAGCGTCCGGCGCCCTTTTCGTAGAACACGGCCGTGGCCGGCACGACGATGCGCCTAGTGACGCCACGGATCGTGAGATCGCCGGTGATGTCGAGCTTGCCGTCCGCCACCTTCGTGACACGGACCGACTTGAACGCGATGGTCGGGAACTTGGCGACGTCGAAGAAGTCGGGGCTGCGGAGATGATTGTCGCGCAGGTCGACGCGCGTATTCAGGCTGGTCGCGTCGATCGTGATCGCGACCGTGGAGGCCGACCAGTTCGTGGCGTCGAGCGTGATATCAGCGTCCCACTTGCTGAAGAAACCGTGGGCGCTGATAAGGCGCGAGTCGGCCACGAAGTTGATCTGGCTGTGCGCCTTATCGATGACGTGCGGCGTGGCGTCGACGAACGGACGGGCGGCCATGAGCATCGGCAGCACGAGCGCGCCGGTAAGGAAGCGTGACGTCTTGGTCATGCGTTGTGGTCCGGTAAGTGGAAGATGGTTCTGGCGGTCTTTGTTAGGCATATAGTATGCATAGCAATAGTATATTACTAAGATAACTGGACTTCTCAAGAAGGCAAGGAGCATTCGGGTTCTTGCCTTGTTCGCTGGTGCCGAGGTCGATGATCTTTCCCGGGTGAACCGCTCCAGACCGCCTGACGTCGACTCGGCGTTCGGGGTGACCACGAACGCGCCGGATTTTCTGCACAGCCGGTGACGGTTCATCGAGCGCGAGCAGGATGCGCGCGATCGCAATCCGACCACCCGTGATCACGCGTCGCGTGCCGGTACGTCGCCTTCTCTGTCCCTTCCGATCACCCGATTGACGTGATGACGATTCCCATCGATACGACGGTTCCCGACGACGACGCGCCTCAGGTGGAGTGGGTTGACGCGACGGATGTGGGTTTAGCCGACGCGGAGACGACTGACGTTGTCGAGCCGGAGGCGGTCATGCCCGATCGCGCCGACGCGCCGGTGTCTGAGATCACCGAGCGATTTCTGAAGGTGGTGCTCGCGCATGTGCCGCTCGATCGCATCGAGGAATTGCATTTGTTCTCGCCGTTGCGGCAGGGGGGCGTGGAAACGGGGATCGCGGTGATCGCGGCGCGTGTGCCGCTCGTGGTAGTCGAGTCGCCGGCGGCACCGGAGCTGCCGTTTCAGGATGACATTGGCGAGGTGGCGGAGGTGACGGAGGTGGTGACCGACGAGCTCGTCGCAGAGGAAGAGATCGTGGCCGATGCCGACGACGTGGCGGTGATCGACACGATGCCGGTGCCGCGCCTTCGGCACACGGTGTACACGGCGCGCTATCGGCTGGTGCAGAAGGGGCCCGAACGCGGTAAGTGGGAAGCCGACGTCGTGGCCGAAGCCGAAGCGCCGCTGATCACGGTCGATCTGGTGGTGCGCGGTGTGCAACGGCGTGCGGGCGAGGAGTCGGAAATTGTTCGCTACTCGGCGCCGCAGCTGGCGCATGCCGTCCGCGTGCCGTACCCCGCCGTCTGATTCGCACGGTGAGCTACCGCGCATGAGCGATTCGCACGACGCGACGACGAGTGCGGCGGCCATCGTGGCGGACCGCGAGGCGTTTCGCGTCTTTTTGCGCGATCATAACCTCCCGACCACGGCACAACGTTTGGCGATCGCCGATGTGGTCCTCGGGACCGACCGACATTTGTCGGCCGAGGATGTGGCGCGCGAACTGCGTGCACAGGGGGCGACGGCGGGTACGGCGACCGTGTACCGCACACTCGACGTGTTGGTGCGCAGTGGCCTGGTGGTGGAGCGCGACTTCGGTGAGGGCTTCAAGCGGTACGAGGCGTCACGCGGTATTCCGCATCATGAGCATCTGTTGTGCACGGTGTGCGGCAAGGTGACTGAATTTCGTGACGAGCGATTGGAACGCATGACAACGCTGTTGGCCGAGGCGCACGACTTCTCGCGCCAGCGTCACCGACTTGTTATTTACGGTCTGTGCGGCACCTGCCGTCGCGGACTTCCCTCCAGCACTGCGAGTGCGCGTCGTGGCTCCTGATTCCTTGACTGTTCTGGTCGCGTTCACCGCGGGGTTGCTGAGTTTTCTCAGCCCGTGTGTGCTTCCGCTCGTGCCGAGCTACATCACGTTCATCACCGGTATGGGTCTCGACGATGTGTCGCGCTCCCGGCGGGCGGCGCTGACGCACGCGGTGCTCTTCGTGTTCGGCTTCTCGTTTATCTTCGTGGCGCTTGGCGCGGGCGCTACGGCGTTCGGCCAGTTGATGCTCGCCTACCGCGAGTGGATTGCCCGCGTGGGCGGTGCGCTCATGGTGCTGATGGGGCTCTGGATGCTTGGTGTACTGAACATCGGGGTGTTGCAACAGGAACGCCGTGTGCATCTCAGTGACAAGCCGATGGGCTACCTTGGCACGGTCCTGGTTGGGATCGCCTTCGGCGCAGGCTGGACCCCCTGTTTGGGGCCGACGCTCGGCGCGATTCTCTTGCTGGCTGCCAACGAGTCGCAGCTAGGCCAGGGAATCACCCTGTTGTCGTTCTACTCACTGGGGTTGGCGGTGCCTTTCCTGTTGAGCGCGCTGGCGATCGACCGCTTCCTTGGATTTTTCCAGCGGTTCAAGAAGAATCTGGGGCTCGTGAATCGCATTGCCGGCGTGATGCTGATCCTCGTCGGGGTGCTGATGTTCACCGGATGGTTTGCCCGATTAGCGGCGATTCTGCAGCCGCTCACGCCGGCCTTCCTGGTCGAGCGGCTCTAGCGGCCACGCTGGCGCGCACGCTACGCGGCTTCGATCGCCTCGAGCAGCTGCTGGCGCTGAAGCAGCTCCGTGTAACGTTGTCCGAGACGCATGAGCTGCTCGTGCGTGCCCTGCTCGACGATGCGACCGTCGTCGAGCACGAGGATGTGATCGGCATCGCGCACGGCGCTGACGCGATGCGATGCGATCAGTGCCGTGCGACCTTGCAGTGCGGTGCGCAACTCATGCAGGATGGCGGCCTCGGTCTGTGTGTCGACGGCGGAGAGCGCATCATCGAGTAACACGACGCGCGGCGCCCGGGCCAGTGCGCGAGCGAGCGCGGTTCGTTGTTTTTGTCCACCCGACAAGTTGATGCCGCGCTCGCCGAGCCGCGTATCGAAGCCGTTGGGGAGTCCGGCGATGGTTTCACGCAGCTGTGCGATCCCGGTGGCCTGCTGAATGCGTTCGGGATCGGCAACGTCGAGCCCATAGCCGATGTTCTCGCCCATCGTCTCGCTGAAGAGCAGGGCCTCTTGGGGAACGTAGCCGAGCTCGGCGCGCAGCGCGCCGATCGGCAGTTCGCGGATGTCGATGCCGTCAAGCAGGACCTGTCCTTCCTGCGGATCGAAGAAGCGCGGGATCAAATCCAAGAGCGCGCTCTTGCCTGAGCCGGTGGCTCCGACGATGGCCAGCGTACCGCCCGCGGGAATGCGGAAGGAGAGATCGCGCAGGATCCAGCGCGAATCGGACGGCGTCGCGCCGTGCGGTGTCTGTTCGTAGTTGGCGTCGCGTGCGGCGCCGTCTTCACTCATGATGACGGGGCGCGGATACCGGAACGACACGCGTCGGAACTCGAGCGTGCGTCCACCTTGCGGGGCATTGACGCCACCAACGGCGACGGGGAGACTCGTGGTGCCGGTGTCGTGCACCGCCAGCGGCTCCGCGTCGAGCAGCTCCAGTACGCGGGTCATGGATGCGGCGGCGCGCTGAAACAGATTCGTGGTCCAACCGAGTGCGATCAGCGGCCACGTGAGTTGCGCGAGATAGATGCCGAAGGCCACGTAGCCGCCCACGGTGATCTGCCCCTGAATGAGCAGGCGTCCGCCCACGCCGATCGTGATGGCACCGCCCAATCCCGCCAGCAGGCCGAACCCCGGGTTCATGAAGCCATTGAGCGTCGCGAGGCGCATGTTGGCGGTAAGGTACGTGTCGCCGAGCGTGGCGAATCGCGCGGTTTCGGCTTGCTCTTGCCGATAGGCCCGGACCACGCGTACGCCGGAGAGGTTTTCCTGGGCGCGGGTGGTGAGCTGACTGAACTGCGACTGAACCGCTTCGAAGCGGTCATGCACGAGGCGTCCGAGGCGGAGCATGAGCACGGGCAGGCCGATCATGGGGAGGAGCGCGACGGCCGTGAGCAGCGGGCTGATGCGGACCATCATGATCATCGCGAATAGGCCGCCGAAGATCGTGTTCACGAGGTACATCACGGCTGGTCCGGCGGCCATCCGGACGGCCCCCAGATCATTCGTGAGGCGGGCTATGAGATCCCCGGTGCGCCATCGCGCATACCAACTGGCGTCGAGGATGCTGAGGCGGGCGAAGATGTCGTGGCGGAGGTCGGTCTCGATGCGGCGACTGACTCCATTCAACAGCGATCGCATGGTGAAGCGGAGCACGCCGCTCGCGACGGCCGTGATCAGCATTACACCGCCGAGGCGCACGACGGTGCTACTGTCAGCCCCGGTGCGGATCTGGTCGACACCGCGTTGCAAGAGGAACGGAATGACGCTGGCCAGCAAGGCCGCCACCACTACCGCTGAGAGCCCGCACGCAACTTGCCACCGGTAGGGGTGGTAGTACGGAAGCAGGCGTCGCAGGGCGTGCCGCGCTGGCCTCTGTGGCATTCCGCGTGTAGGTCCGTTCATGGTACTCCGAATTTCGCACTGCGAGGTGTTCGACCTATTTTCCACTTGCGGGCGTATCCCGCGTTCTTTTACAGGAGTTGCTGTATGCGTCAATATATTCGCGCGTCACGTCCCACGATGCTCTTGGCGGCGTTCTCGCTGGCCGCGCTTGCTGCCTGCGGAGACAAGGCCGCCGACACGGCGTCCCTGAACGCCGACAGCACGCGCGGTCGCGATTTGGCGATGGCGACGGACTCGGCCCAGCCGACGCTGCAGGACGTCCCCGCCGCGCCACCGCCGGTTGTGGCTCCCGCCGCGCCGCCGCCGCCGATGCCGACCGCACCGAAGCCGCGTCGGACGGCGACCACCAAGCCGTCGGCCCCATCGCCCACGCCGGCGCCGACCCCGGCGCCGGTCGCCATCACGGGCGTCGTGGCGTCGGGAACATCGTTCCGCTTCGCTGCGAGTACTAAGGTGTGCAGCAACACGGTGGCCGTTGGTGAGCAGTTTACGGCGTCATTGGCCGCATCGGTGACGGCGACGAACGGTATCGTGATCCCGGAAGGTGCGACGGGCACGTTTGCAGTAGTCGAAGCGAAGACGGCGAATGGTTCGAACGACCAGACGTCGTTAACAGTGAAGTTGGTGTCGGTGACGTACGGCAGTCGCACGTACCCGCTGGAAGCGACGGTGCAGTCGACATCGGCCGAGCGCGTGCGCAGCTCGTCGAAGAGCACCGATGCGAAGAAGGTTGCAGGTGGCGCGATCCTCGGCGCCATCGCCGGCCAGCTCATCGGTAAGGGCACGAGGGGCACCATGATTGGTGCGGCGGCCGGTGCCGCGGCTGGCAGCGCAGCCGCGGCGGCTACGGCGAACTTCGATACGTGTATCAACGCGGGCGCGGGCATCAGCGCAACACTGGACGCGCCGGTTACAGTGAGACCGGCAGCGATGCCGTGAGTTCAACTACGAACGGCGCGAAGAGTGACTGGCGCGTAGAGTTGACGCCGTTCACTCTTCGCGCCGTTCATCTGTTTAGTACCCGACCGCTCCGCCACTCCGTCTCGGCTCCGGCGTTCCTTCCCATCCGCCGTTCACGCGCATGATCGCGTTGATGCTCACGAGCGAACGTAATTTGCGCATGGCGTAGCCCATCTTCGTGAGCGAATCGAGAACGGCGGGCCGGATGCCACCGTCCTCGAACGTCAGCGAATCGGGCAGAGCCTGATGGTGCACGCGCGGGGCGCGCATGGCGTCGGCCAGTGACATGTGGTGATCGATCACATTCAGGATCACTTGCGTGGTGCCAGTGATGATCGTGGGGCCGCCGGCGGCGCCGACTACCAGGAACACGCGGCCCGCCTTGTCGAGGACGATCGTGGGGGACATGGCGCTGAGCATGCGCTTGCCGGGCTGAATCGCATTCGCTTCGCCTTGCACCAGGCCGTACATGTTGGCGGTGCCTGGCTGCACGGCGAAGTCGTCCATCTCGTCGTTCAGCATGAACCCGGCGCCGCGCACCCATACGCCGGAGCCCCAGGAGTTATTCAGCGTGGTCGTGGTGGAGACGGCGTTGCCCTTCGCATCGATCACGGCGTAATGCGTGGTGTGTTCTGGCTCGCGCACGGGCTGCTGCATCATGGGCTCGAGCGCGTTCGTGCGTGTCGCACGCGCGTCGTTGATCGTTGCAGCCAGGGTCTTGGCGTAGGCTTTGCTCGTGAGTTGCGCCATCGGCACGTTCACAAAGGCCGGGTCGCCGAGCTTGCTGTTGCGATCGATGAACGCCCGCTGGAATGCGCTGCCCACGAGGTGGAACCAGCGCGTGCTGCCGTACGCCGGCATGGTGCTGTACTGCTCGAGAATATTGAGCGCTTCCGTCATCGTGACGCCGCCCGACGACGAGGGCGGCATCGCCAGTAGGCGATAGCCGCGATACGTGCTCGCGATCGCGTTCCGTGGCACCGGCGTATAGGCCTTCAGGTCGGCGCGCGTGATGATGCCACCACCGCGTTGCTGCTCGGCCACCAGCGAGTCGGCGATCCAGCCTTCGTAAAATGCCTTCGCGCCGTGGTCGGCGATGGCCTGCAGGGTACGCGCGAGGTCGGGCTGCACCAATCGGGCACCGGCGGGGAGCGCCTGGCCGTTTGGGAAGTAGGGCGTGACTGGACTATTGCGAGAGACCGTGACGGCCGCGCGTGACATGGACCCGGCCAGCGCGGTGTCGATCACGAAGCCTTCGCGTGCGAGCGTGATGGCTGGTTGCATGACGCGAGACAGCGGCATGGTGCCGTATTTCTCGAGCAGCAAATTCAGTCCGGCGACGGCGCCGGGGACGCCACTGGCGAGATGTCCTTCGATGCTCCGGTCTGTGACCTTGCCGTTCGCATCGACGAACATGTTGCGGGTGGCGGCCAGGGGTGCTACTTCGCGATAGTCGATGGCTGCCGTGCGTCCGTCGGCCATGTGGACGATGGAGTACCCGCCACCGCCGATGTTGCCCGCTTCGGGCCAGGCAACGGCCAAGGCGAAGCCGAGCGCGACGGCGGCATCGACGGCATTGCCGCCAGCCTTCATGATCTCGGCCGCGGCGGCGCTCGCCTCAGGGCTGTTGCTGACCGCCATGGCGTGCGAGGCGAACGTGGATGACGCGCCCGCCGGCAGGCGCCATCCGCCCGGAAACTGCGCCGCCTCGCGCGCGGGCTCGGCGCTGGTGTCGGTGGCGGGTGTCGTGCGCTGGGCGCAGGCACTGAGCAGCGCGAACACCAGCGGCAACGTGCGTGCGTTCGAAACAGTCATAATCGGTGGGCGTGAATCGTGGAGTGACGTGGAGCGACGGCGCGTGTGCGCGACGTCAGCGATGCGAGCCGAACCCGACGCGCAGTGACGCGCGTGTGGTGCGAGCGCGCCAGCTGCGACCCGTGCCGTCGGGGAGATCGGACTTGGCGTGCCAGCCCATACCGAATTCCTGTACGAGCGCGAGGTGCAGAGTGCTGGAGAGCCCGTAGCCGAACCCGGCCCCGAGCGTGCCGGACAGGTCGTGCTGCCCCTGCGTCGGACCGAGGGTGACGCCGGCGACGCCGGCGCTGTCGGCACGTACGCGCAGGTCACGGAAGCCGGTGACACCACCGGCTGCTTCGAAGAGCGTGTGGAAGCCGCTCGTGCCCCCACTGCGGAACTGTCCCATGAGCGTCCACAGCTGTGTTTGCGCGTCGCATCCGGTGGCGCATCGCCGCGGCAGCTCGGGCGAGGTGGGCGGCTTGGCCGCGGTGTAGGTCATCGGTGACAGCGAGAGGTCGACCACGCCGTATCCGGCGGAGAGGCCGATCGTGGTGGCCTCGTCGAGCGCCTTCTCGAGCGTGCCACGCATCTGCCAGCGCGGATCGCTGCCGAACTTCCACGTGGACCGCGTGGCCCCGTCACTGATGTCGTTGAGGAGCACGGCGGCCGTGCCGCCGGAGAACCACCAGCCCGCGTCGGGCGCGCGGGCCGCCGCCCGCCCGCGGATCTGCGCGTCGAGCGTCGACGAGCAGAGACTCACGGCGATCGCGGCCATCACGGCGCCACGCCGCGCGCGTGTGATACCGTGCCGGCCATCGGGTTGCATATCGCGCATGGCGACTCCTAAGTTTGACGAGAGCGACGCAGGCGAGCCCTCGCCGTCGTTCGTGCTGCCAAATTCTGCGGCGGCATTCACTGGAAGATACCCCGCGCCGCGAGCACAAGACAGCCGATCGCGCGGTGTTCCCCGAACCCGCTCCCGTGCCTGCACCGACACACGATTCCCGTGTTACGGAACGTCGCAATCCGCGCACCGTAGACATCGACCTCGCGTCGCCGCTCGCCATCGTCGATCTGATTAACGCCGAGGATCAGGGTGTGGCCGCAGCGGTGGCCACGCAGCGGGAGCCGATTGCGGCGTCGATTGCGCTGATCGAAGCGGCGTTCCGGAGTGGTCGCCGACTGCTGTATGTCGGCGCCGGTACGTCGGGCCGGCTCGGCGTCCTAGACGCCAGCGAGTGTCCACCGACGTTCGGTACCGACCCCGCGATGGTGGTCGGCATTATCGCCGGCGGTGATCACGCGCTGCGCAATCCCATCGAAGGGGCGGAAGACGATCCGGTCGCCGGCGCGGCCGTGATGGATGCACACGCCGTGCAGGCCGGCGATGTGGTGTGTGGGATCGCAGCCTCGGGGACGACCCCGTTCGTCCGTGGTGCGCTCACACGCGCGCGCGCGCTCGGCGCCCGGACCTTGCTGATCGCGTGTACGGAACCGCCCAAGGCGATGCGGGCGGTGGCCGACATCTGCATGCTGCCGGTGGTCGGACCAGAAGCGCTGACGGGATCGACGCGACTCAAGGCGGGGACCGCCACCAAGCTTGTGTGCAACCTGCTCACCACCGGTGCGATGATCCGCGTGGGCAAGAGCTACGGCAACTTGATGGTCGATCTGCGCGCAACGAACGAGAAGCTGCAGGATCGCGCCGAACGCATCGTCATGGAGGTCACGGAGCTGTCGCGTGACGCGGCGCGGGCGTTGCTGGCGCGGGCCGATGGCCGCGTGAAGCTGGCGGTGGTGATGCATGCCTTGCACATCGATGCGGAGACGGCGCGGCGGCGTTTAGAGGAAGGGCAGGGTGTGGTGCGGCGCGTCGTGCCGAATGCGCCGCCGCCGGTCGTGTGATGACGGACGAGCGACTCGGCGATCAGGGGCGTATTCTCGTTGGGCTGATGTCGGGCACGTCGCTCGACGGCATCAGTGCGGCGGTGGCCCGCTTTCACAACTTGGCGAACGGTCGTGTGCACTGCGACCTGATGGGGTTCACGCATCGCGCGTATCACGGTGAGGAACGTGCACGGCTTGAGCAGGCGATGCAGCAGGGTGGCGCGCGCGAATACTGTCGCGTGCACGCCGACGTCGGTGACTGGATGGCCGATGCCGCGCTCGCCGCGATGGCCGATGCTGGGGTGACGGCGCGCGATGTTGCGGCGGTCGCCTCGCACGGACAGACACTGTGGCACGAACCCGGGCACAGCACGTGGCAGGTGGGTGACGCGGCGCGTATCGCCGAGCGCACCGGGTGCGATGTCGTGTCCGATTTTCGTTCGCGCGACGTGGCGGCGGGGGGACAGGGAGCTCCGTTGGTGACCATCGCTGACTGCATGTTGTTCGCGCACGATACGCACTGGCGCGCCCTGCAGAATATCGGCGGTATTGGCAACGTCACGGTGGTTCCGCCCGCGCAGACGCACGATCGTGGCGGCATGCAGTCGGTGCGCGCCTTCGATACCGGCCCAGGTGTCGTCATCATCGATGGGGTGGTGCGGGCGCTCTATGATGGCCGGCCATACGATCACGATGGCCTGATCGCTGCGAGTGGTCGGGTGCTCGAGTCCGTCGTGCAGGAGGCGCTGCGACATCCGTACTTTGCCGACGCGCCGCCCAAGAGCACGGGACGCGAGCTCTTTTCGCGCGCGTATGTCGCGCAGTTCATCGGCGACTGCGAGGCGTTGGGGGCAGCACCGGCCGATATTGTAGCGACTGCGACGGCATTGACGGCGCGCTCGCTGGCCGACCAGTATCGCCGATTCATCCCTGAGCCCGTGCACGACGTCGTGCTTTCCGGGGGCGGTGCCCACAATCCGACGCTCGTCCGCCTGATCGAAGCCGCCGTGGCCCATGGAAACGGGCCACGGGTGTGTATCTTTGATGGACTGTATTTCGATGGAGAAGCAAAGGAGGCGGTGGCGTTTGCACTGCTGGGCTTTCTCCACATCTCGGGCCGCGCCGGCAATGTGCCCAGTGCAACAGGAGCGCGAGGTCCGCGTCTCCTCGGTTCGCTCACTCCAGCCGTCCGTTAGTCGCTCATGAGCGAACCGTCCCGTCGTGAACTCGCACAGTTGCTCATCCCGGTCCTCCGGTGGTCGCCGTCGGGCGGCTTTGCCGACGCGCGTCCGCTCATCGAGCAGTCGCTCGCCCTCGGTGTGGGCGGTTTTCAGCTGGTCGGCGGTCAGCAGGATGGTGTGCGCGCGCTCGCCAAAGAGCTGCAGCTCAAGTCGCGCCATCCGCTGCTGATTGCGGCCGACTTGGAACGTGGGGCCGGGCAGCAGTTCGCCGGGGCCACCGGTCTGCCGCCGCTGGCGGCCATCACGTCGCTCGACGATATCGAAGCGCTCCGCCGCGCGGCGCGTTTGACGGCTCGCGAAGCGCGCACGATGGGGGTGAACTGGAATCTGGCGCCGGTGTGCGATCTCGATCTGCTGCTCGAGAATCCAATCACCGGCACACGCGCCATGGGCACCGATGCGCGCAAAGTGGCGCAGCTCGTCACCGCGTGGGTCGAAGCCTGTCAGGCGGAAGGCGTGCTCGCGTGCGCGAAACATTTCCCTGGCATGGGGCGCGTGACGCGCGATCCGAATCTTGAACTCCCGGTGGTCGAGACCCCTGCCGATCAGCTCAAGGAGCAGGATCTGCAGCCGTTCCGGGCGGCGATCGCCGGCGGCGTGGCCAGCGTGATGACGTCGCACGTGGCGTACCCGACGCTCGACTCGAGCCGGGTGCCGGCCACGCTCTCTCGCGAGATTTTGCAGTGGCTGCTCCGGCAGCAGCTCAAGTTCGATAATCTGATTGTGGGCGATACGATGACGTTGACGGCGGTGCTGGAGGGACGTACGGTCGCGGAGACCGTGGTGCTCGCCGTGCGTGGGGGATGCGACGTGGTCTTGGCGCCCGGCGATCTCGAGGAGGCGCTTACTGCGCTCGAGCGCGCGTATGATGACGGGACGCTAGAGCCTGAGCGCGTGAAGCACTCGGTGCGCCGTCGTCTCAAGTGGGCACAGTGGGCCTCACCGCCGAACGACTGGCGTCGCCCGAGTGGCGCCGACACCGCGTGGGGCGCGTTACTCGCCGACAAGGTGCTTCGCGTGGAGCATGGACCGCTGCCGCCGGTGGGCACGATCACCGAAATGGCGATTGTCGATGACGATCACCAGGCCGACGGTTTGTCGGTCGAGCGCACCGGTATCGCCGAAGCAATGCGTCTCGGCGGCAACGACGCGCGACTGGTCGACGTGCCGACGCCGGCCAGCGGTGGCCCGTTTGTGATCGCCCTCTTCGCCGATTACGTGGCGGGCAAAGGCCGCACCACGCTGCTGCCGGAGACGGTGGCGCAGGTGCACACCTTGGTGGCGCAGGCCGAGGCGCTGCAGCGCTCGGTGATTCTGATCGGACTTGGCGATCCGCGCTGGGTCGCGCAGCTGGGCATGACACACCCCACCGTCGTAGCATGGGGTGGCGATCGCGTGATGCAGCAGGCGGCGGGACGCGGCTTGCTGCGCCGTAAGCAGTAGCGGTTGGCGTGCGCGCGGTTGGTGCTTAGCCGAAGAGTGCGAACAGGAACCAGATGACGGCGAGTAGCGCGATGACGCCAAGCAGCAGGAACACGGGTTGTGCGGCCCGTCGACGTGCTTCGACGACCGGTTCGGGCGCGCCGAGCCGCGCATGATCCTTGGCCGACCGCGCGTGTTCGAACTCCTCCTGGGGGATCGCGCGCGTTTCTTCGTTGAGCGTGCCGGCGAGGGGGAATGTTTTGTAGCCGAAGGAATCCCCATGGCTGGCTGCCCGGAGCGCATCGCCATCGAAACGCGCGGCGATCACCGTGATGTTGTCGGGGCCGCCGAGCTGGTTGGCCCGGTCGATCAGACGTTGGCAGATCGACCGCACGTCCTGCTCCTCATTCGACGTGCGCGCAATCTCAGGGGCGCGCACCATCCCCGAGAGCCCGTCGCTGCAGAGAATCAGCGTATCGCCGCGGCGGAGCTGCTGATGCGTTAAATCAATGGTGACGTGCGCCTCGGGGCCAAGCGCTTGCAGAATGATGTTGCGGCGCTCGCTGACCTCGGCCTCCTCGACCGTGAGCTCGCCCGCTTCCACCAATCGCTGCATGAGCGACTGATCTTTGGTGAGTTGTTGTACCGCGCCGTCGCGTACCAGATAGGCGCGGCTGTCACCGACCTGCACCAGAAAGAGGTGATCGCCCAGCAGTCCGGCGATCGTGGCGGTGGTGCCCATGCCGCGGTGGGCAGGGTTGTCGCGCGCGTGCTGATGGATGCGCGCGTTGGCGAGCACGGTGGCGTCACGGAGCGCCTCCGCAAACGCGGCTGGCGACGGGTCCGCGGACGTCCACGTCTGTCGAAGCGCCTCGAGCACAATCGTCCCGGCCATGCTGCTGGCCAGCTCACCAGAGGCGGCGCCGCCCATGCCGTCGGCGACGAGAAACAGCAGCCCGTGCGGATCGGGCGTGAGTTCGTGATCGCCGTCGGTGAAGTCGAGCGGCGTCCCGGTTTCGAGATCCGCCACGAGGAACGTGTCCTCGTTGTGCTTCCGAGTGCGTCCCACGTCAGTAAGCGCGTAGACGCGCGTGACCACACGAGGGTCACCCGGCAAACGGTCGGTATGTGAAGCGGGAGCGGTCACAGCGTCATAGAGCAGGCCGGTGCGCAGAGGGGGACACACGTCTGTACGGATGGGAACGCCGGGAGTTCCAGCCCGATACTCCCTGCCAGTATTCCAGCGCACGGGTGGGATTCGACTCGGAGGCTGGTGGCTAATCCGTAGACAGTGATAACATGGGGTTCGTTTCACCGATGGGGCAGATCGGTCGGAGAAAGTCTGTTGATCCTTTCTGCTTTTGGTGCGTTCTGGCCCAGTTTGATGACAAAGCGCGGTGATCGACGGCCCCTTTACGGCTGGACGCCTGTCCCGCCAACCGTCAGCTTCGACAGATGATGAACCCAACCGGACTGATGTTTAGGCCTCATTCGCTGTTGCTGCTTGGCGCGGCGCTCCTGGCGGGGGCCTGTGCCCGCCCGATCTCCCCGGTGGCGCCTCCGACGCCGATTGTGGCAACGCCGGTGGCACCGCCGGTGGTCCTCTCCGGGTTGCCCGTCGTACCCACGGTGCGCGGTGCGCCGATCGATGTCCGCGTCCGCTATCCCGCGGACAACCAGCTGCTGAC
>NSHR01000024.1 GCA_002737115.1 Gemmatimonadota bacterium | reverse complement strand
CGCCGGCTTCTACAACATCGACGTCGATACATCCACGCTGGTCGATCTCTCCAAGGAGACGCTCGCCGAACAGCAGCGTCTCAACTACGACGTGTGTGTGGATATCACCCGTTTCGTGCGCGCCGCCGAGCCGGCCGGCGTGACGATCTCCATCGGTGGCGAAATCGGAGAAGTCGGCACCGAGAACAGCACGCCGGAAGAGCTCGAGGCGTTCATGGATGGCTTCAACGCCACCCTCGAGGCGCAGGCGCCCGGTACGGCCGGGCTGTCCAAGATCTCGGTCCAGTCGGGGACGTCGCACGGCGGTATCGTGCTCGCCGACGGCTCCATTGCCGAGGTGGCGCTCGATCTCGACACGCTCGAGAAGCTCTCGAAGGTCGGACGTGATCGGTATGGCATGGCCGGTGCGGTCCAGCACGGAGCGTCCACGCTGCCCGACGCCGCCTTCAGCAATTTCCCGCGGCTCGAGACGGCGGAAATCCATCTCGCGACGAACTTCCAAACCATGATGTTCGATCACATCCCGGCCGCGCTGCGCGCCGATATGTATGCGTGGTTGGATGCCAACGCGAAGGACGAACGCAAGGCGACCGACACCGACGAGCAGTTTTACTATAAGTCGCGGAAGAAAGCGATCGGACCGTTCAAGAAGCAGTTGTGGGCGTTGCCCGCGGACGTGCGGGGCGCGCTCGGTGCGGAGTACGATAAGAAGTTCACCTTCCTGTTCGAACAGCTGGGCATCACTGGCACCCGCGCGATCGTCGAGCAGTTCGTTACGAGCCCTGAGCAGCATCGCCCGTTTCCGACGGGAGCAAGCACCATCGTGGCCGCCCCAGACGACGCGGATCTTTCGGATTGAGTTGTCTGGATGTTGACGTGAGTGATGCGCGCCGAATCGGGGGGCGCGCCGCTCGCGATACGTAACGCATCCCTGCTGGTGAGGTGTGACATGGCCGCACTGCTGGTCGCGCCGGCCTTGAGCTCGGGGGAGGAGTCCGCTGACGCTCCGGGCGAAGGCTGACAGCTGGTGGGACATTGTCCGACGCGTCTGGCATCAAGGCGCTGAGGACAATGTGCTGTTTTTGGCAGGCGGGCTGGCCTTCAATGTCCTGCTCGCCCTTCTGCCGTTCCTGCTCCTCCTAATTTCCGGGCTCTCGTTCCTCTTGGGCAGCGAGACCACGCAAGCCGCCAACACCGTCACCGCCCTCGTCGATCGACTGCTCCCCAGTGGCGCGAACGCGGCTGGCGAATTGCTGCGCGGCGTCATCGCCGACGTGCTCAACACCCGTGGGGCGGTGACCGCGTACTCGGCCATCGGGTTCGCTTGGTTCTCCACGCGCCTCTTCGGGTCACTGCGCAGTGTCCTCGCGCTCATCTTCGATGGCACTGATCGCGGAATCGTCGCCGGGAAGGTGTTCGACTTCATCGCGACGATCATCGCCACCGTCGCCATCGTGGTCTACGTGGTCATCTCCACGTACATCGATCTGGCCACGACGCGCGGCCTCGCGCTGCTGCAGGAAACGGGACTGCGTACCGAAGCGATGGGATTCGTGGGCTCTCTGCTCGGCCGGCTGATGGCGCTCGCCGTCGTCTTCCTCCTGTTCTACGCGATGTACCGGGGACTGCCGCGTCGACGCCCCAGCATGCGCACGGCAGCGGTCGGTGCGCTCAGTGCGTCCATTCTGTTTGAGATCGCACGCCACCTCTTCGTGCTCGTCGTCGCACGGTTCGATCCGAGCTCGCTCTACACCGGCACGATTGCCGCCATCGTCGCGATCGTCTTCTGGACATATTACGGCGCACTACTATTCCTCATCGGTGGGGAAGTGGCGCAGGCGTTCGACCTGCGGCGAAACGAGTTGGCGGCGCAGCGATTCGCCGAGAACACGATTCGTGGCGCGGCCGCCGCCACGCCGACACGCGCCAAACCGCCCAAACGCCCTCCCACCCAACGCCCGTGACTGAATTCGCCGCTCCGTTGCTCGATGTGCGCAGTGACACCGTCACCAGACCGACCGCCGCGATGCGTCGCGCGATGGCCGACGCGGAAGTCGGGGATGATGTCCTCGACGGGGATCCCACCGCGCGCCGGCTCGAAGCCGTCGTGGCTGAACGGCTCGGCAAAGAGCGGGCGCTGTTCTTTCCCAGCGGTACCATGGCCAACCAAGCCGCCATCTGGGTGCAGAGCAGGCCGGGCACCGAAATTCTCCTCGACGCGGAGGCGCACATTGTCCACTCGGAGGTCGCGGCAACCGCCGCACTGTGCGGCGTGCAACTGCGTGAGCTCCGCGGCTCGACGCTGGTGTTCCGCGCCCCCGACCTTGTCGCAGGAATGCGGTCGCCGTCCAGTGATGGCATCGAGTCCTCGATGGTCTGTCTCGAGAACACCCACAACGGGGCCGGCGGCGTTGTCACGTCGCGCGACGATCTCCATGCCCTGACCACCGTCGCGCGACGCTTCAACCTAGCCGTGCACCTCGACGGCGCGCGCCTCTGGAACGCCGCCGCCGCGACCGGGACCTCACTCGCCGACTTCGCCGCCTGTGCCGACACCGTCATGGTGTCGTTTTCCAAGGGACTCGGCGCACCAGTCGGCGCGTGTCTCGTCGGTCCCGCCGACCTCATCGCGCGCGCGCATCGCGCCCGCAAGCGCTTTGGTGGGGGAATGCGCCAGAGTGGCATTCTCGCCGCGGGCGCGCTCTACGGCCTCGAACACCATCTTGACCGACTGGCCGACGATCACGAGGCCGCCACGTATCTCGCGCACCTCGTGGACGGCGTCGGTGGGGCCAAGGTCGTCATGCCCGACACCAACATCGTCATGATCGACTTGCCCACTCCGCGTGCCGACGACGTGGTCGCACGGGCGGCCGCGCTTGGCGTGCGGGTCTATAAGTGGCATAACAGCCGAGTGCGCGCGGTCGCCCACCTCGACGCACCGATCGGGCTGATCGCCGAGCACGGACCGAAGATCGCGCAGGCCCTCTCCGACGTATTGGCCTAGCGCCACCTCTCGGGCACAAAAAGCGCACGGGAGGTCCGCTCTGTCGAGCGAATCCTCCCGTGCGCAGTGCTCCGGGCCTGACGAAGCGACGCCAGACTCCACGTGCCGCTGCTACCTTCGGGGTCCTGACGGATTTGGCGGGCTGTCGCCCTCCGGGACCCGGAGCAAGGGGAAGCTAACCGACGGCCACGCGAAGTGGTACCCGCTGCTCCGCCGTGTAGATTGGACGCATGTCGCTCGCTCTCGCCCGCAAATACCGCCCCCGGAACTTCGCGACCGTGGCGGTGCAGTCACATGTCGCCAACACCCTTAAGGGTGCCATCGCCAGTGGCCGGGTCGCGCACGGATATCTGCTCTGCGGTCCACGTGGCACCGGCAAGACCACGCTGGCCCGCGTGCTGGCGATGGCGCTCAACTGTGAAGAGCTCGCCGACGCCCGACGGGTGAGCGGCACCGCCGCCGCCACCAAGTTCAGCGAGGCGATGGTCGCCGCCGGCGAACCGTGTGGACGGTGCACCAGCTGTCAGCGCATCTGGAGCGGGAGTACGTCGCTCGATGTCGTGGAGATCGACGCCGCGTCGAATGGCGGCGTGGAGGACGCGCGTGATCTGCGTGATCGTGCCATGTATGCGCCGTCCGGTGATGATCGCTACAAGGTGTACATCATCGACGAAGCGCACATGCTGTCGACGCAGGCATGGAACGCGCTGCTCAAGGTGCTCGAGGAGCCGCCCCCGCGTGTGGTGTTCGTGTTTGCAACGACGGAGGTGAAGAAGGTTCTCGCGACGGTCCTCTCGCGTGTGCAGCGCTTCGACCTCAAGCGTATCGGCCCCGCGGAGATCCGCGAGCGGCTCGCGGCGGTGCTCACCGAAGAAGGCATCCCCTTCGAATCTGACGCGTTGGGCATGATCGCTGGCGCCGCCGACGGTGGACTGCGTGACGCGCTGTCGCTCACCGATCAGGTGCTGGCACTCGGAGAGACGGCCGAGGTCACGGCCGAGCGCGTGCGCACGGCGTTGGGCCTCGTGCCCGAAGAAGAGTATCTGCTGCTCCTCGACATCATCGCCCAGCGTCGTGCGGTCGACGTGTTCGGCGCGGTGCAACGTCAGGCCGACGGCGGCGTGGATCTCATGCTGCTGTTGGCGGGCATCGGTTCGATCCTGCGGGCGCAGCTCACGGTTGCGCTCGGTGGCGTGCCGCCGGAGCTGTCGGAGCGCATGCGCCTCGCGCTCAACGAGCGAAAGGGACAGCTCTCTGCCGGCGACCTGCTGCGGATGCTGCATGCCCTGCTCGAACTTGAGCCGATGTATCGCCGCAGCGGACAGCCGCAGCTGCTGCTCGAAACCTTGCTTGTGCGCTTCGCGCTCCTCGATCGAACGGTGGAACTCGAAGAAGTAATCAAGGGCTTCGGGACTGGCGGCCACGACGACCCGCCCGCGCGACGTGTGGCGCACGAGCCGCGCGTGGCGTCGGCCCACGCGATGCCGCCGTCACCGCCACCGGCCGTGGCCCCCGCGATCGCCCAATCGGCGCCGAGTGTGCCGGCGCCGCTGCGGTCGGCCACGCAGCAGGTGGCCGAAGCCGCCGCCGCCGCGCAAATGGCCGAACGGCGCCCCGCATCGCGAGCCGCATCGCGCGGCGCCACCGCGGCGCCACAGGTGGGACCGCCGCCCTCGGTCGATCAGCTCACGGCGCGCTGGGGCAGTGTGAGCGACGCGATCCAGTCGGCAGGACGCGGCATGCTGGCGCAGGCCGTGGCGCGGTTGATCCCGGCGTCGGTGTCGGCCCACGGCAGCGTTTCGCTTACCTACGATCCAGCCGACGACACCTTCGCCCGCGCTGCCGACGGCGCCCGCTCTGATATCCTGTCGGCGCTCCAGGCCTGCTTTGACGGTGTCACCGGGGTCACCGTGGTGTCCTCGGTGAACGCGACGGCCAGCGCCAACGCCAACGCCAGCGCTCCGCGTGATACCACCAAGCGCCTCACCGCGCACGACGTGCAGCAACAGCGTACCGAACAGCTGTCGTCGAAAGACCCGTTGCTCGAGGCCGCCGTGCGCGCGCTCGACCTCGAATTACTCGACTAACGTCTCAAGGACCAGTCATGGATTTGTTCAAGATGATGGGCCAGTTCAAGGACATGCAGTCGCGCATGCAGACCATGCAGGACGAGATGTCGCAGCGCACGTTCTCCGCGCTGGCGGGCGGCGGCATGGTCGCGGCCGACGTCGACGGCAAGATGCAGCTCAAGCGCATCAAGCTTGATCCCACTGTCGTCAACGGTAATGACATCGAGATGCTCGAGGATCTCATCGTCGTCGCGGTGGCCGAAGCGCAAAAGAAGGCCGCCGAAGCGATGCAGATGGAACTCAGCAAAGTCACCGGCGGCATCGACCTGCCGTTCAAGCTTCCGTTTTGATCGGATCCCGTTGAGCGTCATCGACGAACTCACGAGCGAGTTGGCGCGGCTCCCCGGCATCGGCCGGAAGACCGCGCTGCGGCTCACCTATCACCTGCTGCGGCAGCCGCACTCGCAGAGTCGTCGGCTGGCCGAGGCGCTCGTCTTGCTGACGGAGCGTGTGCGGGCCTGTGACCGGTGCCACAACCTCACCGAGTCGCCGCTCTGCGCGCTCTGTGCCGACCCGCGGCGCGACCCGACGATCGTGTGCGTGGTCGAAGAAGCCTCCGACATTGCGTCGATCGAGCGAGCCGGAGAATTCCGGGGACTCTACCACGTGCTGGGCGGACGGCTGTCGCCCCTGGACGGCGTCGGGCCTGACGATCTCGCCATCGGCGACCTCCTGGCTCGGATCACCCCCGAAGGGGTCACCGAGGTCATTCTGGCCACCAATCCATCGCTCGAAGGGGAAGCCACCGCCCTGTACGTGCAGCGGCAGCTGCTGTCGCTCGGGGTGCGCATTACCCGCATCGCCCGCGGTCTGCCGATCGGTGGCGATCTCGAGTATGCCGATGGCGTGACGATCGCTCAGGCGTTGTTCGCGCGCCGGGAGATGCTATGAGATGGAGCGCGCGCGGTTTGGCGTTACCTTGCGAGTGCTCAAAACGCCCGCAGCACCGCGCGCGTGGCCGGCACCCGACCTCTCGCCTCTCGATACTCCCGTGAACCTTCCGAATGCAATCACGCTGGGCCGCATCGCCCTGACGCCGCTGATTGCGTGGTTGCCGTTCACCACGTCGTGGACCGTGCGCCTCATCGCGTTTCTGCTCTTCACGATCGCCGCCGTCACCGACTATTGGGACGGGCATCTCGCCCGTTCGCGTAATCTCGTCACCGACCTGGGCCGCCTGCTCGACCCGCTGGCCGACAAGCTGCTGCTCGTGGCCACCCTGATCCCGATGTACTGGCTGCAGAAGCACTACACGCTGCTGGTACCGGAAGGCACGATACCACAGCCGACGCCGCTGCTCTTTCAGACGCCGTTCGGCGCCGTGTCGCTCCCGCTTTGGATCGTCCTCGTCGTGCTCGGCCGCGAAGTGTTCATGACCGTCTTCCGTCAGGTGGCCGCCCGCCGCGGTCTCGTGATCGCGGCCATCGGTCCCGCCAAATGGAAGACGACCTTCCAGAGTGTGTGGCAAGGCGCCGCGTATTGCTGGTTCTTCGCGGCCACGCTGGCGGCCCGTCAGGGATGGGAGAGCGACGGCGCGTGGAAGGCGTTCGCGTACTTCAACGGCTTCGTGGGCGTGACCAGTATGACCGGCGCCGTCATCCTCACCGTGTGGAGCCTGTGGCTCTACCTGCGCCGCTACGGCAGGCAGGTCGCCCGGCTGGCCTGAGCGCCGTTGTCGTTCATGGTACTTTTCCTCCATGAACATCGAAATCGTCACGATCGGCGACGAGCTACTCCTCGGCTTCACGATCGATACCAACGCCGCGCATCTCGCGCGTGAATTGGCCACCCTCGGGGTGCGCATCGTGCGCCGCGCCACCTGCGGTGATGACGCCACCGCCATCGCCAGCGCCGTGCAGGACGCCCTCGAGCGCACGGGCGCCGTGATCACCACCGGCGGACTCGGCCCCACCGCCGACGACATGACCAAACCGGCCATCGCCTCGATCTTCGGGCGCGGTATGGTCCTCGACCCCGATATCCTCGCCGCCCTCGAAGAACGGTGGCGCAAACGCTTCGGACACGAGCTCCCGGCCAGCAACCGCCAGCAGGCCATGGTCCCGGAGGGCTGCACGATTCTGCCCAATCGCCATGGATCCGCGCCCGGCATCTGGCTTGAAGACGCGCAGCACCGCTGGGTCGCCATGCTCCCCGGCGTGCCCCGCGAAATGCGCGGCATGCTCGCCGACACCATCATCCCACACCTGCGCGACCGGCTGCCGCTGGGTGGCCCGGTCATTCGGGCGCGCACGCTGCGCACCGCCAACATCGCCGAGTCGGCGCTGGCTGATAAGCTCGGCGAGCTGGCCCGCGGCGTGAACGGGCTCTCGTTGGCCTACCTCCCCGGCAATGACGGCGTCGATCTGCGGCTCACGTCGTACCGCCTGCCGGCCCGCGAGACCGAGGCCACGCTCACCGAGGCGGCTCGGCTCGTGCGCGAAAAAGTAGGCCGATTCATCTACGGCGAAGGCGACGATGACCTGGCGGCGCTCATGCTCGGTGAATGCGCCGCGCGCGACCTCACGCTCGCGGTGGCCGAAAGCTGCACCGGCGGCATGCTCGGCATGCGCCTGACCGCCGTGCCGGGCTCCAGCCGGGTCGTACAGGGCGGAACGATCGCCTATGCGAATGCTGTCAAGGTTCGCGAGCTCGACGTCTCACAGAGCGATCTGGACGCGCACGGGGCCGTCAGCGAGCCAGTGGCTCGGGCCATGGCCACCGGGGCGCGCCGGCGGTTCGGCACGAACATCGGGATCGGCATCACCGGGATCGCCGGCCCAGACGGCGGCACTCCCGAGAAGCCGGTGGGTACCGTGTGGGTGGCCGTCGATTGCGATGGCGAGGTCCATGCCGTGCGTGCCGTCCTCCCGGGTGACCGTTCGGAAATCCGGTATCGTGCGGCCCAATTGGCGCTCGATCGCCTGCGCTGTGCGTTCGAACACGATCAGGATGCCGTTGGATGGACCGCCCGGGGCTGACGCCCACGCCGGTCTCTCCGTTTCTTTGAGCGACGCGCGGAATCATGCACTCCGCAACGCGCGCAAACTTTACGCCGATGAATCCCGTACGCCTATCATGACCGACCCGATGTCTGACGCTCCGGTGGACAACATGGATCCGATGGAAACGCAGGAAACCGCCACGGTGCAGCCGCCGATCGAAGACGGTGACGACCTGCAGCTGGCGCAGCGCGAGCTCGAATCGCAGAAGGACAAGTATCTGCGACTTGCCGCCGAATACGACAACTTCCGCCGTCGTGCCGTGAAGGAGCGGCAGGAGGCCGGCTGGCGTGCACAGGGCGAACTCGTGCGCGGCCTGCTCGATGGCCTCGACGACATCACGCGCTTTGCCGCCGTCGACCCCAATACGGTCGACGCCAACTCCGTGATCGACGGCATGCAGCTCATCGAGAAAAAACTCTTTAAGTCGCTCGCCGGACACGGCTTCGAAGTCATCGACCCGACTGGTGACCCCTTCGATCCCGCCAAGCACGAGGCGGTCAGCACCGCACCCGCCGTGGGGCCTGACGAAGACGGTGTCGTCGCCCTTTGCTTTCAGGTCGGCTACGTCATTAATGGCCACGTGCTCCGTCCGGCGCGCGTGGTGGTGAAGCAGTGGACCGGCGCCTGAGGGCGCGTTGAGCATGGCTAACGCGAAGGACTTCTACCAAGTGCTCGGGGTCTCGTCCACGGCCACCGCCGACGAGATCAAGAAGCAGTACCGGCGACTGGCGAAGCAGCATCATCCCGACGCGAATCAGAACGACCCCAAGGCCGCCGAACGCTTCAAGGGCATCTCCGAAGCGCACAACGTCCTCGGCGATCCGGACAAGCGGAGGGAATACGACGACATGCGTCGCCTGGGGGCCTTTGGCGGCATGAGTGGCTTCGGCGGGACACGGCCGTCGTCGCGGCCTGGGGCGTCCGGCGCGCGCCCGGGACAGCCGGGTGCGGGCACGTTCAACGACTTCGACGTCGGTGGCATCGGCGGACTCGGCGATTTGTTCTCGTCCATGTTCGGCGGCGCCGCCGGCGCGGGGCGTCAGCGCGCACGAGGCCCGGAACGCGGTCAGTCCATCGAACAGATGGTGGAAGTCCCCTTCCGGGTGGCCGCCGTCGGTGGCAAGGTGCCCGTCGACATCGAAGTGAACGAAGAGTGCGCCACCTGCCATGGTAACGGCGCCGCGCCCGGGGCGCAGTCGCGCCCGTGCAGCGAATGCAGCGGTCGCGGGGTCATCTCGTTCGGGCAGGGGAGCTTCGCGGTAAATCGTCCGTGCCCGGTCTGTGCCGGTCGCGGGAGCGTGCCCACGGCACGGTGCTCCACCTGTCGTGGTACCGGCGACACGCGCGTATCGCGCAAGGTGCTCATTGCGGTGCCCTCCGGCGCGGAAACAGGCGCCAAGGTGCGCCTGCGCGGCCAAGGTGGCAAAGGGGCTGCTGGTGGTCAGGCGGGCGATCTCGTGATCACCTTCACCGTGACCCCGGATCGCTTCTACAAGCGCGAAGGACTCGACGTGGTCGCCACGGTGCCGATCAACATCGCCCAGGCCACGCTCGGCTCGCGCATCAGCGTGAAGACGCTCGACGAAAAAAAGGTCGCGATTCGTATCCCCGCCGGCACTTCGGCGGGTAAGCGCTTCAAGATCAGCGGGCAGGGCATCGAGAAAGACGGCAAGAAGGGGGACCTGCTGGTCGAGGTCACCATCACCGTTCCCGAAACGCTCACCGAAGCACAGGAAAAAGCGATGCGTGAATTTGCCGAAGCTGGTGGGATGAAGTTTTGAGCGGTCACTCGCGCGGGCTCGCATGGGCGATCGCGTTCGCGGCCTGCACCAGCGCCTCGGCCCTCGTGGCGCGGGCCGTGCAGGCGCAGATCATGCCCACGCCCGCCGGAGCGACGGCTTTGGCCGCGCCCAGCACGCCCGACATGCGCTGGCGCGTTGGACAGTGCATGGGCGGCGTCACCTACGGCGCGCCGTTCAAATGGGCCGTGTCGTACGGCGGGGGCATGATCTACGAAGGCGATCGTCTCGATCTCTGTGCGCTCGCCGTCGCGAAGGTCGGTCTCGGTGGCGCGGGCGCGTCGATCGGACTCGCCACGTCCTACGGATCGTTGGGCACCGGCAGCGCCATCACCGGTGGCATCCTCCGCACCTTTGGTGATCCCCTCAATGCCACGGCGCGTCGCACCTACGTGGGAGGGGCCGTGCATCTCTGGCCGGTACTCGTGCTCGGTGGCGAGATCGGCTACTACGTGCGTCTCGGTCACGACGCCGGTGGCGCGTCCCACGGCAAGAAGGTGGTCACCTGGTCGGCCGGCTTCGGCTTCTAAGGGCTCGCGGCTCGCGGAGGCGTGCGCGCTGAAGTAGCTTCGCGCGCATGGTCACCGCTCCAGATTCAGCCCGCAGTTCCCGCCGCAGTCCGCTACGATCGCAAGCCGTTCAGGTCACGCTTGGGCTCCTGCTCGGCCTCGCGCTGGGCATGTGGCTCTCGCATGACGCGTCGCCCTCCGCGTTCACACGCGGATTGATCAGCGTGCTGGACGTCATCGGCACCGCCTGGATCAGTGCCGTGCGCATGACGGTGATCCCGTTGGTCGTGCCCCTGTTGATCGTTGGCGTCGCGGGCGGAGGTGACACCAGCATGACGGGCCGCGTGGGCGCGAAAGCGTTCGGGTGGATGCTGGGACTGGCCATCGTCTGCGCGATCTTTACCGCGCTGGTGGCGCCGCCCTGGTTCGACACGCTGGTGCTCGATCCTGAGGCCACCGCAGGGCTGCGCGCGACGGCGTCGATCGACATTCCGCCCGCCGATGCGCTCTCGCTGCGCACGTGGATTCTGGGGCTCATTCCGCTCAATCCCATCAAGGCCGCCGCCGACGGCACGCTGCTGCCCGTGGTGTTATTCACGCTGCTCTATGCATTCGCGCTGGGCAAAGTGAGCGACGGGCCACGCGCCGCACAGTTGGCCTTCTTTCGCGGGATGGCCGACACGATGCTGGTGGTCGTGCGCTGGATGCTCGCCATCGCGCCCATCGGCATTTTGGCGTTGGCCACCGTGCTCGGTCAAAAACTCGGCACGTCGGTGCTTGGTGCCATCGGCTTCTATATCATGGTGCTGATCGTGCTCCACTTGGTGGCCACGGCGGCGCTGTATAGCGTCATGGGCATCACGCGCCGCGTGCCGCTGCGCGACTTCGCGCGCGCGCTGATCCCGTCGCAAGTGGTCGCCATGGGCACGCGCAGTTCACTGGCGTCATTGCCAGCGATGGTGAAGGGCGCGACCGATGTGTTGCACTTGCCGGCCACCGCCACCGGCTTCGTGCTGCCGCTGTGCGCGTCGGTATTCAAGCTCACGAGCGCGATCTACTGGGTGGTGGGCGCGCTGTTTGTGGCCAAGCTGTACGGCATCGACCTGCCGGTGTCGAGCATCGCCCTCGTGGCCGCTAGCAGTGTCGCGCTGAACTTCAGCACCCCCGGCATCCCCAGTGGCGGCATGCTGCTGCAGGTGCCACTCTACGCCAGCATAGGCCTGCCGGTGGAAGGCATCGGCATCATGATCGCACTCGACACGCTCCCCGACATGTTCAAGACGCTGCTGAACGTCACCGCCGACATGCTCGTGGCCGTGATGACGGTGCCGGCGGGGGAGCTTGCGGCGAGGGTGGAGTGAGACGCGAGTCAAAAAAGCATCACGCAGAGTACGCAGAGGAGCAGAGGTCGCAGAGAACAATAGTGTTTTTCTCTGTGTGCTCTGCGCCCTCTGCAACTCTGCGTGATCCGTTCAACGATCTCGCCGAAGCAGGAGCAACCAACGCTACGCCGCCAGAATCGGCAGCCGCCGGCTCGGCGCCGCGCGCATGCCGCGCTCGATGACGCCACCACCCAGCACGATGTCGCCGTCATAAATCACCAGCGACTGCCCCGGCGAAATTGCGTGCACCGGTTCGTCGAGCGCGAGTTCGATCGCCTCACCCGACATTCGCACAATCGTAGCCGGCGCCGCCGCGGAGCGGTTACGCACCTGCACCTGCACCTGCGCGCCGACCACGGGCGGCTCCACCAGCCAGTTGAGTTCACGCGCTTCCAGCCCGCGCCCCAGCAGCGCCTCGCGCGGGCCGATCACCACCGCGCGTTCACCCGGCACGATCTCCACCACGAACATCGGCTCGGCGAATCCACCCGGCAGCCCCTTTCGCTGGCCGATCGTGTAGCGCGCAAAGCCTTGATGCTCGCCGATCACCTCGCCGCTCACCAAACGCAGCGGCCCAACCGAGAGGGCAGGGGCGTCGGCGCCAAGCTGCTCCTCGAGCACACGCACATGATTACCGTCGGGCACGAAGCAGATGTCCTGACTCTCCGGCTTCTCGGCCGTGCGTAGCCCAAAGCGACGCGCGATCTCGCGCGTTTCCGCCTTGGTTTGATTGCCCACCGGCAACACCAGGCGTGACAGCACCGGGCGCTCGATGCCCCACAGGAAATAGCTCTGGTCCTTGGCCGGATCGAGGCCACGCAACATCACGCGCGCGTCGCGGTTGTCGGCCAGCACGCCCATGCGCGCGTAGTGTCCGGTGGCGAGCCACGGCGCGTCGATATCGTCGGCCTTGTGCAGCAAGTCGCGGAACTTCGTAAACGTATTGCAGCGTACGCAGGGAATCGGGGTGCGGCCGCGTGCGTACTCCTGCACGAAGTCATCGAGCACATCATGCCCGAAGCGATCCACCAGGTTCGTCACGTAGTGCGGAATCCCAAGCTTCTCGCACACACGTCGCGCATCACTGGTGCTGTCGAGCGAACAGCACGGACGGTCGGGAATATCCTTGCCATCTTCGTGCAGCTTCATCGTCACGCCGACCACGTCGCATCCCGCGTCCATCAGCACCGCCGCCGCCACCGACGAGTCTACGCCGCCGCTCATCGCCACCAGCACGCGCTCCCCCTTCTGCGGCAACCGGCCATGCACTGATGCGCTCGTCATCGCGCCGCTCAGAATGTGACGGGCTCGAACGCGCACGACGCGCTCGCCGCCTTACCCACCCGCGACTTCTCGGCCAGCGTGGTCAGTACGTCGAGCGTGCGCTGCACGCAGGCCTCGGTGCTCAGGGAGCCCAGCGACAAGCGCACCGCCGCATTCGCGATGTCGGGCGCAACGCCCATCGCGGTCAGCACGTGAGAGGCCGACATGCTTCCGCTCTGACAGGCCGAGCCCGCACTGCAGGCGATGCCGCGCAGGTCGAGGGCCATCAGCATCGACTCGCTGCTGGTGCCAGGAATCGACAGGTTCGTAATGTGGGGGGCACGCGGTGCGCCCGCTCCGTGAATGATCACGTCAGGGATCCGCTCCCGCAGTCCCTGCTCGAGCATCGCGCGCATCGTCGATAACCGCGCGTGCTCGACGTCGTGTTCGGCCAGCAGCAGCTCAGCCGCCGTGGCGAGACCGACGGCGAAGGCCACGTTCTCAGTTCCTGGGCGACGGCCACGATCCTGTGAGCCGCCGTGAAACATCGGCTCGAGCGGCGTATCCCGGCGAATGAACAGCACGCCGATGCCCTTCGGCGCGCCGAACTTGTGTCCCGAAATCGTGAGCAGGTCGAACGGCGTGTGCCGGGCATTGATCGGGACCTTTCCGAACGCCTGCACCGCGTCGGTGTGGAACAGCGCACCGGTAGCCTTCGATTGTGCGGCCAACGCCGGCACATCCTGCATCACCCCGACTTCGTTGTTCACCCACATCACGCTGGCCACGGCCACGCGTTCGTCGAGCAGCGCAGTGAAGTGCGCCATATCCACGAGGCCGTCATGTGACACGCGCACGAGACGTTCTTCACCGCCCTCGTGCGCCACCTGATGCACCGCCGCTAGCACGGCCTTGTGCTCGAGGGGGGTGGTAAGCGCGGCGTCGCGCCCCTGGGCGCGCAGCGTCCGGAACGGGCCCAAAATGGCGAAGTTGTCGCCCTCGGTGCCGCCCGACGTGAAGCACACTTCGTCGGCATGGGCGCCAAGACACGCCGCCACTCGCTCACGCGCCTCATCAAGCGCCACGCGGGCTTCACGGCCCCAACGGTGCACGCTGGAGGGATTGCCGAACCGCGCGCCAAAGTATGGTGCCATGGCGGCCATGACCTCGTCGCGCACCGGGGTGGTGGCGGCGTGATCCAGGTACACGGGCTGAGTCATCCGTTAAAATAAGCGAAGTGGGGACGGAGGGCACCCCGACGCCACCCCGACGCCACCGCGAGGCCGCTCGCGCCTTAGGCCTCCCGAAACGCCCGTAGCAGCGCCCGCACCGGCGCCGCGTCAGCACCATGCACCGCCAACGGTTGCGCCAGCAATTCGTAGCGCCCCACCGGCACCGCATCGAGCGCGAGATTCTCCAGCACGAAGGCGCCGCCGCCGAATATCGCGTTATGCACCGGTAACGCCGTACTCGTGCGACGATCCACACTGGGGGCATCCACACCCCACAGCGTGAGCCCATACTGCACCAGCCACGTCGCCGCGTCTTCGCGCAGCGCCGGCCAGTTCGCCGGGAACGCGCCACCGGCCACCGAGTGCCCCGTGCGCACGATCACGCGCGTGGGCACATGCGCGCCCAACAACGATTGCAGTACCGGAATCGTGATGTCATCTGCCGCATCGTGATCGGCTGGCAGCGCAATCAGCTCCACCTCCCCCACGAACACCGCCGCCGGTAAAGACTCCGACGCCGGCCACGATGACCGCACATGCAACGGCGCATCGGCATGCGTGCCCACATGCGCACTGGTGGACAGCACACCCAGGTTCACACTGCTGCCTTCTTCGCGACGGCACGTCCACCCGCACGAAAACCCCACGTCGTCCGGCCACGGCGGCGTGGTTGAAGCAAACGGCACACTGATATCAAAGAACATTTATGAGGGCTTCGCCGCCCCATAGAACTTCGACCGCACTGCCCACAGCTCCGGGAAGAACCGGTGGCTCATGGTACGCGAGAGATACTTCGCGCCCAGCGTACCGCCGGTACCGAACGTACCCGGACCGATAATGCGCTCCACGAGCTGCACATGCAGGAAACGCCAGCGCGCGAACCGCTGCTCGAACTCCAACAGGCCTTCGACCAGCAGGAACATCGGCGTCGGTCCCGGTCCCATATAAAGCTCGGCCAAGTCCATCTGCTCGTGCTCGATCAACGCCAGCACCAGCGACTGCAGCACCGGACGGGCCAGCGCTTCCTTCACGACCGCGGGCGGTTCACCGTGCTCGGTGATGGCCGCCAGAAAATGCGGGTCGCGCAATCCGGCCGTCGCTTCGATGGCACGAAACTGCGCGCTCTGCGAACCGCTGCTCGACCCGAGATAGCCGCGGAACTGCGCGAACCGCTGTGGGGGCAGGGTGTCGAGTGCCGTGAGCTGCTGCGCGATGATTTCCGTGAGCACGTTCACGCGTTGCACGGCGAGCAGCGCCCGCATCGTGTCGAACCCTTCGAGCGCCGTGATCATGGTGTCCATCTCGTGGCGCAGCGCCTTGAACCACAGCTCACTCGCCTGATGCACCACGATGAACAGCAGCTCGTCGGGATGTTCGGGTGACGACTGCAACGTCTGGAGCTCCAACAGCTCCGGCAGACGCAAGTAGCTGCCGTAGTCGATGCTCGACGGGTGTCCGTGCGCGCTTTCACTCATGGGAATGGTCTGCGAAGAGGGGAGTGCATTCAGAACGTGGAGACGCCAAGCGTCGTAACGTCGTCGATCTGCAGAGTTTCGTCCGTGTAGAACGGCTCGCCGTACTGCACGCGAATGAGTGACCCGTAGTGTGCCGCCTGATGCGTGACAATGTCATACAGCGGCTCACCATTCGGATACACTTCGCCGGCCTGCGTCGTGCCGTCGAACTGTGAGCCATAGCATTTGATTGCCTCGAGCTTGCGGGCGAACTGCGCACTGATGTCGACCACGAACGACGGTTTGATGGCGTCCTCGCGGTAGGTCACCACATGCAGCAGCTTGAACGGACGGAACGCCGGATGATCGCCCGGCTGATACTTCGCGAGTCCGCTCAGAAAACAGGCGTCGCGCGCCAGCTCCGTGGTGCGACGATGATCGGGGTGCCGACCGCGCGGCGCCGGAATGATCACGACGCGGGGACGCAACCGGCGCAGGACCTGCACCATGAGGCCGCGCGTCTCATCGGTATTGCTGATCCCACTGTCGGGGAGTCCGAGATTCTCGCGCACGTGCAGCCCCATCACCCGGGCTCCTTCAGCCGCCTCGGCGGCCCGCAAATCGGCCGAGCCCTTCGTGCCCATCTCGCCCTGGGTCAGGTCGAGCACACCCACGCGGTGACCGGCGTCGACCGCCTTGATGAGCGTGCCGCCACAGGTGAGTTCCGCATCGTCACGATGCGGCGCGATGCAAAGAAGATCGAGTGCGGACATGCAGGGACGCTACGCGGTGACCCAGCCTGCGGCAACCGTCGCGTACCCCGACATCTTGTTTCGGTGCAGTCCCGTCGCCGCCTTAGACGCGGTCAGCCCGCGCGGGTGAGGTAGCTCGCCACCCGCTGCGCGATCTGCTGTCCGCTGGCCACGCAGTCACCCACCGACACGCCGTTGCGGTAGTTCCCCGCGAGGTACAGCCCCGGGTTGGCGAGCTCGGTCTCATCGACCGCCTGCTTCACCGCCTGGTAGCCCACCGTGTACTGCGGGATCGCCCGCGGCCAGTACACATGCTTGGCAAACACCGGCTCGCCGCGCACCCCGATCAATTGCCGCAGATCAATCAACACGCGCTCCACCAGCAGATCGGTGTCTTCGCGCGCTCGCTCAGGCATGCGGGTGCCACCCACGAAGCAGGTGATAGCCACGTAGCCATCGGGGGCGCGTTCGGGGAAGAGCGACGAACTAAACAGCGCGCCGAGAATGCTGCGCTTCTCTTTCGACGGGATCAGCATGCCGAACCCGTTGAGGGCGTGCGCCACGTCCGCTCGCGCAAAGCCAAGCGTGAGCGTGCTCACCGGCGGATACTCGACACGCTCGACGAGCGCGGCGTGCTTGCGAATCGCGGCGGGCAATTCCATCGCGGCCAAGACGTGCGCTGGCGTGGCCATGACTACCGCGTCCACGGTGTGGGCACGGGTATCGCCATCCTGCCCGGACTCAACCACCCACCGGCCCTCATGGCGATGCAGCAGGCGAACGGGGCATCCCACGCGCAGCGCACTCGCCAACGAGGCCGCAAGCGCGTCGGGTAGGGTCTGCATGCCATCGACGAACGAAATCAACCGGGCTCGCGTCGGCGGGGGCGGAACGGTCTCCGGTCCCTCGGCCTCGTCCGTGGCACTGGCCGTGGACGGCATCCGGCCGCGCGTTGCCATGAGCCCCGCCGACAGCGACCCATGCTGCTGCTCGAGCTCGAACAGTCGCGGGAAGGCGTGCACCATGCTCAGGGTCTCGGTGTCGCCCGCGAAAATCCCGGAGATGAACGGATCGACCGCGTAGTCCAGCACCTCGGGCCCGAGCCGTCGTCGCACGAAGGAGGCGACCGATTCATCGCCGTCCGTGGCGCGACGACGCACCAGCGGCTCCAACAGCACCCGCAGCTTCGCGCGCAGCGAGAAGAGCCGCGTCGTCAGCATCGCCGCCGGCGTCATCGGAAATGCCAGCAACGTGCCGTCGCGCACGACGTATCGACGGTTCGCCGAGGGATTCGCCTCGACGACATCCTCCTGCAGGTCGAGCTGCGTCATCAGCGCCTCGACCGGCGCCGACGTCACGAAGGAGTTGGGGCCGTGCTCCGCCAGGAAGCCGTCGGTGCGCGACGTGCGAATGGCGCCACCGGCATGGCCACTCGCTTCGTACAGCGTGACGTTGACCCCCCGCCGGCGGAGTTCGTACGCGGCCACGAGTCCCGTGATCCCAGCGCCAACGACCGCGACCGACCGATGGTCGCCCGCGTCCTGATCGGAGGATGGCACGATGTCGCGATGGTCAGCCAACGCACGCATGGGTCATGCTCCGGTGACGTCCGTGGCCCAGTCGCGGGGCGCTAGCAGCCGCACTAGTCGATCTTCGAAAGAATCCGGGGTGTACCGCGGGGCGTACTGCCACATCGCGAGCGGGGGTAGGCTCATGAGCACACTCTCCACCCGCGCGTTCGTCTGCAGCCCGAAGATCGTGCCGCGATCATGCACCAGATTGAACTCCACGTACCGCCCACGACGCACGAGCTGGAACTCGCGTTCGGCCTCGTTGAACGCTTCGTCGCGACGACGCTCGACGATCGGCTCATAGGCATGCCGCAACACGCGGGCCACGTCGCTGACGAACGCCTGTGCGCCGTCGTGATCGAGACCGTGCGTGCTATCGTCGGGACGGAGATGGTCGAAGAAAATGCCACCGATCCCGCGCGCCTCATTCTCGCGATGCACGTTCACGAAATACTCGTCGCACCAGTGCTTGAAGTCCGGGTAGAAGCGCGCGTGATGGCGATTGGCCATGTCGCGGAGCGCACGGTGAAACGTGACCCCGTCTTCGACGTGCGGATAAAACGGCGTCAGATCGGTGCCGCCACCAAACCAGCAGTCCGTGAGGTGGCCGTGCTCATCTGTCAGCTCGAAATAGCGCACGTTCAAATGCACCGTCGGCACCTTCGGGCTGCGCGGGTGCACCACGAGGCTCACACCGGTCGCGAAAAAGTGCGTCGCGCCAGCGGCCGCCCCCTGTCCACCAAGCCGACGCGCGGCGAGCTCTGGTAGTTCACCCATCACCGCGGAGCGATTGATGCCGGCTTTCTCGAAGGTGACACCGTCGGTCATCACGCGGGCCACGCCGCCGCCGCCGCCGGGGCGCTCCCACCGGTCCTCCGCGAAGGTCCCGCCACGATCGAGCCGACCAAAAAACGAGGTCAACTCATCATGGAGGCCCGCGATCCAGCGAATGGCGTCGCCTCGGCGCGTCGCGACCGATGGGGCGGTTGGTTGCACCGCCGCTGGCAACACCGCCACGCTCACCGACTCGCCGCCAACTGGTTCGCCCACGCCAACGACTGCGCCTCCGGCTGCGCGGCGATCTCCTCCGCGGTCCACGAAAACTCCTTGACGGCGTCGATGAATGCGCGCGCGTGCGCCGGCGACACGTCCGGCAGGATACCGTGCCCCAGATTCGCAATGTGTCCAACCGGACCGAAGGCACGAATCATCGCGTGCGTGCGACGACGGATCTCGGCCGGCGGCCCGTACAGGGCGCACGGATCGAGATTGCCCTGCATTGCCACGCGGAACGGATCGAGCTGACGGCGCGCATCGAGCGGCGACGTATGCCAGTCCACACCGATCGCATCGGCGTTGGTGGCGGCGGCGATTTCCGCCAGCGCCCATCCGGCGCCGGGCGCGAACACGATCACGGGCACACCGGCTTCACGGGCCTTCTGCGCACAGCGGGCGAGATAGGGCAGGGCGAACGTTCGGAACTCGTCGGGGCCGAGGGCACCGGCCCACGATTCGAACAGCTGCACCACCTGCGCTCCGGCTCCGACCTGCGCCACGAGATACTCACCCACCGCGTCGGCAATCTTGCCGAGCAACGCGTGCGCCATCTCGGGGGCCTCGTACAGCATGCGCTTGGCCACGGCAAACTGCTTGGTGCCTTTGCCTTCCACCATATACGCCGCGAGCGTCCACGGCGAGCCGGCGAATCCGATCAGCGGCACTTTGCCATCGATTTCGCGGCGGGCCAGCTTGAGCGCGTCGAGCACGTACCTGAGATGCTCCTGCGGATCGACGGCGTGCAGCTGGTCCAGATCCTTCATCGCGCGAAGGGGAGATGGGAACTGCGGGCCGATCCCTTCGTCGAGCGTGAGGTGCATCCCCATGGCTTCCGGAATGACCAGAATGTCGCTGAAAATAATCGCCGCATCGACGCCGACCAGGTCGAGCGGCTGCAACGTCACTTCCACCGCCAGCTCTGGCGTTCGGCACATGGTGAGGAAATCTGACTTCGCGCGTACCGCGCGATACTGCGGCAAATACCGTCCCGCCTGACGCATCATCCACACCGGCGGGCGCTCGACGGCTTCACGCCGGAGCGCACGCAAGAGCAGATCATTCGCAGGAACCGACTGGGCGGGCGTAGCACTCACGTGAACTGCTCCGGTGAAAGAACCGTTGAAGGGCGACGCTCGGGGGGGGCAACCGGCGGCGGCGGAACGTGCTCGGCGACAACAGCGGGCTTCGGCGCGGCGGTGCGCGCGGGCCGGACGGCACGGGGCGCAGGGGCTGCCGCCGGTGAGAACATCTCCAGCAACATCATCGCTTGGGCATCGAGCGGCTCACCTCGCTGCACGGCACGCCGTAGCGCCGCCATCGGCCCCGCCAAGAGCTTGGCGACGATACGCGACGCGGTACGCTCGGCGATGCCGGCATCCTTTGCGGCAAAGGCAACCTCACGACGGGCGACGTCTTCCAGCGCGGTCCGAAGCGGCTTGATCGCGTCGCGCGCCGGCATGTTCGCGACCCACTCCATGAACGAACTGATTTCGCTCTCGCAGATGTCCGCGGCGAGCGGTGCCGCATCGCGACGCATCGTCTCCGCGGTGAGGATCGGCTGATGCAGTGTGTCGAGGTCAACCAGCGTGATCCCGGGCTGCTCGGCCACGGCCGGATCAATGTTGCGGGGGAGGCTCAGATCCATCAGCAGCAGCGCGTACCCCGTCGCGGCACACGCCTCGCGCCCACGGGCAAGGCCCTCGGTCGTGATCACGGGGACCTCACTGCCGGTGGCGACGATGACGACGTCGGCCATGGCCGCCTCGACATGGCGGGTCTCGAACGGCGCAGCTCGCCCGCCGACAAACTTGGCGAGTTCCTGCGCCGTCTCGAAGGTCCGATTCACGATCACGAGATCGCGCGCACCCAGCTTGTGCAGCTGCTTCGCCGCGCGCGCACCGGTCTTGCCCGCACCGACCAGCAGGCACCGCGCATTCTCGAGATTTCCGAAGCGCTGGTTGGCGGTGATGGCCGCTTCCGCGCCGATAGAGTTGCGGCCGGTCGTGAGCGACGTCTCGGTCTGCACGCGCTTGCCTGCACGCAGTGCGGTCTCGAACAGACGATGCAGCACGGGGCCGGCGGAATGGCCGCGGGACGCCCGCTTGTACGCCGCCTTCAGTTGCCCGAGGATCTGGCCGTCGCCAAGCACCTGTGATTCCAGCCCCGCCGCGATTCGCACCACATGTCGCGCCGCGTCGATCCCCACGCGGCGCGTCGCCGCTTGCAGCAGCTGATCGCCCTCGGCGCGCGTCCGCATCCACCGTCGCGCCAGCGTCCGCACGGCACGGTCAATCAGCGTGGGATCGTCGCCGTCCACCCACGCGTAGAGCTCCGTGCGATTACACGTGGAGATCAGCGCGGCCTCGGTGACGATTTCGCTTCTCGCTGTCCGGTACAACTGCGTGAGCCGCTCTTCCGACAAATGGAAGTGCTCACGCGTCGCGACGTCGGCCTGATGAAAATCGATGGCGATCGATATCAGCATCGCAGTGCGGACTCGGGGGGGGTGCTCACGTGGTCGCCAGACCAGTCAAATGCGCGAGGTTCTTGAAGAAGATTCTCACGTGCGAGAGTGGCTTGGCCCGTACCAGCTGCTTGTTCATGTAGCCATCAAACGTCAGTTCCTGCACATCACGATCACGACAGATCGCCACGAAACGCTCACGGCGGTTGTCGTTCCGATACCAGAACGTCTGCATCACGTCGAGCACGAAGAACACGGGACCGTGCCGGCGCATGAAGCGACGACGTGCCCCGCGCAATGCCTTCGCATTCCCCGTGGTTAACGCATCCAACACCGCCTCCGCGGCAAACCGCCCGCCGGTCATCGCATAAAAGATACCTTCCCCGCTGGCCGGCGCGACAACCCCAGCCGCGTCGCCGGCCAACACCACGTCGCGACCGTTGTCCCATTGCGGCAGTGGCTTGATCGGGATGGGTGCGCCTTCCTTGCGGATCGTCTCGACGCGGTCAAGCCCCGTGTCCCGGCGCAGTTTCGCCACAGCCGCCCGAAGTCCAAAGCCCTTCTGCAATGAACCCGTCCCGATGCTCGTCGTCTCGCCATGGGGGAACACCCACGCGTAAAAGTCCGGCGACAGCGGGGCCTGATAGTACACGTCACAACGGGCCGCCCCGAAGTTGGCCGTGTCACCAGCCACCGGCGACTTCACAATCTCGTGATACGCGAACACGTGCTTGGCCTTGTGCGCATTCGGGATGCACTGCCGTGCCACTGGCGAGAGCGCGCCATCGGCGCCAATTACCATCCGGGCTCGCACCTGGCGCGTTTCCCCAGACCGCGAGCGCCCATCGGTGTAGCTCACGACCGGGATGCCATCGGCTCCCCGGGCAAAGTGCGTGAAGGTCCCCACCTGTCGATCGGCGCCGGCCTGCGCGGCCCGCGTGCGAAGCCACTCATCGAACACATCGCGGTCGACCATACCTACATACCCGTCGCCCACCGGGATGTCCACGGTGCGCGACGTCGGGGAAATGATGCGCGCCGTGTCGATCTGGGCGACCATCAACGACTCCGGCACCGCAAAATCGCGCAGCAGCTGAGGAGGGACCGCGCCACCGCACGGCTTCGTGCGCCCGGCGCGATCGAGCAGCATCACCGACCGGCCAGCCTGCGCAATCTCATACGCCGCGGTAGCGCCGGCCGGGCCGCCGCCGATCACCACGACGTCGTACAGCTCGAGCGGTTGCATGTCACTCATGCGACATCCCTCAAACAATGTGTGAACACGGTGCTCCGACGCACGGAAACCAGGGGCATCACTGGAGGACCGCCGGGAGGAATTCTGCACGCTCACGGAATACACTGTTGGCGCGCTCGCTGGACGCGCTGCGCAGCGCGAGAAACGCCGAAGCGGCAAAGAGCACCGCCTCCACACTGAACACGGCAAGATAGCCGCGCACCGGCGAGTCCAGCAGCGCCTTGGCCGTATCCACACCAACGGCGCCCGACATGGTGCCGATCGCGTACGCCAGCGCCTGCGCCGCGCCAAAGACGCCGAGGCGCAGACCGGCGCGGCCATCGCGCTTGTCGCCGGTCAGCGCCATCATCGAACCGATCGCGCCGATCGCGAACACGCCGTTCGCCAGACCGAGCAGCAGGACGATCACGGTGAACATCCGGACATCGCCTAGCGCCGGTGAGGCCGCCAGCGCGACATACGTGACGGCTGATGCCAGACAGCCGGCCGCCGCCCAGTGGCGCAGCTGGCCCCGTTTCGTGGCCAGCACGGCCGCGGCGATCATGCCGATGAGGACGCCGCCATGATGCAGACCGGAGAGTTTCGTGCTCTCCCCTGGCGTCATGCCAAACGCGATGCCCGCGAACGGCTCAAGAATCAGATCCTGCGCACTGTACGCGAACATCGCAACAAACACGAAACTCGCAAACAGACGTGCCGCAGGTTCGTCCCACACCGTGCGCAACGCCGTCATGAACGAGTCCGGGGTCGCGTCGCGCGACGTCGGCAGCGATGCCACCGGACGAGGGCCGCGTTCCACGCCATACGTCGCGACCATCGCCACCAGCAACCCGATCCCGCCGATCCCGCCGGCAAT
Source organism: Gemmatimonadota bacterium (assembly GCA_002737115.1). Classification (GTDB taxonomy): domain Bacteria; phylum Gemmatimonadota; class Gemmatimonadetes; order Gemmatimonadales; family Gemmatimonadaceae; genus Gemmatimonas. Next base: position 239 of record NSHR01000024.1, on the reverse strand, counting down.
CGCGATCAGGCGCGTGTACGAAAACGGGTCGAGTAGAGCCCCCGACGTCGCGGCCGTGATGATGATGCCGACGATCATGAGAATCCACGTGATGGCGGCCGCACCGGCGCGCTGCGACGGATGGGCGCGCTCACTCATTAACGCGAGCAACGGCGTGCCTGCCGCGCTGACCCCAGCGCCTAGCACGACGCTGGCGATGGAGGCCAGCGCGATCCCGAGGGCCACGTTCGTGGCCATGA